>JBMYYE010000113.1:0-7646 GCA_049609065.1 Halocynthiibacter sp.
CGCTCGACTTGGCGCTCACAAACGTGGCCACCGGGGGCACCGTCATTTCAAGCACAGGTCAGCAAACCTACACTCCCACAGGCGGCGAGGCGATCACTCTTAACGCTCTCTCCATTTCTGGATCAACCATCACAAATACAGGCACTTCGTCCATTACGGTCTCCGGATTTGGGTCTGATCCACTCATGGATGGGGCAGCAACACTGAATGCCACGGGCGCTTTTGCAGGTCCGTCTGGCGAAGAAATCTTAGGGAGTTTTTCCGCCACCGCCGCGAATACAGGGGACGTTCAAGGTCTCTTCACAGGATCTTCACCGTAGTTCAGACAAAAGCTCATCCTTGGATTTTTGCCCCTGTGACGTGATCCAAGACCGCTCCAATTTTTTGAGACATATACCAAGCTCTGGCCCTTGATACGCGTGCAATAAATCTTGGGCTTTAATCGGAAATATAGCTGTTGCGCCTGCTTCTATTTCCTGAAAAATACCTTTATTAGGCTCTATTTCAGTCAGCGCAGCGCGCAACAAAACGGCCTGTATCCCTGCCGTTTTCCCAAGCTGATATCCAAGGTCGAACCCGCTATGATGGTCGACCGCAAATTGCCGAAACCGCTCAAACGCCCGCGTTTCTGCCCGCGACAATCGTAATGCATCACGCGGCGCATCCTGCACCAAAACGGCCAAACGCAAAATGGGATCAATTTCAGATCCATATATGTTTTCAAAATGCACCAGACGGGGCAACGCTTTGGCGTCCGCCCCCACAAGGCACTGGCTCAAAACCAAAGACGCCGCCATGGCGGACACGGCTTGTGAGGGATCATCTGCCGCTAGGATTTTTCGAAATTCTTGACCAATCCGCTCTTTGGAAACTCTGGCCAAGCCATCCGCATGTGCCGCACAAGCGGCCAAGCCTTCGGGATCAATCCCATTTTCGAGATCACCATAAGTGGCAAAGAAACGAAAGAAGCGCAAAATACGCAGATAGTCCTCTTGAATGCGCGTTTCAGGATCGCCAATAAACCGCACATGTTGTGCCTCAAGGTCCTGCATGCCATCCAAAGGATCGATTACCACCCCATGCGCATCCGCATAAAGCGCATTCATCGTCAAATCACGACGCTTTGCATCCTCTTCAATGCGTGTGGAAAACGCCACCGTCGCATGCCGCCCGTCAGTTTCAATATCCGCACGAAATGTTGTGACTTCAAAGGATGAACCCTTCACCACAAACGTCATTGTGCCGTGTTCGATGCCCGTTGGCAGGATGCGCATCCCGCGTTCTTTCGCGATTTCGATCATTTCATCTGGCGTAGCAGATGTCGCAAGGTCAATATCCGCCACCACATATCCTAAAATCGCATTGCGCACGCATCCGCCCACAAAATAGAGCGCAAACCCCGCATCTTCAAACGCTTGGAACAGCATCTGCGTCTCAGGGTTTGAAATCCATTTTGCCGTCAGTTTCATGGCTGCACTCGATCACAGAGCACCCGCAACATGCGCGCCGTCGCGCCCCAAATATAATATGGGCCATAAGGAAGGGTATAATAATACCTGCGCTCACGCATCCAAATCCGCGACTGGACCAAATAGGCATCAGGGTTAAGAACATGCGCGAGCGGCACCTCAAACATTTCCTCAACCTCACCCACTTCTGGGCTGGGCACAAAATCCGTATGAATATGCGCCAAAACAGGCGTAACTTGAAACTGAGTTACGGTTTGGTGCGGTGGTAGGACCCCTAAAACCGTCACATTTTCAGGCGGAAGACCAATTTCTTCGTGCGCCTCACGCAGGGCCGTATCGTGAAGGGATGGATCCCCTTCATCCATTTTGCCGCCTGGAAACGCCACCTGTCCTGGATGGTGCTTAAGGTGGGAGGCGCGTTTTGTCAGGACGATCATCGGCTCATCCCGCATAATCACCCCGACCAAAACCGCCGCATCCCGTAACGCAACATCAGGGCGCGCGTTGCCCGGGTTTAAGTCAAAATCAGACGATCCGCCGCCCGCAAAGGTTGCACGTTCAAGCGTTGTTATCCAATGCGCGCCGCTCAACCCGCGGTCTTTTCCGCATCAAAGCCAAGCTCTTTTGGATCCATCACATAATGTGCACCGCAAAATTGACAATCCGCCGTCACGGTGCCTTCATCCGTGGTCATATGCGCGATGTCTTTTGCAGAATACATCGACATCGTGTTGCGCACACGGTCCTCAGAACAGGTGCAGCCAAAGAGCACAGGTTGCGCGTCAAACACCCGCGCGTCTTCTTCGTGGAACAGGCGATATAGCAAATTCAACGGCGGAACCTTCGGGCCAACCAATTCAAGTTCTTCGACAGAATTCATCAAAATCCGCGTCCGATTCCAATTTTCTTCGACCTCTTCATCGGTCAAATTCGCTGTTTTAGACACTGTTTCTGTGATCAGAAGGCTTGAGGCTTTGGGCATTTGTTGGATCATAATCCCACCCGCGCGCCAACCGTTTTGACCGCCTGGCTCCATGGATTTTCCAAATGAAAGCTTAAACTCCGTGCGCAGCTGTTCGGATTGTTCAAAATACGTTTCCGCACAGGCCGCCAAGGACCCACCCGCAATTGGTGTAATCCCTGAATAGGGCTCCGTACCTTCGCCTTGGTCAATCAAAATCGCAAAATAGCCTTTGCCAATTTGTGAAAACGGCACCGCTTTTTGATCGAGCTTCTCCTCATCAAAGCTTGCATAGGCGCGAATTTTGGCAACATCTCCTTCGTGCTGCGGGGCGTAATAATCCGTCGCAATAATGCGCACGGCCCCGCTACCACGGATCTGCAACGACAATTTCCAACGCAATTTGATCGTCTGCCCAATCAGCGCCGTGAGGATCGCAGCCTCAGCCACCAAGGCTTCGATCGCATCAGGATAGTCATGTTGCGCCAAGACATTATCGAGTACCCCATCCAAACGCGCAACGCGCCCCCGGATGTCCGACGCATCGAGTTGAAACGGCAGGACGCTATCGTCCCATGAAACTTGCTGATCTGTGGTCATATCACATATTCCTTAGCTATTCGCGCCCCCTTATCGCCCGAGAAATCCCAAAGCAACAGAGCACGGATGCCAAATAAGCTACATCTTGGCTATTACAATGCCCAAAAGGGCAAAAAAATCCATCTTATTTACGTTTTTGAATTCCCATTTCATCGTTTTTTTGAGATATGAAGGGGCATATTTCAAACCTTAGAAAGCAGCAGACTTATGAACACATCCTTGCCGCTCGATCTTATTCCTGAAAACCTACGCCCTGCGATGGGGGCTCTTTGTGATGTTGGCGTCAACCTCGCCCATACAATTGCCAAAGGCGCAATCGGTCAGTCCTTGGGCAATGAGGTTGGTGAAAACTCAGATGGCGACGGGCAAAAAGCGCTGGACGTTTTGGCAGATGACGAATTTGCCGCCGCTCTCAAAGGATCAGGCGTGCGCTGGTATGCCTCTGAGGAACAAGAAAGCGTTGTCGAAATCGACACGGATGGAACGCTGGCACTGGCGATTGACCCGCTTGACGGATCTTCAAACATCGATGTGAACGTCTCTATCGGCACGATCTTTTCGATCTATGACGCCAAAGACGACGCCGAAGACAGCTTCCTTCGTAAAGGCCGCGAACAGATCGCTGCGGGCTACATCGTTTATGGCCCACAAACGGGTTTGATGGTTACGTTCGGGGATGGCACACTGCAGTTTGTTCTCGATCCTGATACGAAAAAATATGTGCTGGTGGAACGCAATATGCGCGTGCCTGAGGTGACGAAAGAATTTTCAATCAACGCGTCCAATCATCGTCATTGGGTAGCCCCCGTTCAAAGCTACATCGATGACTGTCTGGCGGGTGAAACGGGTCCACGTGGTAAAAATTTCAACATGCGTTGGGTTGGGTCTTTGGTCGCGGAAACGCACCGCATTTTAACCCGCGGTGGCGCATTCCTTTATCCAAGCGATGCGCGCAGTGGCTATGAAAACGGGCGGCTTCGCATGGTGTATGAATGCGCGCCGATGGCCATGTTGATGGAACAAGCCGGTGGTCTGGCTGTGGTCGGTGCAACGGATGTTTTGGACACCGTCGTCGATGAACTCCATGCACGTGCCCCTTTGATTATGGGATCCGCAGAAGAGATCAAAATCATCAACACAAAATTTAAGACACAAGGGTAATCGATGACAATTCATGCAATCACAGATGAAGCCGTAGCGGGTAAAACCCTCATCGTGCGATCCGATTTGAACGTCCCGATGAAAGACGGCAAAGTCACCGATGCGACGCGCATCGAACGGTTTGCAGACGGCATGAAGGACCTTTTGGCCAAAGGTGCGCGCCTCGTGATCCTATCCCATTTTGGTCGCCCTAAAGGTCAGGTTGTCCCTGATCTTTCCCTCGCGTCCGTGGTGAATGATTTGTCAAAGGCGCTCGGCACACCCGTTATGTTTGTTGATACATGTCGCGGTGAAGACGCGCAAAAAGCGGCCGCTGACCTCAAAGACGGTCAGGTGCTTTTGTGTGAAAACCTGCGTTTTGATGCGGGTGAAGAGAAAAACGATGCTGAGCTTGCCAAAGATTTGGCCAAACTTGGTGACTATTATGTTAATGACGCGTTTTCCTGTGCCCACCGTGCGCATGCCTCAACCGCCGCGATCGCAGATCACATGCCGTCATTTTCAGGACCTTTGATGTCCGAGGAAATCAGCGCATTGCAGGCCGCGCTTGAGGCGCCAAAGCGCCCCTCCGTCGCCATTGTTGGCGGTGCAAAAGTGTCCTCAAAAATTGCCGTTTTGAAAAACCTCGTTGGAAAACTCGATGCCGTAATCATCGGCGGCGGCATGGCCAACACATTTCTATTCGCAAATGGCGTTGAGATGGGATCATCCTTGCATGAGGCCGATCAGGTCGACACCGTAAAAGAAATCGAAGCGCTCGCTGCGGCGTCTGGCTGTGAAATTCTTTTGCCCCAAGACGCGGCATTTGCCAAAGAATTCAAAGCGGGCGCCGCCATGCGCATTGGCGCATCCACCGATTGCCAATCAGATGAGATGATTTTGGACGCTGGCCCCGAGGCCGCCAAAGCGTTTTCGACAACCCTTACGGATGCGAAAACCATCCTTTGGAACGGTCCGCTTGGTGCGTTTGAAATCCCGCCTTTTGACACGGCAACTGTCGCACTTGCGAAAGCGGCGGCGGCCGAAACCAAAAATGGCGACACCGTATCGGTTGCAGGCGGCGGTGACACCGTTGCGGCGCTAAACCATGCGGGTGTTGCCGATGACTTTACATATGTATCCTCCGCGGGGGGTGCATTCCTTGAATGGCTCGAAGGTAAAACCCTTCCGGGCATCGCGGCGCTTGACCGCTAGTTTAACCGAAAGAGAGAACAGATGGCCCTTATTACACTTCGCCAACTATTGGATCACGCCGCCGAAAACGACTACGGTGTGCCCGCCTTTAACATCAACAACATGGAACAGGGCCTCGCCATTATGGAGGCGGCCAAGAAAACCAATTCACCCGTGATTTTGCAGGCCTCTCGCGGCGCGCGCGCTTATGCGGGCGATATCATGTTGAAGCACCTGATCATGGCGCTCTCAGAAATGTATCCAGATATCCCGCTTTGTATGCACCAAGACCACGGCAACAACGAACAAACCTGTTTGTCCGCGATTAAACACGGGTTTACATCCGTGATGATGGACGGCTCTTTAGAAGCCGACATGAAAACGCCTGCGTCCTATGAATACAACGTCAACATCACCAAAAACGTGAGCCAACAAGCCCATTGGATCGGCGCATCGGTTGAAGGTGAGTTGGGCGTTCTAGGCAACCTCGAAACAGGCGAAGCCGCCGAAGAAGACGGTTCAGGTGCTGCAGGTAAATTGACCATGGAAGACATGCTCACCGATCCAGCACAGGCCAAAGATTTCGTCGCCCAGACCAAAGTTGACGCGCTCGCGATTGCGTGCGGCACGTCCCACGGCGCCTATAAATTCACCCGCAAACCAGACGGTGACATTTTGGCGATTAGCCAGATCGAAGCCATCCACAAAGAGATCCCCCATGTGCACCTCGTGATGCATGGCTCATCCTCTGTGCCGCAATATTTGCAGGACCTCATCAATGAATTTGGCGGCGATATGCCACAAACTTATGGCGTGCCTGTGGAAGAAATCGAACGCGGCATCAAATCTGGCGTGCGCAAAGTGAACATCGATACGGATAACCGCATGGCAATCACCGGCACGTTCCGCCGTATCGCTGCGGAAAACAAATCCGAATTTGACCCGCGTAAATTTATGATCCCCGCCATGGCTGCCATGCAAGAAGTTTGTATCGACCGCTTTGAACGCTTCGGCACAGCCGGCCATGCCGATAAGATCAAGCCGATTTCCATGGACGACATGGCAAAACGCTATGAAGATGGCACGCTTTAAGTTTTTAACTTAAGAGCCACACAATAATAAGAGCTCGCTTTTTAGCGGGCTCTTTATTTTAACTGTCAGATCTAACCGTTAATATTTTTAAACAAGTTATTAGTAACAGCAAAGACCAAGCCAATCGCCGCTGCTGCCGTACTTCCTACCAAAAAAGTTAGCACACTATCAGGCAGGCTAAATCCATAAACATTAAACCCAGAGTATATCAATACTTCTGCGACGAACACCGAGTAATAGGATAAATACTTAAACACCTTCGTTGCGTAAGATACCCGTAGCTCTCTATTTAGACGGCGATCCTCATTTTGCTGCCGAATAGTTTCCGTTTCGGCGCGCTTTCTTTCACGATCATCATAGGAGCCATCATCGATTGCGCTCAATTCTTGGATGGCTTTCGAATCGTTAGCATCCAAGCCAGAAACCTGCCTCTTCATCACTTCAAGCAGTGCTTCTCTTGAAATCTTAGGATTAGATGACATCTAGCTGCTTATTAGTCCCTTATAGTGATTTTCAATCAAATCATCAGGAATGCTAATATTACTTGTACCTGCATCATAAACTTCATACCAGGGTGTGCCGCGTTGATGTGTCAAGTTAGACAGTTCCAGGCCATCCAAATTTCTATACGCAGAGTAAACAATCCGGACAAATTCTTTTTCACCATCTGTCATATCTTCGCGGTCGCTCACGTCTATTGCTTTGACAACCCTACCTCGGCCCTTCGTCGCATGATACAAATCTGGAATAACGGGACCAAATTTCCAAGCCTCTATTCTATTGGGAATAAGTGAAGCCCGATTATATCCTAGGCTATATCCGTGAGCTATATACACGAGCTTTAACACTTGCATAGGTGATAAAGTCTCGTCATTCTCGTGGGCCAATTCTACGAGAAAATTGGAAACTATTCGTGCATCTGCCATCAATAGTACCCCCATTTTGTCAATTAAACCGAATACATTTGATCACTCATATAATGTGTACATTTTCATTTCGCAACCTTAGCATCCTCCTTTGAACAATATGGATCCAAAGATTAAACAAAGATTAAACAAAAAAAGCCCGCTCAAATGAGCGGGCCTTTCTATTTGGAAAGTGACGAAGATTACTCTTCGTCTTTCTTTTCTTTTTTCTCTGGCGCGATTTCTTCGCCAGTTTCTTGATCAACCACTTTCATGGAAAGACGC
>JBMYYE010000114.1:0-7628 GCA_049609065.1 Halocynthiibacter sp.
GGCTTTGATGATGGCATCTTTGCCTGAATTGCCTGAAACGGTATTTGCATGCACAATGACAAGCCGCTTTTTGCCTTGGCGGGTGGCAAAGGCGGTCATGCGTTCAGCCGTGTTTTGATAGGAGGCGCCCATCACATACACATTCCCGCCTGCAATGGCTGTGTTGTTGGAAAAGGTTAAAACCCGAAGCCCTTTTTTGGCCACGGCAACGCCTGCGGCATTTGCGTTTTGGGCATAAACGGGCCCGATGATGATTTTGGCGCCGTCATTTGCGGCCTGTAATGCCATGGCGGCCGCGCGGTCTGTTTTGCCGGCTGTGCTATAGACCGCGAGGTCAATTTTACTACCCTGCAAATCAGAAATCGCAAGACGTGCGGCATTCTCAAGCCCTTTTGCGAGCATATCATCGCCGGCGGATCCAGACCCAGAAGGCACAAGTAGCGCGACGCGCACAGGTTTGTTTGGATCAATTTTGGGTCCGCCTGGACCGGTTGAAATCGGCACACAGGCCGTGGCTAGGGCGAAAAGGAAGAGTGCGCAAATTGCACGCCAAGCTGTCGCAAAGGACTTGGGGGTCACCATCATGGGTCGCGTTTCTTTCATAAATGACTTAAGCAGATGGGGCAGACAATAAAAGATCACCTGACAGGTGTAAACGAGTGGAAATAATTTAATGGATTTACGTGTTCGAAATGAACCACTTTCGGCGGGTCTTTATTTTGTGGCAACGCCGATTGGGGCGGCGCGTGACATCACGTTGCGTGGGCTCGATATTTTGGAAAGCGCCGACATCATTGCCTGCGAAGATACCCGCACGACCAAACACCTGATGACCATGCATGGCCTTACGGTTAAAGGGCGTGAATTTGTGGCGTATCATGAACATAATGCCGATCAAGCGAAGCCTAAACTTATGGCGGATATGAAAAATGGCAAATCCGTGGTCTATGTGTCCGAGGCGGGCACACCATTGGTGTCCGATCCAGGATATGGGCTTTCGGTGGCGGCGATCGAAGACGACATTCCTGTGATAAGCGCCCCTGGGCCGACCGCGCTTATCACGGCGCTGACCCTATCTGGTTTGCCCAGTGACAGGTTCATGTTTGTTGGCTTCCTTCCGTCCAAAAAACATGCGCGAGAAACCGCTCTGAAAGATCTACAAACGGTGTCCGCGACGCTTATTTTCTACGAATCGCCCAAACGCGTGCAAAAAACGGTAGCAGACATGGCGCAGGTTTTAGGGGGATCACGTCGCGGGGTGATTTGTCGGGAAATTACAAAAAAATTCGAAGAAACCCTGCGGGGCACGTTGGATGAACTGGCTGCAATTTTGCAAGAGCGCACCATAAAAGGGGAAATTGTCCTTCTTGTGGACCGTGCGGATAAGCCTGCGACAAATCCGCAAGATGTCGAAGCGGCGTTAACGCAGGCTTTAGAAACCATGCGTATAAAAGACGCGTCCTCCACCGTGGCGGAGGCCTTGAACCTTCCGAAACGCGATGTCTATCAACTGGCATTGGAGCTGGCAAAGAAAACCTGATGAACGGTCTCATGAACTACCATGCGGGGATGAACGCCGAACACAGTGTCGAGCGTCATTATAACGCCATGGGGTTTGAGTGCCTTGAACGGCGCTGGCGTGGGAAGTCAGGAGAAGTTGATTTGATCATGTCTGCTGTTACGGGTCTCGTTTTTATTGAAGTGAAAACATCCAAAACGCACGCACGCGCGTTTGAGGCGCTTGGTGCACGGCAATTGGCGCGCATTTTTGGCGCAGTGGATGAGTATGTCTCGATGTTGCCTTTGGGCTTGGCAACGCCGTGCCGCGTTGATGTGGCGGCTGTGGATGACACGGGCCGTGTGGCTGTTGTCGAAAATGTTATGCCGCAGTGAGGAATGCCAGTTGAACCTTGGGCCTGAACACGCCACATTGGTGGGGTGAACACATGTGAGGACAACAGATGGCACTTAAAATTGCGTTTCAAATGGACCCGATTGACGGCGTTGATATCAATGCCGATAGCTCATTTCGCCTAGCGGAAGAAGCGCAAAAAAGAGGCCACAGCCTTTTCTATTATGCACCTGATCAGCTCCAGTTTGATGAGGGGGATCTTCGGGCCTACGGTCATGATTTCACGGTAAAACGGGTGCAAGGTGAACATGCTGCCCTTGGCGAAGGCCGCGTGGCGTCGCTTCGAGAATTTGACGTGATTTGGCTCCGTCAGGACCCGCCATTTGATATGGGATACATCACAACGACGCATCTGCTTGATCTGGTGCATCCCGATACGCTTGTGGTGAATGATCCGTTTTGGGTGCGTAATTTCCCTGAGAAGCTCCTCATTTTGAAATTTCCTGATCTGATGCCGCCAACGATGATTGCGCGCGATTTGGACGCGTTACGCAGCTTTAAGGACCGCCATGGGGATATCATTGTGAAACCCCTTTACGGCAATGGCGGGGCTGGTGTGTTCCGGTTGCGCCCTGATGATCGCAATATTGCGTCTTTGCATGAACTTTTTGCGGGGATGAACAATGAACCTCTTATTGCGCAAAAATTCCTACCAGACGTTAAAAATGGTGATAAGCGTATTATTTTGGTGAATGGAGAACCTGTTGGGGCCATCAACCGCGTGCCTGCTGAAGGGGAAACACGGTCCAATATGCATGTGGGCGGGCGGCCTGAAAAGGTTGGCTTAACCGCGCGTGATTTGGAAATTTGCGAGGCCATAGGCCCCACCTTACGTGATCACGGGCAGGTGTTTGTTGGGATTGATGTGATTGGTGATTATCTCACTGAAATCAATGTGACATCCCCAACAGGGATCCAAGAACTCGAACGGTTTAACGATGAGAATATCACAGAAAAAATCTGGCAAGTGATCGAAGAAAAACGCGCAGGTTAATCCATTTCTATTCGGTACGAAATGGCTTCGGCGATGGCGTCGTCGCGAATATCGTCTTCGTTTGAGAGATCGGCAATGGTACGCGCCACGCGGATGATGCGGTGATAACCGCGCGCAGATAGGCCAAATCGGTCCGCAGCCTGACGCAAGAGCGCCTTGGCATCGGGCCGCAATGCCGCATGCGCCTCAAGCTGTTCACCGGCCAAATCTGCGTTGGTTTGAACGGTTTTAATCGCATCAAAGCGTGCGGTTTGACGGTCCCGCGCCGCCATGACGCGGTGGCGAATGGTTGGGCTATCGTCACCCGTAGGGGGCGTGTCGAGATCAGCAATAAACACAGGCGGAATATCAAGGCGCATGTCAAAGCGATCCAAAAGCGGCCCAGAAAGCCGCTTGAGGTAATCTTCGCCACAAATTGGCGCGCGGTTACAGGCTTTGTTCGGATCTGCGAGATGCCCACAGCGACACGGGTTTGCCGCCGCCAGCAGTAAAAAACGGCATGGATATGTCATGTGGGCATTGGCACGTGCGATGACGACTTGCCCCGTTTCTAAGGGTTGGCGCAAGGTTTCCAAAACGGGCCTCGAAAATTCGGGCAGTTCATCCAAGAAAAGCACCCCATTATGCGCCAGTGAAATTTCGCCTGGCGCTGCATCTTGGCCGCCACCAACCATTGCGGCCATTGATGCGGTGTGATGGGGTTCGCGAAAAGGCGCCGCATAAGAGAGCGTTTTGGTGTTTTGCAGCCCCGCCACCGATTGAATGAGTGATGTATCGAGGAACTCTTGAGGCGTTAAAGGGGGCAAAATTGTGGGGAACCGTGCCGCAAGCATGGATTTCCCCGAGCCAGGAGGACCAATAAGAAGAAGGTGATGCCGTCCCGCGGCTGCAATTTCAAGTGCTCGTTTTGCGCGCTCTTGCCCTTTTACATCCCGAAAACAGCCCGTGTGATTTTGCGGGGAAATCGGGCTTGGCTCTGCGGGGGTGATGGGGGTTCGGCCCGAAAAATGCGCCAAAAGGTGTTGGAGTTTTCGGGCCCCGAACACGCGCTCAGGGGCGATCCATGCGGCGTCTGATGCGCCAGTTTCTGGACAAAAAAGCGTATAGTCATTTTCAACGGCGGTTAGGGCGGCTGGCATAAGCCCCGCCACAGGTAAAATATCCCCCATCAGGGACAATTCCCCAAGGGCGAGGCTACCTTCGGCGCGCTCTTTCGGGATGAGCCCCATTTCCGTGAGAATCGCGAGTGCAATCGGGAGGTCAAAATGCGACCCGCGTTTGGGCAGGTCCGCCGGCGAAAGGTTAACGGTGATTTTCTTCGGCGGCAAAGCAATGGACAGGGCCGCAAAAACGGACCGAATGCGTTCTTTGGCTTCGCTGACGGTTTTATCTGGAAGCCCGACGATCGAAAACCCCGGCAGCCCTGCATGGAGCGCAGATTGCACATCCACGCGCGTTGCATCGATGCCTTGAAATGCGACCGTTCTGATCACGCTGCCCATGAATGCTGGTCCTTGGTCTTAGTTCTTTTTTAACCAAGATTAAGACGGATCCCTTTACGAATGGTAAAGATCCATGAAGGCAGGCCATGCCGTGGGGTCCATCATGGTTTTGTCACGGCAAAATGGATTACAGAAGCCAAATTCGCGGCCCTTAAGGCGTAAGAAATCCGTGACAGGTTTTTGGGAATAGGGGCAGAGCGCATTTTCGCTGGCCTCACCATTTGAAATTTCCGCGTCCCATTCAGGGGCCAACGGCCAGTCACGCCTTGGGTATTCACGGTCGTAAAACGGCTGGTCAGGACCATCGACACATCCCATGGCGCGGTACCGCCTGAAACTCGGGTCAGAAAGATGGGCCGTGACATAGGTCATAGCATTCTCATTGAGGGGAAGTCCGTATCCCGCAACCCGCGCGGCCACGGGGGCAAAGAACGCATCTGCCGCGCAATAGTCCCCTAAAAGCCACGGGGTTTGGGACCCGCTGAGTTTCCGTGCCTCCGCCCAGAGGATTTCGAGCCGATTAAGATCGGAAAGAACAGCCTCAGACGCTGCGCAATCGGAATAGGAGAGCCGCAAATTCATCGGGCAATGCGCGCGAAGAGCAACAAATCCCGAATGCATTTCGGCGATCAGGTTCCGAGCAATGGCGCGCATCTGTGGATCGGTTGGAAGGAGCCCCGCATCAGGGTGCCGTGTGTGGAGTTCCTCAGTGATGGCAATCGAATCGGTCAACATAATTTTATTGTCGATTTTCCATGCAGGCACAGTTTTAAGGGGCGCGACATATCCATCGGGTCGGAAATCTGCGAGCGTTTCCAAAAACGTATCTTCATACATCCGCGCATAATGAAGCTTCGCTTCAATGCCGAATTTTTCAAAAAGCAGCCAGCCTCGCAAGGACCAGCTCGAATAGGCGCGGTCGCCAAGACATAATTCATAACCCATAGAAGAAATGATGCGGGGAATATCGAGGCCTGTCAATATATGCGCTCTGACTTGTGCCTCTGGGATCAAACGCTTATCGTTTGGGGGAGTTATGAAAGAGGCGCATTATGCTATCACAAAAGCGGATTTTATTGATCGTGAGCGGCGGTATTGCTGCGTTTAAGGCGTTGGACCTCATCCGTCGGTTGCGTGAACGCGGGGCCTTTGTCACCCCGGTTTTGACGAAATCCGCAGAAGAGTTCGTCACGCCTTTATCGCTCTCGGCTTTGGCGGGGGAAAAAGTTTACCGCGATTTGTTTGATCTCACGGATGAAGCGGAAATGGGGCATATCGAATTGTCACGCTCCGCAGATTTGATCGCAGTCGTGCCAGCCACCGCCAACCTTATGGCAAAAATGACCCATGGGATCGCCAATGATCTCGCGTCGACATTGCTTTTGGCGACCGATACGCCCGTGATGATCGCCCCATCAATGAATGTGCGGATGTGGGATCATCCTGCAACGCAGCGCAATTTGCAGCAGTTGAAATCAGATGGTGTCGCGGTTGTTGGCCCAAATGAAGGCAGCATGGCATGCGGTGAGTTTGGCTATGGTCGCATGGCGGAGCCGATGGAAATCCTCGCCGCGATGGAGACCCATTTTCAAACTGGGCCGCTTTCTGGTAAACATATTTTGATCACCTCTGGGCCAACCCATGAACCAATTGACCCTGTGCGTTATATCGCGAACCGGTCGTCTGGGGCACAAGGCACAGCACTCGCCAAGGCCTGTTTGCAGCTGGGGGCACAGGTGACATTTGTCACGGGTCCCGCGGATGCGCCGCGCCCTCAAGGCGCAACCGTGGTTGAAGTGCAAACTGCGCGTGAGATGCTCACAGCGGTGGAAAATGCGCTTCCTGCAGATGGGGCCATTTTTGCGGCAGCGGTGGCCGATTGGCATGTGAAAAACGCCCAAGGCAAAAAGATCAAAAAAGACAAGGACGGCAATACGCCTGCGCTCGAATTTTCGGAAAATCCGGATATTTTAGCCAAAATCAGCCAAATGGGCGGGGGACGCCCCTCCTTGGTTGTGGGCTTTGCCGCTGAAACCAATGATGTGATTGCCAATGCAACGGCCAAACGGCGGCGCAAAGGCTGTGATTGGATTGTTGCCAATGATGTGTCCCCTGAAACGGGGATAATGGGTGGATCTGAAAACGACGTGACGATTATTTCAGATGCTGGGGCTGAAAACTGGCCGCGCATGGGCAAAGATGCCGTTGCACTGAAGCTTGCACAAAAAATCGCGGAGGCCTTGTCGTGAAACAAGTATCGATTGAGGTGACATGGCGTGAGGATGCGGATCGAAAGCTCCCGCTTCCAAGTTATGAAACTTTGGGCGCGGCGGGGGCGGATCTTCGGGCGAATTTCCCCGAAAATATGCGCGAAGACGGCGTAATCATCCCTGCGGGGGGGCGTGCATTGATCCCAACGGGGCTTTCGATTGCGATCCCGCACGGGTTTGAAGTCCAACTTCGCCCGCGCTCTGGGCTTGCGCTGAAACATGGGATCACCTTGCCCAATAGCCCAGGCACCATCGATAGCGATTATCGCGGGCCGCTTGGGGTTATTGTGATGAATGCGGGGGATGTGGATTTCCATGTGTCCCATGGGGACCGCATCGCCCAGATGGTTGTGGCCCCTGTGCTGCAAGCCACGTTTCAGGTGGTCGAAACCCTTTCTAAAACCGAACGCGGCGCAGGTGGGTTCGGTTCAACAGGAACATCGTAGCGGATTATGGCAGTTTTATTTTTTGCAGGCTTCATTTGGCTGATGGGGGCGGTGTTTCGCCAATCGGTGGAGCGGCGCTTGATCGCGCTGACATTTTTATACCTCTTTGTGTTGCTCTCAACGCTGCAATTTGATGTGGGCGCTGGGCCGCGTGCGGTGATTAAAGGCAGTACAGGTGAATGGCTGGTCTTTGGCATGGTTGCGGCCTTCATTGCGCTATACGCCATGGGCATTAAATATCTGCGTGCAAAAACGGCAAAGAAAGCTGCAGATGAACCCACCGTTGCACCTGCGGGGGATGGCCCGTTTGCGGAGGGCGAAATCACGCGCTATGCCCGTCATATTATGCTGCGCGAAATTGGTGGGCTGGGGCAAAAACGCCTGAAAGAGGCCTCCGTCTTAGTGATCGGGGCAGGGGGGCTTGGGGCGCCCGCGCTTTTGTACCTGTCGGCTGCAGGGGTGGGACGCATTGGCATTGTGGATGATGATGTCGTGGATTTATCG
>JBMYYE010000115.1:0-7481 GCA_049609065.1 Halocynthiibacter sp.
ATGGCAGTACTCGTAAACGAAAACACAAAAGTGATCTGTCAGGGCCTTACAGGGTCCCAAGGCACGTTCCACACAGAACAAGCAATCGCATATGGCACGAAAATGGTCGGCGGCGTGACACCAGGTAAAGGCGGCACAAACCACCTTGATTTGCCTGTGTTCAACTCCGTACACGAAGCAAAGCACGTGACAGAAGCAAACGCCTCTGTGATCTATGTTCCTCCTCCCTTCGCCGCGGATTCGATCCTCGAAGCAATTGATGCGGAAATGGAACTCATCGTGTGTATCACTGAGGGCATCCCTGTTCTCGACATGATGCGCGTTCAGCGCGCGCTTGAGGGGTCAAAATCCCGCCTCGTCGGTCCAAACTGCCCAGGTGTGATTACACCAGGTGCGTGTAAAATCGGCATTATGCCAGGTCACATTCATCAACGCGGCTCATGCGGTGTTGTATCGCGTTCAGGCACATTGACATATGAGGCCGTGAAACAAACAACGGATCTCGGTCTTGGTCAGTCCTCTGCGGTTGGCATCGGTGGCGATCCGATCAAAGGCACAGAGCATATCGATGTGTTGGACATGTTCTTGGATGATGATGAAACTCAATCCATCATCATGATCGGTGAAATCGGTGGTTCCGCAGAAGAAGAAGCTGCTGAATTCCTCGCAGAACAAAAGAAGAAGGGCCGCTGGAAACCAGTTGCAGGCTTCATCGCGGGTCGCACGGCCCCTCCCGGTCGTCGCATGGGTCACGCAGGCGCGATCGTTGCTGGCGGCAAAGGCGGCGCAGAAGACAAAATCGAAGCTATGAAAAAAGCAGGCATCGTTGTCGCAGATAGCCCAGCCACACTCGGCGAAGCAGTCATCAAAGCAATCGGTTAAGCAATATTTTGCGCGGGGTTTTCGGATCCCGCGCAAAATAAAATATTTAAACATGTACAGATCTGTGTATCTTTAAATATTTTAAGAGGTCTTCCCTCTACCACGCGAACACCCTCAGGTCTTACTGGAGTACGAACCATGACTGACCAACCCTCAAACGAAACCCTTCATGCATCTAGCTTCATGCAAGGCCATAATGCTGAATATCTAGAACAGCTTTATGCCCGCTATGCAGAAGACCCCAACGCCGTTGACGACGCTTGGCAGGCCTTTTTTGCCGAACTTGGTGACGGCGGGCTTGATGTTCAAAAAGAAGCTGCCGGTCCATCATGGGCGCGGGCCGACTGGCCGCCTGTTCCAAATGACGATCTAACGGCGGCTCTTGATGGTCAATGGGCTCCCGAAGATGCGGGCAAAGCTGGCGACAAAATCAAAGCCAAAGCCGCCGAAAAAGGCGTCGAGGTTTCTGATGAAGCCGTAAAACGCGCGGTTTTGGATTCCATCCGCGCCCTCATGATCATCCGTGCGTATCGTATCCGCGGGCATTTGGCGGCGGATCTTGATCCATTGGATATGCGCGAAGGCCGCAATCAGCCTGAGCTTGATCCAGCCTCCTACGGCTTCACCGAGGCCGATATGGATCGCCCGATTTTCATCGACAATGTGCTCGGCTTGCAAATTGCAACCATGCGCCAAATCGTTGACATCGTGAAACGCACCTATTGCGGCACATTTGCCCTTCAATACATGCATATTTCCAATGGGGAAGAAGCGGCGTGGCTCAAAGAGCGCATCGAAGGATTTGACAAAGAAATCAAATTCAGCCGTGAAGGCCGCAAAGCGATCCTCAACAAATTGGTTGAAGCCGAAGGGTTCGAAAAGTTCCTCCATGTCAAATATATGGGCACCAAACGCTTTGGCCTTGATGGCGGCGAAGCCTTGATCCCAGCCATGGAACAAATCATCAAACGTGGCGGCGCCTTGGGTGTGAAAGACATCATCGTCGGCATGCCGCACCGGGGTCGTTTGTCCGTGCTCGCCAATGTGATGGGCAAACCATACCACGCGATTTTCAACGAATTTTTGGGCGGGAGCTTCAAACCAGAAGACGTAGATGGATCAGGCGATGTGAAATATCACCTCGGCGCCTCCTCTGATCGTGAATTTGACGGCAATAGCGTGCACCTTTCTTTGACAGCAAACCCATCGCATCTTGAGGCGGTGAACCCCGTCGTGATCGGTAAAGCACGCGCCAAGCAAGAACAGCTTGGCGATGTGAACCGTGATCAAGTGCTCCCTGTATTGTTGCACGGTGACGCGGCCTTTGCCGGCCAAGGTGTGGTTGCGGAATGCTTTGGTCTTTCTGGTCTTGTCGGTCACAAAACCGGCGGCACAATGCATATCGTTGTGAACAACCAAATCGGGTTCACCACGGCCCCGCATTTCAGCCGCTCAAGCCCCTATCCAACGGATATCGCCTTGATGGTGGAAGCTCCGATTTTCCACGTCAATGGCGACGATCCAGAAGCGGTTGTTCACGCGGCAAAAGTCGCAACAGAGTTCCGCCAAAAATTCCACAAAGACGTTGTTCTCGACATCATTTGTTACCGCCGCTTTGGTCACAATGAAGGCGATGAACCGATGTTCACCAACCCTGTGATGTATAAGAAAATCAAAGGTCATAAAACAACCTTGCAGCTTTATACAGAACGGCTCGTGAAAGACGGTCTTATCCCTGAGGGTGAGATCGAAGATATGAAGGCTTCGTTCCAAGCACACTTGAACGAAGAATTCGAAGCGGGCAAAGACTACAAAGCGGATAAAGCCGACTGGCTTGATGGTCGCTGGCGGTCTTTTGACAAAGCGTCTGATGAATATCAGCGCGGCGAAACATGGATCCGCCCAGAAACATTTGCAGAAGTTGGCGCCGCTTTGACGCATGTGCCTGAAGGCTTCCCCCTTCATAAAACAGTGGGTCGGATGCTCGAGGCGAAGAAAAAAGCGCTCGACACAGGCACGGGCATCGACTGGGCCACAGGCGAAGCTTTGGCCTTTGGGTCGTTGATGACCGAAGGTTTCCCTGTGCGTTTGTCTGGCCAAGACGCCACACGCGGCACCTTTAGCCACCGCCATTCGGCCTTTATCGACCAAAATACCGAGGAACGGTATTACCCGCTCAATCACATTCGTGACGGCCAAAAACGCTACGAAGTAATCGACAGCATGCTGTCTGAATACGCGGTATTGGGCTTTGAATATGGCTACTCTTTGACGGAGCCAAATGCCTTGGTCATGTGGGAAGCCCAGTTTGGCGATTTTGCCAATGGCGCGCAGATCATGTTCGACCAATTCATCAGTTCAGGCGAAACCAAATGGCTTCGGATGTCTGGCCTGGTGATGCTGTTGCCGCACGGGTTTGAAGGTCAAGGGCCAGAGCATTCCTCAGCCCGCTTAGAGCGGTTCTTGCAATCTTGTGCGGAAAACAACTGGATTGTTGCCAATTGTACAACGCCTGCGAACTACTTCCATATTTTGCGCCGCCAAATGCACCGTAATTACCGCAAACCATTGGTCATGATGACGCCAAAATCGTTGCTGCGTCACAAGATGGCGGTCTCAAAAATGGAAGAATTCACAACCGGGTCTAGCTTCCACCGCGTGCTTCATGATGATGCGCAAACTGGAAACTCTGACACCAAGCTTGTGGCAGATAGCAAAATCAAACGTGTGGTTTTGTGTTCTGGTAAAGTCTACTACGACCTTCTTGAGGAACGTGATGCCCGTGGCATTAACGACATTTACCTCATGCGTGTCGAACAGCTTTATCCGTTCCCGAAAAAGGCCCTCACACCTGAAATTTCACGTTTCAAAAACGCCGAAATCGTTTGGTGTCAGGAAGAACCTAAAAACCAAGGGGCGTGGTTCTATATGGATCCAAACCTCGAAGATACACTTCTTGAAACAGATAACAAAACGAAACGTGCGTCATATGTCGGCCGTATTGGCGCCGCATCGCCGGCCACTGGCCTTGGCTCCGCACATAAAGCACAACAAACTGCGCTCGTGAATGACGCGCTTACAATCGAAGGATAATCATTATGTCCACTGAAGTCCGCGTTCCAACGCTTGGTGAAAGCGTCACAGAAGCCACTGTCGCAACTTGGTTCAAAAAACCAGGTGATGCGGTTGCTGTTGATGAAATGCTCTGTGAGCTTGAAACAGACAAAGTCACCGTCGAAGTCCCAAGCCCCGTTGCAGGGACCTTAGGCGATATCATCGCAGCCGAAGGCACAACCGTTGGTGTTGATGCGCCCCTTGCAACCATTGCTGAAGGTGCTGCTGCGAAAACCACGGCCAAAGCGGCCGCTCCTGCGGCTGCGGCCCCAACGGGGGATGCTGTTGACGTGATGGTCCCAACTTTGGGCGAAAGCGTCACAGAAGCCACCGTATCGAGCTGGTTCAAAAAAGTTGGCGACGCCGTTGCCCAAGACGAAATGCTCTGTGAGCTTGAAACAGACAAGGTTTCCGTTGAAGTCCCCGCCCCTGCGGCGGGCGTTTTGGCAGAAATCACCGCACCTGAAGGCACAACCGTTGATGCGACTGCCAAACTTGGCGTGATCACATCAGGTGGCGCTGGCGTCGCACCTACACCTGTCGCAGCCGCGGCTGCTGCACCGACAAGCACAAGCACAGGCAAAGACGTCGAAAACGCGCCTTCCGCCAACAAAATGATGGCCGAAGCGGGTTTGGCCGCAGGCTCCGTTCAAGGCACAGGTCGTGATGGACGCGTCATGAAGGGTGATGTGCAAAACGCAATCGCCGCTGGCGCAACCGCGGCCCCCGCCGCACCAGCAAGCGCCCCACGTGCCCCGTCATCCGCAGATGATGCATCCCGCGAAGAGCGCGTAAAAATGACACGTCTTCGTCAAACCATCGCGCGTCGTTTGAAAGACAGCCAAAACACCGCAGCCATGCTCACCACCTATAACGAAGTGGACATGACCGAAGTGATGGCGCTTCGCAATGAATACAAAGATTTGTTCTTGAAAAAGCACGGCGTGAAATTGGGCTTCATGTCCTTCTTTACCAAAGCCTGTGTGCATGCGTTAAAGGAAGTTCCAGAAGTAAACGCCGAAATCGATGGCACGGATGTGGTGTACAAAAACTACGTCCACATGGGGATCGCGGCGGGCACGCCAACGGGCCTCGTTGTGCCTGTGATCCGTGATGCGGATGCCATGTCTTTTGCCGGTATCGAAAAAGCGATCGCCGAAAAAGGCGCCCGCGCCCGTGACGGCAAATTGTCCATGGCAGAAATGCAAGGCGGCAGCTTCACCATTTCAAACGGTGGTGTCTACGGCTCTTTGATGTCATCGCCAATTTTGAACCCGCCACAGTCCGGCATCTTGGGCATGCATAAAATCCAAGACCGCCCAATGGCGATCAACGGCCAGGTTGTGATCCGTCCGATGATGTATCTTGCCCTCTCCTACGATCACCGTATCGTGGACGGCAAAGGCGCTGTGACCTTCCTCGTGCGGGTGAAAGAAGCGCTCGAAGATCCACGTCGTTTGTTGATGGACCTTTAATCAAATCAGGCGCTGCGCGACCTCGCGCGGCACCTCGCCAAACCTTAAACTGAGGGAAATACAATGGCAGATTATGACGTAATTATTATCGGTGGCGGCCCTGGTGGCTATGTGTCCGCAATCCGCTGTGCGCAGCTTGGGTTGAAAACGGCCTGTGTCGAAGGGCGTGATGCGCTTGGCGGGACTTGTTTGAATGTGGGCTGCATCCCATCGAAAGCTTTGCTTCATGCAACCCACTCCTTGCACGAAGCTGAACACAACTTCGTGAAAATGGGTCTCAAAGGCAAATCCCCTTCTGTGGATTGGCCACAAATGCAGGCCTATAAACAAGACGTTATCGATGGCAACACCAAAGGCATCGAGTTTTTGTTCAAGAAAAACAAAGTGGATTGGCTCAAAGGCTGGGGATCCATCCCTGCGGCGGGCCAAGTCAAAGTTGGCGACGACATCCACACGGCCAAAAACATCGTCATTGCGTCTGGCTCTGAGCCGTCTTCATTGCCCGGCATTGAGATCGACGAAAAAATCGTTGTGACCTCCACGGGCGCGCTGTCTTTGCCAAAAACACCTAAGAAAATGGTTGTGATCGGCGCGGGTGTTATCGGGCTCGAAATGGGATCGGTTTATGCACGCCTTGGCGCGGAGGTCACCGTGATCGAGTTTTTAGACAACATCACTCCCGGCATGGACGGCGAAGTTGCCAAAACATTCCAGCGCATTCTCAAAAAACAAGGGATAAAATTCCTTATGGGCTCTGCGGTTCAAAATGTTGAAACCACAAAAACCAAAGCCAAAATCACATATGAAAAGCGCAAAAATGGCGCCGTTGAAACCATCGATGCGGATGTGGTTTTGGTCGCGACAGGCCGTAAACCATATACGGATGGTTTGGGGATTGAGGCGCTCGGCGTTGAAATGACCGATCGCGGTCAAATAAAAACCGACAGCCAATGGGCAACCAATGTGGCGGGTATTTACGCCATTGGAGATGCGATTGTTGGCCCGATGTTGGCCCACAAAGCCGAAGACGAAGGCATGGCGGTCGCCGAAGCCATCGCAGGCAAACATGGCCACGTCAATTACGATGTGATCCCAGGCGTCATTTACACAACGCCAGAGGTCGCAACCGTTGGCAAAACTGAAGATGAGCTCAAAGCCGAAGGCCGCGCCTATAAGGTTGGCAAATTCAGCTTCATGGGCAATGGCCGCGCCAAAGCCGTGTTCCAAGGCGAAGGGTTTGTGAAACTCATCGTCGACAAAGACACGGACCGCATTTTGGGCTGTCACATCATCGGCCCTGCCGCGGGTGATATGATCCACGAAATCTGTGTCGCGATGGAATTTGGGGCCTCTGCCCAAGATATCGCGCTCACATGCCATGCGCATCCGACCTATTCAGAAGCTATTAAAGAGGCAGCACTTGCCGCTACCGAAAATAGAGCCTTACATACTTAATATTTGAAATTACTTGCTCAATTTCTCGAACAAAATGCTGGGCTTGAGCAAGCCAAAATCTTACTTGCCTTTAGCTCAGGACTCGATAGTCGAGTCCTAGCTGATTTACTTTACTCGGCTAAGATTGAATTTCAAATTGCCCATGTCAATTATCAATTAAGAGGAGACGACAGTGAACTAGATGCTGTGTTTGCTCGAGATTGCGCATCACGGTATAACGTACCTTTTCATTATCTAGAAGCTCCCATCAATAAAGGACCTGGTATTCAAGAAAAGGCGCGTTCGATTCGATACGAGTGGTTTCAATCTCTTCTTAGCGAAAATCAACTAAGTCATATTGCAATAGCACATCATTTAGATGATGCCATTGAAACAGGATTGATTCATTGGTTCAGAGGAATGCATTTAATGCAATTTAAGAGCCTCTCTAATCAAGGCTTAGTTATCAGGCCACTCATTTCGTTTCGCAAAAAAGACTTGTTGCTATACGCTAAAGAAAGTGGATTAAAATGGAGAGAAGATGTCTCTAATCAGTCCAATGATTATTTACGTAAT
>JBMYYE010000116.1:0-7382 GCA_049609065.1 Halocynthiibacter sp.
TGCAGAGCCTGTTAATATCATCGCGCCTGAACTGTGGGCAACTGCGGTGATCCCGAAGGCCTTGCCAAGCAGCGTCATTGCACCAGCAGCACCCAAGCTGCTACTTCCGATCATTTGCCTACTCCAAACTCGACTTTTGGAGTCCCATTTGAACTGCGCAAGCCTTGCAAGAATAGAGATAACCCACATCTTCATCAGCTCAGCCCACCATGCAAATTCGGCTGTTGCAGGCTTGCAAAACCGTAATGGCGGAGCCAGCGCAGGTCGCTGTCGAAAAATGCGCGCAGGTCTGGGATGCCGTATTTCAACATCGCCAAACGATCGATGCCCATGCCAAAGGCGAAGCCTTGGTATTTGTCGGGATCAACGCCGCCTGCTTGCAACACTTTCGGATGCATCATGCCGGAGCCCAAAACTTCCATCCATCCGTCGCCCTCACCGATGCGCAATTGCCCATCGACCCATGAACACTGAATATCAACTTCGGCGGACGGTTCCGTAAATGGGAAATGTGAGGCGCGGAACCGTGTTTTGATGCCGTCAATTTCAAAGAACGTCGCGAAGAATTCTTCGAGAACCCATTTGAGGTTCGCCATGGAAATGTCTGTGCCAATGGCCATGCCTTCGACTTGGTGAAACATTGGCGTGTGCGTTTGGTCGTAATCAGATCGATACACACGACCAGGCGCAATCACGCGAATGGGGGCGCCCGTTTTTTCCATCGCACGGATTTGCACGGGCGACGTATGCGTGCGCAACACATGTGGCGCGCGGTCATCATCTTTGTCGCGGTGCATGTAAAACGTATCAAATTCTTGGCGCGCAGGGTGGTGCGGAGGAATGTTCAGCGCGTCAAAATTGTACCAGTCATTTTCAATTTGCGGACCTTCGGCAACTGAGAATCCAAGATCAGCAAAAATCGCAGCGATTTCTTCGGTCGCTTGGGAAATCGGGTGGATCGTGCCTTGGCGTGCTTCGCGCGCAGGGAGCGTCACATCGAGCCACTCTGTCGCCAAGCGTTCATTGAGCGCGGCATCTGCCAGCGCCTCTTTCTTCGCGGACAAGGCTGAGTTGATCTCATCTTTTAAAGCGTTGAGTTTTGGACCCGCCACTTGGCGTTCCTCAGGTGTCATTTTGCCCAATTCGCGCATTTTGAGGCTGATTTCGCCTTTTTTGCCGACTGCTTGAACGCGCAGCTCTTCGAGCGCGTTTTCATCTGTGGCACCTGCAACTGCGGCGATGTATTTATCTCTAAGCTCGTCCATCAAAGACCCTCCGGATTGTCCTTGTTTCTGCTATCATATGGCCGTCATTTTGCAACCGCGTTGGATGCCATTAGCCAAATAAACAAAAAGCCGCGGACCCCTAAGAGGCGCGGCTTTTCAAATTCTGTTGTAACCCGTTGGTTACGCGAGTGCTGCCTTCGCCTTATCAACGATGGCTGTAAACGCGTCAGGTTCGTTCACTGCAAGATCCGCAAGAACCTTACGGTCCACTTCGATACCAGCAAGCATCAAACCATTGATGAAGCGTGAATATGTCAATGCTTCGTCATGCGCGCGCACAGCAGCGTTGATACGCTGGATCCACAAGCTGCGGAAATTACGCTTACGCGCTTTACGGTCGCGTGTTGCATATTGGTTTGACTTGTCAACAGCTTGGGTCGCGGTACGGAACAAACGCGAACGCGCGCCGTAGTAACCTTTGGCGGCTTTGACAATTTTCTTATGACGACGGGATGTGATTGGGCCAGTTTTAGTACGTGACATATCTAGACCTCCTTAGCGCGAGTATGGCATCATGGACTTAACGATTTTCTCGTCAGCCGCACAAAGCGTTGTTGTGCCACGCGCATTGCGTAGGAATTTGTTTGAACGTTTGATCATGCCGTGCTGTTTACCAGCTTGGGCTGCTTTTACGCGCCCTTTGGCCGTAACCTTGAACCGCTTTTTGCAGCTCGATTTTGTCTTCATCTTAGGCATTTCAGTCTCCTAATAGTAAGAGGTTTAAACGCAGTTAGGCATGCCATGTCGCCCGACCACGTGTACGAAAGGCTCGTTTATGGGGAATCAATTAAAAGATCAAGCCTTATTTGAAAGGCTCAACCCTTAGGTTCCCGAATTGTGGATCTTTGCCTCATCACAAGGTGCAACACGCAAAATATTGGTGGTGCCAGGGATGTTAAATGGCACCCCTGCGGTGATGACGATTTGATCCTCTTCGGTCGCATAGCCCCCTTCTTTGGCGGCCCGCGCCGCTGAAATCACGGCGAGCTTGAACCGTTCAAGTTCCCCCGTAATGTAGCAATTCACCCCCCAAGTGAGGCACAAACGCCGCGCCGTCCCTGTGAGAGGCGTCAGCGCCAAAATCGGCACACGCGGCCGTTCGCGTGCGGTTTTTGTGGCTGTTGTCCCTGATTGCGTGAAACAGCAAATCGCTTTGATATCTGTCGTTTCGGCAATTTCACGGGCTGCGGCCACGATGCCTTCGTCAATTGTGCTTCGGTTTGCGTGGCGGCTACTTTCGATGATTTGGCGATAGGTTGGGTCGCTTTCGACCTCAACAGCCACGTTATTCATCGTGGTCACCGCCTCAATCGGGTACTGGCCTGCTGCACTTTCGGCAGACAACATCACGGCATCTGCGCCTTCATAAATCGCAACCGCAACATCAGAAACCTCTGCGCGTGTTGGAACGGGGCTTTCGATCATGCTCTCAAGCATCTGCGTTGCAACAATCACAGGTTTACCCGCAGCACGGCACCCGCGAACGAGCTGTTTTTGAATAGGCGGCAAATTTTGCACAGGAAGTTCTACACCCAGATCCCCGCGCGCCACCATAATCCCATCGGACACCGCCAAAATCGCGTCAAACGCGTCTACAGCTGCGGGCTTTTCGATCTTTGACAACACCGCTGCTCGACCTGCGGCCAAAACGCGTGCTTCTTCGACATCCTCTGGACGTTGCACAAAAGACAACGCCAGCCAATCAACCCCAAGCTGACAGACAAATTCGAGATCCCCACGGTCTTTCTCAGAAAGGGCTGCCAAGGGCAGCACCACATCCGGCACGTTCACGCCTTTGCGGTTGGAGATTTTACCACCCACTTCAACCACACAATTTGCGAAATCATCACCACAGCCCTCAACACGCAAACGGATTTTGCCATCATTCACCAATAGCGTTGCGCCCTCGTGCAGGGCTTTGAAAATTTCTGGATGCGGCAAGTTCACGCGTGTCGCATCGCCTTCTGCGGGATCGAGATCAAACCGAAACGTATCGCCAATCGCGAGTTTCTCTTTGCCCTTCGCAAAGACCCCACAGCGCAATTTTGGCCCCTGAAGGTCCGCCAAAATCGCAATCGGGCGACCGGTGTCTTTTTCAATCTTACGGATAATTGCATGACGCGCACGGATTTCATCATGGGCCCCGTGGCTCATGTTGAGACGAAACACATCTGCGCCTGCTTCAAAAAGCGCGCGGATCATTTCATAATCATTTGATGCAGGACCCAATGTCGCTACGATTTTTACATTTCTGTGACGTCTCATATCTTTTCCTTACATCAAATAGCCCACGGGGGGGCGCGTCGCCTGTTCCGTTAGCGCTCGCATGTAAAAATCTTATGAAGGTTCTTTCGAAAATGTTCAACTGGTGCTTTCTTATTTCCTCGCGTAGAAAAGCAAAGTTCACCAAGAATAGAGCCCTATGACATATTACCCATATTCCATCTTAAACGAAGACAGCCCATCGCCTTGGGTCATCACCTGTGACCACGCAACCAATACGGTCCCGCCATCGGTCAATAACGGATCTTTGGGCCTGCCTGAGGCGGATATGAACCGCCACATTGCCTATGACGTAGGGGCGGCAGGGGTTTCAAAATACCTCGCAGACATTTTGGATGCACCTGCGATTTTTTCAAATTTCTCACGCCTTGTGATTGACCCAAACCGCGGCGAAGACGACCCAACCATGCTCATGAAGCTCTATGATGGATCGATCATTCCCGCCAACCGGCACGCGGATCGCCAAGAACGTGACCGCCGGCGTGATGCGTTTTATCGCCCCTATCATACGGCATTAACGGGGCTTTTGGCAAAACGCGACACCCCCGCGATTGTGTCCATGCACAGCTTCACAAAGCAGCTCAACGGTCACCCGCCGCGGCCATGGCATATCGGGGTGCTCTTTGCCGATGACGAACGCCTGTCGCGCCCGTTTTTGGATATCGCCTATGAGGCCGCGCAAACCGATGACACGCTTTGCATTGGGGAAAATGAACCATATGGCGGGCACCTCCCAGGGGATGCGATTGATCGTCATGCGCTTCAACAAGGGCGGCTCAATATTTTGATTGAGATTAGAAATGACCTCATCGAAACCGACGTGGATCAAAAAGCATGGGCCGAACGCATCGCGCCATGGCTCATCCGCGCGCTTGAAAAGGCGACAGGGTAATGCCTCATATTGTTCTCGAATATTCTGAAAATGTAGCAGACCGCCACGACATCCAATCCTTGTGTGAGCTTGCCTTTGATTTCGCCGCGCGCTCTGGCGTTTTTCCAGATACGGGCGCCATCAAAACCCGCGCCCTGCCCGTGGCATTTTATAAAATCGGGACAGAACCCCAAAGTTTCCTCCATGTGACGATCCAGCTTTTGGATGGGCGTCCGATTGAGGTCCAAAAAACGCTCACATCGGGATTGCTTGACCTCTTGGCCAAAACAGTTCCAGATGTCGGAAGCCTGTCTGTTGATATCAAAGAAACTCTACGCGCCACCTATCAAAAGCGCGTGCTATAGGAGAGTCCCATGGACAAACAAACCCAAATCGAAATCGAAGCCGCCGCCTTTCGCACCTTGCGCGAACACCTCATGGAAAAACGCACCGATGTGCAAAATATCGACATGATGAATTTAACGGGCTTTTGCCGCAACTGCCTATCGCGCTGGATGGGCGAAGCGGCCGCAGAACGTGGCATTGAAATGACCAAAGATGAGGCGCGCGAATTGTTCTATGGCATGAGTATGGATGAGTGGAAAACCAACCACCAAACTGATGCCAGCCAAGAAAAACAAGACGCATTCAAAGTGGCATTCGCAGAAAATGTAGGAGATGCGGAGTAGGTTTTAACACCCACACCGCACGTGTTTACTTCGCGGCTTTGCGGCTTTCGTCGAGGTAAATTTCGCGAAGCCGTGTTGCCACGGGGCCAGGGGTGCCTGTGCCCACGGATGCGCCATCGATTTCCACAACGGGCATCACAAACGTCGAGGCCGACGTGACGAAAGCTTCGTCTGCGGATTGCGCTTCTTCGATAGTGAACTTGCGTTCTTCGACTTGCATCTGCGCCTCTTTTGCGAAACGCAACACAGCGGCGCGGGTGATGCCGTGCAAAATATCTGTCGACAATTCGCGGGTGATGATTTTGCCGTCTTTCACAATATAGGCGTTGTTTGACGTGCCTTCGGTCACGTGGCCATCTTCGACCAGCCACGCGTCATCTGCGCCGGCTTTCTTCGCGGCCATTTTGCCCATGGATGGGTATAGCAACTGAATGGTTTTGATATCGCGGCGACCCCAACGGATGTCTTCGATGGAAATCACTTTGATCCCTTTTTCCGCGACCGGTGAATTGGCAAGGTTTTTGGCTTGTGTAAACAAAACCAAGCTCGGCGTTGCGTTTTCAGGATAGGCAAAATCACGGTCCGCCGCACCGCGTGTCACTTGCAAATAAATCATGCCTTCTTCGAGGTCGTTTTTCTCAATCAACGCATGGTGAATGGCCAAGAGTTCCTCTTCGGTGCATGGCGCATCCATTTCAAGTTCCGCCATGGAACGCCACAACCGTTTGCAGTGGCCATCAAAATCAATGAGTTTCCCGTCCAAAACCGTGGTCACTTCGTAAACGCCATCGGCCATGAGAAACCCGCGATCAAAGATCGATACAGTGGCCTCTTCTTCAGGAAGGTAGGACCCATTTACAAATACTGTGCGGCTCATGTTTTCTCCTATCCCCAAAGGCGGGCATCGGGTGGATGCACCCCTTGGGCGTCATAATTCAATGGATGCGATCGGTCCTCAGACAACAGCAATGGGCCATCAAGATCCACATATGCCGCCCCCTCAGTCAAAAGCGTCACAGGAGCCATAGCAAGGGAACTCCCGACCATGCAACCCACCATGACACCAAAGCCCATCTTTGTCGCAGCCTTTTTGAGCAAAATCGCCTCGCTCAGACCACCGGTTTTGTCGAGCTTAATATTCACCACATCATATTTGCCGCGCAGACCCTCAAGGTCCGCGGTCGTGTGACAGCTTTCATCAGCACAGACAGGCAAAACGCGGTCCAATTCCGCAAGCATTTCGTCGGTATCCGCCGGCAAAGGTTGCTCCACCAGCGACACCCCAAGCCCCACCAAATGCGGTGCGATCGCGCGGTAAAGATCGGGCGTCCAGCCTTCGTTGGCATCGATAATAATGTCCGATTTCGGTGCCCCGCGACGCACGGCTTCGAGCCGCTTGATGTCATCTTCGCCGCCAAGTTTGATTTTCAAAAGCGGCCGATGGGCGTGGATTTGCGCCTGACGTTCCATTTCTTCGGGCGTATTGAGAGATAAGGTAAACGCGGTGATTGCGGGTGCTGGGGCCGGTTGATCCAGAAGGGTCCAAACGCGGTTCCCCGTGGATTTCGCAGCAAAATCCCAAAGCGCGCAATCCACGGCATTTCGCGCAGCCCCCGCCGGCAAAAGCGTTTGCAATTTCTCCCGTGTCACATCCTCAGGCAGGGTGCGAATGGCGTCCATCACGCCGTCCAGTGTTTCACCATAGCGCGCATATGGTACGGCTTCGCCGCGCCCGACATGACCTGCGCGGGTGATTTCAACCGTGATCACATCCGCTTGGGTTTTGACGCCGCGCGAAATCCGAAACGGAATCGCGAGCTTAATATGATCTTCATGGACCTTAATCATTGACCGCAAGATAGCCTGAGCGACCGATTGAGCTATAGGCTTCAAACCCTGCGCGGCGGGCCTCCTTCATGCTATACATGTTACGTAAATCGGCAAAGCGCGGGGCGCGCATACGTTTCACCAAATCCGCCAAATCCAGCCCCGCGAACATGTCCCATTCCGTCAAAATGATAAGGCACTCTGCGTTGCGCACCGCCTTTTGAATATCCTCAAACCAGGCCACGCCGGGGAGTAAATCTTCGCCTTCACGCTGTCCTTGTGGGTCCACAACCCGCACCTTGGCGCCTTGGCCAACCAAGGCGGGCACAATCGTCAAAGCGGGTGCATCACGCATGTCATCGGTGTCAGGTTTAAACGTCACGCCCAAAATGGTGATGATTTTTCCATTCACCGTATCATCGCACA
>JBMYYE010000117.1:0-7078 GCA_049609065.1 Halocynthiibacter sp.
GCCAGCGCCGCCTTCAAATGCTTCGCCGTCCACTTTGCCCAAGAAGTTGATCACAACTTGATCGCCATCTTTTGCTTTGGAACCCTTGCGGCGGGATTTGAAGTTTTGAGCCGTTTCAGCAAGGTTGTTCAACGCGTCATCAACATCTGCATCCGCAGGTTTTACAACGAGTTTCTCAAGCTTGATGCCAGAAAGATCGGCTTCTGGGATCTCAGGAAGGTTTTCATAAGACATTGCAACTTCAACGTCATCGCCTTCTTTCCAATCTTCGTTTGTCATTTTCACATCAGGCTGCATCGCAGGTTTGTCGCCTGATTTTTCGAAATGCTCTTGCATTGCGCCGTCAACGGCTTCTTGCATAGCTTCGCCCATGACACGTGGACCGAATTGTTTTTTAAGCATCGCCATCGGGACTTTACCCTTGCGGAAGCCTTTTAGTTCAACTTCTGGCTGTGCTTCTTTAAGCTTCTCGTCCACTTTTGCTTCAAGCTCAGCAGCCGTGATCGTGATGTTATAGGCGCGCTTTAGGCCTTCGTTCAGGGTTTCAGTAACCTGCATGTTAATCCCCATAGGATAAAGGGCCGCAAAGCGACCTGTGACAAAATTCTAGCATCTTCTATTAACTGGATGCCCGTGGCGCAAGGGCTGAATCGGGCTTTCCCTCTGCAAAGCCCGATTTATTCAGAATAATAAGCCGCCTGCCCCTATTTCCACACCACAATATCGCGCGGCGCATCTATGCCATCAAGATAAAGGCTTTGCTGGGCGGAATTTGCATCAATGGCAACAATGCGCCCTGTCGCGTTGCTTCCTTGATCGACTGTCACCCACACCGTGTCCTCCTTATGATCCACACCAATTGGGCCACGAATGGCATGATCCCCCGCACCTTGAAGAGCATCGTCCAACAGCCCCCCCGCAGACAGGGTTGAGAAAGCCCCAACAGTCACAACCATATTGGCATCCAACTGCGCCTTTAGGGCCGCAAGCTGCGGCGCAGCCACAACACGCACCGCATCCGCCGCAGGGTCCGCAATATAAAGACGCCCATCATCCCCGAGATCCATAAAACCCGCCATATTAATGCCATGGCCTTGAATAACTTGTGACTGGTGCGTCAGGAGATTTGTAATCGCGATCTGATTGCGCCCCGCAGAGAAGAGATAATTTTCACTATACGCGAGGGAAAATGGTGCGGTTAAATTCCACGCAGCAGCCAAAGGTGATTGTGATGACGCATTGGCCAGATTTGGGATTTTGAAGATCTTATAATCTGCGGCAAAATACGCTTGGCCATTCATTGCCAACACCATATCCGTTGCTAAATTTGATCCATTGATATGCGTCACCGTATTCAATTGAGGCGATGGATATTGCGCCTCAACCTTCAAAAATCCCAGCTGATTATCAGAGGCGATAACCTTAGACCCGTGGCGCTCAAGCCCAAAAAGGTCATAGCTCGCATCATGCGCAACGGTTGTATCCACCTTCGCATCATCCACATGATGCACAGCCGTGTTAGTCGTATAGTATAGTTTCGCTGGTTCAAGATATGTCAAAAATGGATCCGCCGTTAAACACACATCATCAAGCGCCGGTTCCACCCCATCTTGGGCTTGTATGGTCAGATATTGATAGTCGCCGCTTGCTGCAAAATCTTTATGATACAGTGCCCATGTCTTGGGCTTTTGATCCAGTTTTTTGTTGTCATAGATGGCTTGCTCAACGGGAATATCCGTTACCCAATCCGCCCCCGAGCACGCACCACCACAATGAGGCGTATGGGACAATCCCACATTCACATGCGCAGGCTTTCGGCTCCATGGGTTCGCCGTCGCCCCCATAAAAGACAAACGGTATGTCTGTCCTGGAATGGTGGGGGATTTTAATTTTACAACCACTGCCCCGTTTGCCTCGTTAAAAGAGTTGCACCAGAAACAGGCCCCTGGGCGCTCTAAAGAATTCAGCACCATCCAATGCGTGTTTCCATTGTCGCTTGAATAGGTGGCATCGACTGGCGTTTTGGTATTCATGAACGAATTTGACGTATCCGACGCGCTTGTTCGGCGGTTTGTATGTGTATGAAATATATAACCCCACGGGCTCATGTCACTGGGTTTTTCAAACCCGGGATCCTGAACCAAATTATTGACACCGGGCCCACATACCGTCGGTTCACATTCATCATCAAGTGATGTCATAACAACCTGATCAAGGGCAACAATACGGCCTTTACCGGCCGGGTTTCTATTGCCAATCATAAATTGTGTCGCATTTGAATCTGCTTTAAAGTCAAATGAATAGCGCGTCCAACCCAGACCTTTAACCTTCTGGGTTCCCACACGCTCATACCCGTTTCGATCATCCCAACTTAACTCAGATGTACGATCACTTATATAGACCCGCATCTTTGTTTTTTTGTTTTTGCCGCCATTGGAATTGCTAACGGCAGCATAAAAGCTAACGCGGTAATTTTTCCCCGCCTGTACGGGCACATCCATTGTGACAGCTATTGCCTCTTTTTGATAGGAGTTTGAATATAAGGTTAGCCATTGCGTCCCATCAACAGCATCTGCTGTTGGACTAAAGCCCCTATAGTTTCCATCCCCCACCTGATTAACATCAACCGTGGCGCCCGCGTTATACCAGCCACCTGCAAGTTGCTCACTATTACTCAGACCATGCGGCAAGTCCTCTATCGGAACCCCGCCATGTAAGCCGCCTTCGAAACTTCCATTCGGGAGCATGTTTTGAAAACACCCCTGCGCCAATCCCTGCAAAGGCAAAAGAAGGAATAAGATTAAAATATGAATGGATGAAAACTTCATAACACGCCCTTGAAAGCCGAATTCGCAATATAACCTAAGTTTTAGATTACATCGCTCCGAATACAAAGCTAAAAAACGGCCCATCAGGACGCAGATACTCTTACGATCTAAAATCCTTAGGCTGCTTGCAATGACATCACCCCAAACCGTATCCTCAGGCCCTAGACGACCTATGCTTTGGCATAAGCTCCACATTGATGTCACCCATAAAACGCGTTAGCCAGTCTTTATGACGATACTTGCAATCTCAGGCAGTGGGCGTGCGCGCTCAACAAATTCGGCGCTGTTGCGGGCTGTGGCCGAAATTGCGGAACCCCCATATGAAGTCACTATTTTCTCAGGCGTCGCAGATTTGCCTGTGTTTTCTCCTGACTTAGAGGAAGAACCGCTTCCGGATACGGTTCACGGTTTCATTGACATGGTCACAAATTGTGACGGCCTAATCATATCAAGCCCCGAATATGTTCGGGCCATTCCCGGTGGTTTGAAAAATGCGATTGATTGGCTGGTCTCTCGTGAGGAAATCATCAACAAACCTATCGCACTGATGCACGCCTCTCACCGCGGGGATGACATGCTGGCGCAACTCCGATTGGTTCTGTCCACGGTCAGCCAGCGATTTTCGCACGATCTGTTTTTGAGGTTTGAACTCATGACGCATTCCCCTGAGGAGATCGCACAGCATATGGCACAGCCTTCAAACCGCGCCGCCGTAACCGAATTTTTACGTAATTTTGCCACATATTGCAGGGATTGACCAAGCGGCATGAGCGGTCATTGCCCCATACCCCATCAGCCAAATGATATGGCAAATGCCAAAACCTTTTTAGATCTCAAAGGGAATAGAAAGTGGTACGGGTGAAGGGACTTGAACCCCCACGCCTCGCGGCGCCAGAACCTAAATCTGGTGCGTCTACCAATTCCGCCACACCCGCACATATGAACGTTGCCGTTCAAAGATTCTGCGGTCCTTCTACCGAAACTTATTCGAGGTGAAAAGGCCAAACTCATTCTTTTTGTGAAAAAGATCAAAGACCCAATTGGGCCAAGACCGCTGGCACCATATCTGGCAAATCTTCCGCGATGAGCCCTACCCCTTTCAAATGCGCCGCTGTGAGATGCAAATAGGCCCCATAAGCCGCCGCATCATGCGCGGCGATCCCGCGTGCCAAAAGCCCCGTGATAAGCCCCGCCAAAACATCCCCTGCCCCCGCGGTGGCCAACCATGGCATCGCCTGATCATAAAGCGCCCCATTCAAGGCGGTTTGCCCATCCGCAGACGCAATGAGCGTTGCAGGACCTTTGAGCAAAACAGTACAGCCCGCCGCCTGCGCCGCCTTTCGCGTCGCGGTGGCTTTGTCGATGTCATTCATGCGCAGTGCCGCCGCCAAATCCGGGAACAGGCGCGCAAATTCACCCTCATGCGGGGTTAAGACCACATTAGAATGCAAAAGCGGCCACAAGCGCGCACGGTTTTGCGCCAAAAGCGTGAGCGCATCCGCATCCAAAACGACGCAGCGCTTGGACTGCAACGCGGCCTCCACGAGGTCCGCTTTCGCCTCCGTCAGGCCCAAGGCAGGCCCAAGGCACAGGGCCGTGATCCGTGTATCCGCCAAAATCGCGGTGAGCGCCTGCGCGTCCTCCATCGGGGTGAGCATCACCGCCGTTACCTGTGCTGCGCACTCTGCCATGGCCTCTTGAGGGGCCGCCAAGGTCACGACCCCAGCCCCGATGCGCAGCGCCGCGCGCGCCGCCATCCGCGCCGCGCCTGTTTTTCCCGCAGGCCCTGAGAGAACCAAACCGTGGCCGTGGCTGAATTTATGACCTGAGGCTTTGTCCAACACATGGCGCATCCGCAGATCAGGCTTCACCAAAGTAACAGGTGAAAAATCATCCCGCGTTTTGAGCCAATCGTTCAAAAGCGGCGCAAGTCCGATGGGTTTCACCACAAGTTTGCCCACCGCTTGGGGGGCTGCGCCCAGATAATGCCCCAGTTTTGCGGTTTCAAAACTCACCGTGAGGTTGGCCGCAATGGCAAAATCAAGCGAATTCACACCATCATCAGCCCCCACATAAGCGCCCGTATCCGCGCTATACCCGCTCGGAATATCCACGGAAACCACTTTGGGAACGTCTGCGGTCGGGGACGCCGCCGCCCAGTAATTTAACGTATCTTGGATCTGCCCGTGGGTTTCAAATCCCCGCGTAAGCCCCGTCCCAAAAAGCGCATCAATCACCAAGGCGCAGCCACCTTGGCGCGTTTTATATCCCTCAAGCACCTCATCCGTGAGCGGGCGCACCGCCCCCCCCATGGCCCGCCAGCGATCACAATTCGCCTGCGCATCCGCAGGGAGATGATCAGGATTCCCAAGGGCATAGACCGCCACATCCCAGCCCCAATCGCGCAACATCCGCGCCACGACATAGCCATCGCCGCCATTGTTGCCAGGTCCCGCCAGAACCACGCCATGATAGGAACTTTGCGCCAGTTCAGGCCAAGTTTCAAACACCGCATCAACAACCGCGCGCCCCGCGCGTTCCATCAGTTCAAGTCCCGTAACAGGCGTCCCCAAGACCCCCGACTCAATCGCTGCAGTTTCAAGATCACGCATTTCAGAAGCCGTCATAAGAGCAGACATGGAACAGTCCTTTTGCGGTTTGGCGTTTTGAGTATGCTTACTTTGTAATCATGGTGATTAAAAAATAGGCAGAGGTGGTCAAACTGCATAAAACCACTGCTGCGCGACCTTTATGCCAATTGAAGACGCGTAAGGAAAGTGGTCTGTCATAGACAACGTAAACCGAAGGAGCCTTCCCATGAAAAAGATCGAAGCGATTATCAAACCGTTCAAACTCGATGATGTGAAAGAAGCGCTCCAAGATGCGGGCATTCAAGGGCTCTCTGTGATTGAGGTCAAAGGCTTTGGCCGTCAAAAAGGGCATACCGAACTTTACCGCGGTGCGGAATATGTGGTCGACTTTTTGCCCAAAGTCAAAATCGAAGTCGTATTGCCCGATGATATGGTTGAGCCCTGCGTCGAAGCCATCATCGACGCCGCAAAAACCAATAAAATTGGCGATGGGAAAATCTTTGTAAGCCCCGTCGAAGAAGCCATCCGCATTCGTACAAATGAAACAGGCGACGACGCGCTATAAGCCGTCCCACCCCCCGAAATTCTAAACGTAAGGAAGATGAAAATGGATAATAAAGGTCTTATCGAATGGATCAAAGATGAGGACGTTCAATATGTTGACGTTCGCTTTACGGATCCGCGCGGCAAGTTGCAGCACGTAACCGTGGTCAATGACCTCGTTGATGAGGACTTCCTCGAAGAAGGCTTCATGTTTGACGGGTCTTCCATCGCGGGTTGGAAATCTATTGAAAACTCCGACATGAAATTGATGCTTGATCCTGAATCAGCTTATATCGATCCATTTTATGCAGAAAAAACAATGGCGATCCATTGTTCTGTGGTTGAGCCTGACACAGGCGAAGCCTATTCTCGTGACCCACGCGGCACAGCACAAAAAGCAGAAAGCTACCTTAAATCATCTGGTATCGGTGATGTGGCCTATATGGGTCCTGAGGCTGAATTTTTCCTCTTTGATGATGTGCGCTACTCCGTTGAAGCCAACAAAGTATCCTTTGAAATCGACGCACAAGACGCGGCGTGGAACACAGATACACAATATGAAATGGGCAACATGGGCCACCGTCCTGGCGTTAAAGGCGGCTATTTCCCAGTGAACCCAATTGATGACGCACAAGACATCCGTGGTGAAATGCTATCAACGATGAAACGTATCGGCATGAAAGTTGACAAACACCACCACGAAGTGGCGTCCTGTCAGCACGAGCTTGGCCTCATCTTTGGGTCATTGACTGAGCAAGCTGATGAATTGCAAAAATACAAATACATCGTGCACAATGTGGCCCATGCCTACGGCAAATCTGCAACCTTTATGCCAAAGCCTTACTATGGCGATAACGGCACAGGCATGCACGTAAACATGTCCATCTGGAAAGATGGTAAACCTTTGTTTGCAGGCGACAAATACGCAGATCTGTCCCAAGAGGCGCTTTACTTCATCGGCGGCATTTTGAAACATGCCAAAGCCTTGAACGCGTTCACAAACCCAACAACCAACTCCTACAAACGTTTGGTTCCTGGCTTTGAGGCCCCTGTTCTTCGGGCCTATTCTGCGGCGAACCGGTCTGGTTGTGTGCGTATTCCTTGGACTGAAAGCCC
>JBMYYE010000118.1:0-6786 GCA_049609065.1 Halocynthiibacter sp.
TGTGTCCAAAACCGGGGACCGTGTTGTTGTGAAATTCCGACTTTACGATGTGTTTTCAGGCAAAGAAATGGGCAAGGGGCTCCAACTGGCGGGATCCGCCAAAAGCGTGCGACGCTTGGCCCATAAAGTTGCGGATGAAATCTATGGTCGCCTCACAGGGGAGACTGCTTATTTCGATAGCCGTGTTGTGTTTGTGTCCGAATCAGGCCCGAAAAACGCGCGTAAAAAACGCCTCGCCATTATGGATTATGACGGGGCCAATGTGCAGTATTTGACGGATAGCCGTGACCTTGTGCTTGCACCGCGTTTTTCACCCGCAGGGGACCGCGTGCTTTACACATCTTATGCAACGGGTTTTCCACGTGTGAACATTCTTGATGTGGGCAGTGTGACAAAAAAATCTTTGGATGAGCAACCAGGAACGATGTCATTTGCACCGCGCTTTTCACCAGATGGGGCGCGGGTTGTCTTTTCTCTCGAAAGTCGTGGGAATACGGATATTTATGTGATGAATGTCAATGGCAGCGGGCGCAAACGTTTGACCAGCGCCCCAAGCATTGAGACCGCACCAAGCTTCTCCCCAGATGGATCGAAAATTGTGTTTGAAAGTGACCGTTCGGGTCAACAGCAGCTCTATATCATGTCCGCGTCTGGCGGGGATGCGCGACGAATTTCAGGCGGATCGGGGCGCTACGGCACACCGGTTTGGTCCCCACGGGGGGACCTCATTGCGTTCACCAAACAGCATAAAGGCCGTTTCCATATCGGCGTGATGCGTGTGGATGGCAGCGAAGAACGTTTGCTTACGGGGGCGTTTTTGGACGAAGGTCCCACATGGGCCCCCAACGGGCGTGTGATTATGTTTACGCGCTCTTCTGCGGGGAATAGTGGGGCATCAGGAATTTACTCCGTTGATATTACGGGGCGAAACCTTAAACCCGTGCCAACCCCCAATGCTGCATCGGATCCGTCGTGGTCCCCATTGTTGAAATAAAAGGCAGGATTCACAGCGATGTGTTATCCTGATATAAGAGAAAAAGCCTTGGGCTAAAATTGAGGAAAACGATATGAGTGGTATGAATAAACTAATGATGGCGGCCCTTGTGGTTGTTGTGTCGGCCTGTACGTCGCCGGATCGCTTTGGCACAGATGGCGCAGGGGGTGGTGCAACAGGTGGCGCAGCTGGCGACCCGACATCGCCAAGCTATTTCCAAAGCACAGTTGGTGACCGCGTTTTATTCCAAGTGGACCAATCTAGCTTGCACCCTGAAGCAGAGCTCGTATTACGCGCCCAAGCAAGCTGGCTTGCCAGCAATGCAGGTTACGGCGCAGTGATCGAAGGCCACGCAGATGAGCAAGGCACGCGAGAATACAACCTCGCCCTAGGGGCACGCCGCGCAAATGCGGTGAAAGAATATCTCGTTTCTCAAGGTGTGGCAGAAAACCGTTTGCGCACCGTGACATTTGGCAAAGAACGCCCGCTTGAAGTGTGTTCTAGCGAATCCTGTTATTCCAAAAACCGTCGCGGTGTGACGGTTCTTAAACCTGGCGCATAGGACAGTATGATGACCCGCTTTATTTTTTTGATGTGCCTTGTTGCTCTGCCTTCTGGGGCGTTTGCACAGGATCAAACCTTGGCTGATATTCGTCAGGAATTGACCATATTGAATGTGGAAATTCAAAAATTGAAGCGGGAATTATCCACCACGGGCGGGGCCCAAAATGCGGTTGGCGGGTCAAGCGTTTTGGAGCGCGTGAATTCCATTGAAATGGCGCTTGCGGATTTGACGGCACGCACGGAAGGGCTTGATTTTCGGATCAACCGCATCGTGAAAGATGGGACAAATCGCATTGGGGATCTTGAGTTTCGCCTCGTGGAACTTGAGGGCGGCGATGTGAGCACCCTTGGTGAAACAAGCACCCTTGGCGGGGGCGATGCGGTTTTGGTACAGGCAACGCCAAAACCTGATACGGTTGAGGGACCTGCATTGGCCGTGAGCGAAAAAGAAGATTTTGAAGCCGCCAAAGCACAGCTTGCGGCTGAAGATTACACGGCTGCTGCGGCGGGTTTTGCCGCATTTGTTGGGAATTATCCAGGAAGCCCACTTGAGGCGGAGGCCTATTTTCTTGGCGGTGAAGCCCAAGAAAAAGCAGGCAATGACGCAGATGCCGCCCGGGCGTTTTTGGCAGGATTTAGCAACAATTCAAACGGGCCATTTGCGGCGAAGACCCTATACCGGTTGGGGGTGTCGCTTGGAAAGCTTGGGCAAAATGAGGATGCCTGTACGATGCTGTCACAGGTCGAAATGCGCTTTTCTGGTGATCCCATTGTCTCAGATGCAAATGCGGCCATGCAAAATATGGGCTGTTCGTGACGGGCAGCCGACCTATGGCGGATAATTTTCAAGACATGAAAGCGCGCCTGCGCGATTTTCTCACGATGCATGATGTGCGCCGATTGGGGGTTGCCGTGTCGGGCGGATCCGATTCGCTTGCGCTTTTGGGGATGTTGGCGGATTTACGGGCAGAATATCCAATGGATATCGTCGTCGTGACGGTGGATCACGGGCTGCGTTCAGAAGCAAAAGACGAAGCCAAATTTGTCGGTGAAATATGTGAGGCACGCGGGCTACCGCACCACATTTTGACATGGGATCGCGCCAATGCGACGGGCAATCTTCAGGCGGAGGCGCGAAAGGCGCGCTATCATTTGATGGAAGACTGGGCACAAGAGCAAGGCATTGAAAAGATTGCGCTCGGCCACACCCGTGATGATTTGGCAGAAACATTTTTGCTGCGCTTAAAACGTGGTTCGGGCCTTGCGGGTCTGTCCGCTATGGCCCCCGTGCGCCATGGTGGATGTCAGTGGCTGCGTCCTTTCCTGACAGAACGACGCACGGCGCTACAAGCTTATTTAGAAACCTCTGAGCAAAGCTGGGTGGATGATCCGAGCAATGATGATCCGCGGTTTGATCGTGTTAAAATGCGCCAAGCGTTGCCGGCTTTGGCGGATTTGGGGTTGGATGTGGAAACGCTTGCGCGGACAGCGGAAAATTTGCGGTCGTCTAATGATACGGTTTTGACGATGCTTCATGAGGTTGCTGAAAACATCACGGAGCTGTCTTATGGCGGGCTTGCGTTCCAGCGCGCGGCATTGGCCGATTGCCCCGAAGATGTGCGGCGACGGTTGCTGACATCTGCCATCAGATGGCTGGCCCGTGCCGCGTATACGCCGCGCCATGAGGCGTTTCAAATGACAGTAGAAGACGTCCTATCGGGCAAATCGCGCACGTTGCATGGCTGTGTGTTGTCTTCGGATGACACCTTTCTTTATGTGGACCGTGAGGCGGCAGCTCTGGCGCGCCAAGATCATCCATATGATGGGATTTGGACCGTGACTGGGGCTTTTGCGAATCTTAAACCTGTTGGCAAACGGGGGCTTTTACAGGTTTCGGGCTGGGCTGCGCGGGGGATTCGCAAAGAAGCAGCACGTGCTTTGCCGGCAATTTGGCACGAAGAGACGCTTATCGCCGCACCTTTCATACAAGAAACCCCAGAAATACAGTTCGAAATGGCATTTTCTCGTTCTGATTTCCTTAAGTTTCTACTATCTAATTGAACTCTGCCCATTGATCCCTATTTTAAAAAGGTGTCAAAGAGCAGTGTCTTTGACGGGTTAAAGGAGAGAACCCTTGAATAACGCTCGCAATATCGCCTTCTGGGTCGTTTTGTTTGTCTTGATTGTATCGCTATTTCGTATCTTTGGCGGCGATCAATCTGCGATGTCATCGCGGTCCGTAGACTATTCAGATTTCGTGAAACAAGTTGAAGCTGGCTCCGTCAGCAAAGTGACTTTGGATGGCGAACGCGTCACCTTCACCGCAGGGGATGGGCAAGACTACGCCACCATCAAACCGCGTGAAGCCGAAATCACAGAAAAGCTCATCGCAAAAGGCGTGCCTGTAACGGCAAAACCGCAAGAACAGTCAGGTTTCACCACCGTGTTGTTGAGCTTCTTGCCGTTTTTGCTTTTGATCGGGGTGTGGATCTATTTCATGAACCGGATGCAAGGCGGCGGCAAAGGTGGGGCGATGGGGTTCGGAAAATCCCGCGCGAAGCTTTTGACAGAACGCGAAGGCCGTGTGACCTTTGATGATGTTGCTGGCATTGATGAAGCGAAAGAAGAGCTCGAAGAAATCGTAGAGTTTCTGCGCAATCCTCAAAAATTTAGCCGCCTTGGTGGTAAGATCCCGAAAGGCGCGCTTTTGGTGGGGCCTCCTGGGACTGGTAAAACCTTGCTTGCCCGCGCCATTGCTGGCGAAGCAGGCGTGCCCGTCTTCACCATTTCAGGGTCTGATTTTGTGGAAATGTTTGTGGGCGTCGGCGCGAGCCGCGTGCGCGATATGTTTGAGCAAGCAAAGAAAAACGCACCATGCATTGTTTTCATCGATGAAATCGATGCGGTCGGTCGATCCCGCGGCGCAGGCCATGGGGGCGGCAATGATGAGCGTGAGCAAACATTGAACCAGCTTTTGGTTGAAATGGATGGGTTTGAAGCCAATGAAGGTGTGATCATCGTTGCGGCAACCAACCGTCCAGATGTGCTCGACAAAGCTTTGCTGCGTCCGGGTCGTTTTGACCGTCAGGTACAAGTGCCAAATCCAGATATCAAAGGCCGTGAGAAAATCCTCGGTGTGCATGCCGCCAAAGTCCCATTGGGACCGGATGTGGATCTTCGAATTATTGCGCGCGGAACACCTGGCTTTTCAGGTGCGGACCTTGCAAACCTTGTGAATGAAAGTGCGCTTATGGCGGCGCGTATCGGACGTCGTTTTGTGACGATGGAAGATTTCGAGAATGCCAAGGACAAAGTCATGATGGGGTCTGAGCGCCGTTCGATGGTGATGACCGAAGATGAGAAAAAATTGACGGCGTATCACGAAGCAGGGCACGCGGTTGTTGGCCTCAATGTGCCGCAACATGATCCGATCCATAAGGCAACGATCATTCCGCGCGGTCGTGCGCTTGGTCTTGTGCTGTCGCTTCCTGAGCGTGATCAGCTGTCTGTGTCTTTCACCAAATACACCTCAAAAATCGCTATGGCGATGGGTGGCAAAGTGGCTGAGGAACTCATTTTTGGCAAAGAAAATGTAACCTCAGGTGCCACATCCGATATTCAGCAGGCGACGAATATTGCCCGTGCGATGGTTACACAATTTGGGATGTCTGACAAAATTGGCCATATTGATTATGCCAACGAACAGCAGTCCTATTTGGGGGCCTATGGCGGTGGGACCAATCATTCGGCTGAGACCCAAAAGCTCATCGATGAAGAAGTGAAACGCATCGTTGATGAAGGCTATCAAACTGCAAAACGCATTTTGACTGAGAAGGCAGATGCGCTTGAAAACTTGGCCCAAGGTTTGCTGGAATATGAAACCTTGACGGGGAAAGAAATTCCCAAAGTGATCGCAGGTGAACCGCTAAACCGCGGGGATGACGACGATGATGATGTTGGGACGCCTTCAAAATTGACAGCCGTTCCAAAGACCAAACCAAAACCGCAAAAAGATGATGATGCGGATGGAATGGAACCAGAACCATCAGCATAATAAAGAGCGCGCCTTCGGGCGCGTTTTTTGCAAAAGGGATAGATGATGCAAGCATTAGTGAAATCAAATCAGGTCGGACAGGTCGAATGGATCGGTCAGGTGCATGACCATGACCGAACATTGTCTCAGCCAGAAGAGGCGATTGAGCTTGATTTTGAGGGCCTGCCTCAAGATGTGCATCGCGGGCGAACGCGGGCCGCCTGCGCTCGGGTGACGGATGTGTATCCAAAGGATGTAGAAATCCACAACACGCGGCAGCTTTCTATTCTGTCACAAGAAGAAATCGCATTGATTTCGCGTGATATGGGCATCGACGGTTTGGACCCTGCATGGATCGGGGCGTCTTTGATTGTGTCGGGCATTCCTGATTTTACTTATCTTCCTCCTGCCTCACGCTTGCAATTTGATGGCGGCTTGACGCTGGTTGTGGATGTTGAAAATCTGCCGTGTCATATCCCTGCAAAGGAAATCAATCGCCATACGGATGATAAGGGGCGGGCCTTTAAACAGGCGGCGAAAACGCGGCGCGGGGTTACGGCATGGGTTGAACGTCCAGGCCGTCTTTCGCTTAATTCAAACGTGACGCTCTTTGTGCCGCAACAACGGTCCTGGCAAGGCGCCTAATCTGCCCCGCAGTTTCCGAAGGCCACCCGATGTTTCCTTAACGACATAACCAGCGCCCATCATCGGCGCATATTGGTTGAAATGTGTCGGAATCGGTGTGCGTTTTTGACGCGAGACAAGCTACACAAGATTTAGTGACGTTATCGCCCTCGCGGGCGCTACACCTATAGGGGAGAGACCATGGGTTATAAATCTGACATTGAAATCGCACGCGAAGCCAACAAAAAACCAATTATGGAAATTGGTGCAAAGCTTGGCATCGCATCTGAACATCTTTTGCCATATGGCCACGATAAAGCCAAAGTGAGCCAAGACTTCATCAAAGCGCAAGCGGATAAAGAAGATGGCAAGCTGATCTTGGTGACTGCGATTAACCCGACGCCAGCTGGCGAAGGTAAAACAACGACAACCGTTGGTCTTGGTGACGGGTTGAACCGTATTGGTAAAAACGCGATGATCTGTATTCGCGAAGCATCCCTTGGGCCAAACTTCGGGATGAAGGGTGGCGCTGCTGGTGGCGGTTACGCACAGGTTGTTCCGATGGAGGAAA
>JBMYYE010000119.1:0-6654 GCA_049609065.1 Halocynthiibacter sp.
CTCCCGACATCTTCGGTGTAAACGAAGCGCTCTACCAACTGAGCTAATCACCCGACTGGGGTGCGTTTAACGCGGGTTTTGGGGAAGGTGCAAGGCAAAAGTGACCGGGCACGCGAAAAAAACACGTGCCTTCGATTTTTTTATCCTAGCCAAGCGCATATCCAACGCCGCGCACCGTGCGCACAGGGTCATCCCCCCCATGCAGTGTCAGCGCCTTACGAAGCCGCCCCACATGGACATCAACGGTGCGCGTATCCACGTAAACGTCACGCCCCCAAACCCGATCCAAGAGCTGATCGCGCGCCCACACGCGCCCTGGATGTTCGATAAACATCGCTAAAAGGCGAAATTCCGTTGGTCCAAGCTTGAGTTGTTGACCATCACGGGTCACGCGGTGTGTTTTGGCATCCAGCACAATATCGTCAAACTGGATTTGCTCACCCGATGCGGCAGGGCGCACACGTTTGAGTTGATTTCGCGCGCGCATCACCAATTCTTTGACGGAATAAGGTTTGACGACATAATCATCCGCCCCTGTTTCCAGCCCCCGTACGCGGTCCACTTCTTCGGTGCGTGCGGACATCATAAGAACGGGAATGCCCCGCGTGTCAGGGCGCGATTTGAGCTGTCGGCAAATCTCAATGCCAGACACCCCAGGCAACATCCAATCCAAAAGCACGAGGTCGGGTTTGACCTCTTCCACCAAGATCAGCGCATCATCGCCATTCTCTGCGCGAAAAACTTCGTAGCCTTCCGCCTCAAAGTTATAAACGAGGACTTCTAGCTGCGCGGGTTCGTCCTCAACGATAAGAATGGTTGGTTTTTGTGCGGCCATGTCTAAAGCCTCCAGCTCACTTTTCTACAATCGTATTGATGACGGCGCTTTTCTTTGCGCGTTCATCATCAGGCATTTCACCCGTCACGAGATACACAACCTGTTCAGCGATATTCGTAACGTGATCCCCCATGCGTTCGATGTTTTTTGCAATAAAATGCAAATGCATACAGGCGGTGATTGAACGCGGATCTTCCATCATGAAGGTCAAAAATTCACGAAAAAGCGCATTATACATCTGATCCACATCATGATCACGACCGATGACTTCCATCGCCAAATCCACGTCGCGTTTCACATAGCAATCAAGCGTATCACGCAGCATGTGCTCGACTTCTTTACCCATCCGCTTAAGCGCCCCTGGCGCCCCGTCGATGGCGGCCATTTGGTTCAAAACTTCGGTGCGTTTGGCGATATTTTTGGCATAATCGCCAATACGCTCAAGGTTGCCAGAAATGCGTAGAACCGTCAAAACAGTCCGCAGATCAGAGGCCGCAGGTTGGCGCAGCGCGATCAAAGTTGCCGCTTCGTCATTGATTTGCTCTTCAAGCGCATCAATGAGTTGGTCGTTTTTACGCACCTTATCCGCGAGTTCCACGTCGCGCTTTTTAAGCGCTTTCACACTGTCTAAAATAGCAGCCTCCGTGAGCCCGCCCATTTTCAGGATTAAACCTTGTATGGCTTCGAGATCGCGGTCAAACGCGGAGGCAATATGTTGGTCTTGCATGGTAAAACTCCTTAACCGATACGGCCGGTGATATAAGATTCGGTGCGGTGATCATCTGGGTTCGTGAATATCTGGCTGGTGTCGCCATACTCAACCAATTCACCCAAGTGGAAAAACGCGGTTTTTTGCGACACGCGGGCGGCTTGCTGCATGGAGTGGGTCACAATCACGACTGAGTAACTCGCGCGCAACTCATCGATGAGTTCCTCAACTTGGGCCGTGGCAATCGGATCAAGTGCAGAACAAGGTTCATCCATCAAGAGGACCTCAGGTTCCGTGGCAACCGCACGCGCAATGCACAAACGTTGTTGTTGCCCCCCCGAAAGCCCCGTGCCAGGCGCATCCAAACGGTCCTTTACCTCATCCCAAATCGCAGCGCGGCGTAGGGATTTTTCAACAATCACATCAAGATCCGCTTTGCTATTTGCAAGCCCGTGGATCCGTGGGCCATAGGCCACATTGTCATAGATCGATTTTGGGAACGGGTTTGGTTTTTGAAACACCATCCCGACTTTTGCCCGCAGCTGCACGGGATCCACTTTATGATCGTAGATGTCTTCGCCATCGATCAAAATATCGCCTTCGACACGGCAAATATCGATCGTATCATTCATGCGGTTGATACAGCGCAAAAACGTGGATTTACCGCAGCCAGACGGGCCAATGAAGGCTGTCACAGTCTTGTCCGCAATATCGACATTTACATTTCGCATCGCATGATTTGATCCATAATAGACCTGAACGTCACGCGCGGAAATCTTTGTTGGGTTCGCGTCCACAGCTTTCTCCAATTTTACAATAGCATTCATATTTACCACCCTACCAGCGGCGTTCAAAACGACGGCGCAAAATCACAGCAACCGTGTTCATTGTCACAAGGAAAACCAAAAGGATGATGATCCCGCCCCATGCTTTTTCAAAAAACGCAGGGTCGGCCCGTTTGGCCCATTCATAGATTTGTGCCGGCATCGCGGAATTGGGGTCCAAGAACCCGCCCGTGGCGCTATCTGGCATTGTTGTGGCGATAAAACCGACCATGCCGATCAACAAGAGTGGCGCCGTTTCCCCAAGAGCCTGTGCAAGGCCAATGATTGTGCCCGTCAAAATCCCAGGGGCCGCCAGTGGCAACACATGGTGAAACACCGACTGCATTTTTGAGGCGCCAATCCCCAACGCCGCATCACGGATGCTTGGCGGCACAGATTTTAGCGAGGCGCGGGTCGAAATGATAATCGTCGGCAAGGTCATCAAGGTCAAAACAAGACCTCCCACCAAAGGGGCCGATTGTGGCAAATGCATATAGTTGATGAACACCGCCAGCCCCAAGATCCCAAACACAATCGATGGCACCGCCGCAAGGTTTGAAATATTCACCTCAATAATATCCGTTAGCCAGTTTTTCGGCGCGAATTCTTCGAGGTAAATCGATGCTGCAACACCGATGGGCAAAGACAGCAAAAGCACAACCAACATCATAAACAAAGACCCCGTCATCGCAACACCGATGCCTGCGGCTTCGGGACGTTGATCGGAGGCATCAGCCCCAAAGATAAAGTCAGGGTTGAAATTTAGCTTCAAAACGCCCGCCTCTTTCAACTGATCCACAAGATCAAGCTGTGCGGCGTTGATGTTTTTATCATTGGCAATGCTTTCGCGGGTGACACGCCCTTTGAGATAGCCATCGACGCGGCTATTCACCAAAAGATCAAACTCAACCGTTTCGCCGATTTTATCTGTGTTGTTAATCACATAGCGACGCAAATCCGCAGCCGCTGACTTCGACAAAAGCGCGGTTTGTTTTTTCGCTTTGAGGTCCGTTTCAATCCCGTTTTCCGCCAGAAGATCCTTCATGCCAGCTTTGATTAAGCTGCCATATCCAAAGGTCGTGACCTTTTTGATCTTCGCGAGATCCCGCGTGCCTTCTTTGTCGAGCTTCTTTTCAAGAAGCTCAACCTGCATGGTCAATTTCGCCTGCCAAAAGGCCCCTGTGCCATTGGAAATGATGGTGTAAAACAGCACGCAGAGCATAAAGAGCCCGATGATGATCGCTGTAAGCCCATAGGCTCTAAAGCGTTTCTCCGACGCGTTGCGCTTTTTGGTGCGCGCATCCAGCGTATGGAGAGAGGAAGTCTCTGAGCGGCTCATTCGTATTGCTCCCGATATTTACGCACAATGTAAAGCGCGAGGACATTTAGCCCCAAAGTGATAACAAAAAGCGTGATCCCCAACGCAAACGCAACCAAGGTTTCAGGGCTTGAAAAGTCCCCGTCACCTGTGAGCTGGCTGACGATACGTGTGGTGATTGTTGTAAGACTATCAAACGGATTGACCGAGAACCGGGCAACCGCCCCTGCCCCCATCACAACGATCATGGTTTCCCCAATCGCCCGTGATGCCGCGAGCAAAATCGCCCCGACAATCCCAGGGAGCGCCGCCGGCAAAATCACCTGACGCACGGTTTCTGATTGTGTCGCGCCAAGCCCATATGACCCGTCGCGCAAAGATTGTGGAACGGCGTTGATGATATCGTCAGACAAGGACGATACAAACGGGATAAGCATGATCCCCATCACAACGCCCGCCGTAATCACGGAGCGCGCGTCAGACATCCAATTCATGTTGAAGGTGCCGCCCTCTTTAAAAAGTTCAAAGAGAAATGGACCAAAGGTTGCCAGCGCGAATAGACCATACACAATCGTTGGGATCCCTGCGAGGATCTCCAAGAGCGGTTTGGCAAATGCGCGCAGCTTTGGGCCTGCATATTCAGAGAGATAGACCGCAGCAAAAAGCCCAACAGGCACCGCAACCAACAAGGCAACGATAGAAATATAAAGCGTCCCCCACAACAAAGGCAGGATCGACAACTCACTATCCCCGTGGAAATTTGGGGCCCATGTGCTGCCAAAGAAGAAATCAGTCGCGGGATGCATTCGGAAGAAATTTAAGCTCTCGAACAACATGGAAAAGACAATGCCAACCGTGGTCAAAATGGCGAGAGACGCCGCCCCGATCAAAAGAACAAGCACAGCTTGTTCCACAATGTTTCGAGCGCGCAAATCCCCATTGGTGCGTGACATCGTCCACACAAAACCAACCGTCGCCAGAAGAAGCGTCACGATCGTCATGGCCAGTGTTCCATTGGCATTCGCCGCACGGTACGCCCGCGCGGCATTGAGCACTTCGGGTTTAACATCTGAACCAAGCGCAACCCCGACATTCCCCAAGAGTTGCCGTATATCCGTGACATCCGCACGTAGGTTTTCAACTTCATCACGCGGCATGACACCGGTGGCAACTGCGATATCCAGTCCCTCCGCCACACGGCGCACATCCGCCATCACGAGCCCACGGCTCGATCCTTCTGCGACCACGGCTTCAGGGATCATATCGCTCACACGGCTTTCAATTGCCATTGGTTGGGCCAAAAGCCACACAGCCAACACAATCATGGACGGAACCACCGTCATTAAAAATACATTTGCGCCATAGTAAAACGGCAAAGAATGGAGATGACGCACATCCCCACCGACCGATGCTTTGGCACGTGATTTGCCAAACATATATCCAAGAGCCCCGAGCCCCAAGATGATAAAAACCAACCAGATTAGCGGCATAACACGCCATCCCCACACTGTTCATGCGCCCCATCATTGAACGCGCAAAAAGGAGGGCTAAAACGCCCTCCCCAAGATCCCAATCGGGATTATTTCATTGTGTCTTCTGCTGCGACCGCTGCTTGTGTTGCCGCAAGCTCTGGATCAGACACAAGACCATATTCAGCAAGTGGACCGTCAGGACCTGCTAGATCGTCAGAGATGAAGAACTCTGCATATTCTTTCACACCTGGGATCACGCCGATATGTGCTTTTTTCACGTAGAAGAACAATGGACGTGACACAGGGTATGTGCCCGTCGCGATTGTTTCAGTGGACGGAACAACGCCAGAAACCGGTGCAACTTGCAACTTATCGGTGTTGTTTTCGTAGAATGCGAGGCCAAATACCCCGATGCCGTCTTTGTTGGCTTCGATTGAGGCGAGTGTTTCGGTGTAATCACCATCGATATCGACTGAAACGCCGTCTGTGCGGACTTTCATACAGGCTTTTTTAGCGGCTTTTTTCTTCTTCTTGTCGTTTTCGCCTTCAACAGTTTTGAGGATCTCATCCATCGCGCCTGTTGCTTTACAGCCAGCGGCCAAAACTTTCTTTTCAAACACTTCACGTGTGCCGTGCTTTGTGCCTGGAATGAATGCTGCAATTGGTTGTGCTGGGAATTTTGCGTCTACGTCAGCCCAAGTTTTGTTTGGGTTTGCAACCATTTTGCCATCTTTGAGAATCTGAGGTGCAAGCGCCAAGAACCAATCGGTTGGTGTGAATTCAAATGAATTCCCTTTGATGTCAGAGGCAAATACGATGCCGTCATACCCGATGCGCACTTCGATGATGTCTGTCACACCGTTTTCAGCACATTTTGTGATTTCTTTGTCTTTAATTTTACGTGATGCGTTTGCAACATCGATTGTGCCTTCGCCTACGCCTTCACAGAATTTTTTGAGACCCGCAGAGGAGCCACCAGATTCAACAACAGGTGTTGGGAAGTCTGTGTTTTCGCCAAATGCTTCTGCAACGATAGATGCATATGGAAGAACAGTGGATGAACCCGCAACCTGAACTTGGTCACGTGCGCTGGCAACAGATGCAACTGCGATCAATGCGGCTGCGGAAACGCTCGTTTTAATGAAAGACATCTTATTTTCTCCTCAAGTGTCATTCTGCCCTCCGATAGAAGGCCTTCGATATGGGCCTTTTAGGAGGGATGCGAAACAGTTATGTGACATGACTGTAACAGCTTTGTGACAATTGGTTTGACCTTGTATAAAACGATAAAAATCTTATGTTTTATTGGGATTTTCAACAGGTAATAATATTTGAAAACACGCACCCTGCCCCAATTCGGACTGCACTTTAAGACGCCCACGATGGCGATTTACAATATGTTTTACAATCGCCAGCCCAAGCCCTGTGCCGCCCACCTCACGTGAGCGGTGACCATCCACACGGTAAAACCGTTCCATTAACCGCGTAAGATGGCG
>JBMYYE010000120.1:0-6472 GCA_049609065.1 Halocynthiibacter sp.
TTAAACGTCACGCCCAAAATGGTGATGATTTTTCCATTCACCGTATCATCGCACAGTTCCATGATCTTATCGATCATACGGCGTTTTGTGTCTTCGTTCACTGAGATCACGGTTTCGGTGATCTGCATCTGCATCCCGTTGTCTTGGCCAATCCGCGCGAGCGCTTTGGTGTCTTTGGGAAAACACGATCCGCCATAGCCCGGCCCCGCATTCAAGAACCGCGACCCAATCCGATCATCAAGCCCCATCCCGTGGGACACCAATTTCACATCCGCCCCCACACGTTCACAAAGGGCGGCGATTTCATTCACGAATGTAATCTTTGTCGCCAAAAATGCATTGGCCGCATATTTGATCATTTCTGCACTCTCAAGATCGGTCACCAAGACGGGGTAGCCTTGATCCGAAAGAGGTGCATAAATCGCGCGCATGGTGTCCTTGGCCAAATCCGCTTGGGCACCAATGACAACACGGTCCGGTTTCATGAAGTCTTCGATCGCAGCGCCTTCGCGCAAAAATTCAGGATTTGACGCCACATCAAAATCCGCGCTTGAATTGGCTTTTTTCACCAAATGACGCACATGGCGGTTTGTGCCCAACGGCACCGTCGATTTGGTGACAATCACCGTATAGCCATCAAGATGCGCCGCGACGTCTTCGGCTGCGGCATAAACAAAGGTCAAATCCGCGTGGCCATCCCCACGGCGCGTCGGCGTGCCCACCGCAATGAAAACCGCATCGGCACCTGCCACAGCATCCGCCAATTCGGTTGTGAAAGTAAGCCGTCCCTCTTTGGTGTTTTTGGCGACAAGCGCATCGAGCCCCGGTTCATAAATCGGGATTTCACCCTTTTTAAGCGCGTCAATTTTGCCCGCGTCTTTATCAACACACACGACTTCATGCCCGAATTCGGAAAAACAAACACCAGATACCAATCCAACATATCCCGTGCCGATCATCGTAATTTTCATAAATTTATTGCCTTATAATTAATCTATGTGGCCACTCACTATCGATGTCATGGCTAACGATTTCTGTTTGAGCGTTCAAGGTGGATCAAAAACAATCGGTGAATTCAGCCCTAAAAACCACAGTTTTACGTTTTATATTGCCTTTGTTTGATCCAGAACCTTGCCGATGGGGGGCGGGCGCTCTACATGCAAATTATGGAAAAGATCAAAAAACTCTTCAAACGCGGACCGAAGGTTGCGGTTGTGAACCTCTCTGGCGTGATTGCGGCCTCTGGGCGTGGACGCCTCAATGATCGTGGCTATGCCAATGTGATCGAGCGGGCCTTCAAACGTGGCAAACCCAAAGCGGTGGTGTTTCTCATCAATTCGCCGGGCGGATCGCCCGTGCAATCGTCACTCATCGCCAAACGCATTGCGCGCCTGTCGAAAGAAACCGACATCCCAACCTTTGCATTCGTAGAAGATGTGGCCGCCTCAGGTGGCTATTGGCTGGCATGTGCCGCATCTGAAATTTATGCGGATACCTGTTCAATCGTTGGATCCATTGGTGTGGTTTCATCAGGCTTTGGGTTTCAAAACCTCATTGCCAAACATGGGGTTGAACGCCGCGTTCACACCGCAGGCGAAAGCAAATCCACCCTTGATCCATTCCAGCCCGAAAAACCCGAAGACATCGCGCGCCTTGAAACCATTTTGGCTGAACTCCATGAGGCATTTAAAGCCCATGTCTCGACTGCGCGTGCCGGCAAGATCGCGGATCAAGACCTGTTCACGGGTGAATTTTGGACAGGCCAAAAGGCGCTTGAGCTTGGGCTTATTGATGGGATCGGGGATTTCACATCCGTGATGAAAGAGCGCTTTGGTGATAAAATCGAATTTGTGCATTACGGTGTGAAAAAATCCTTCTTTCAGAAATTTGGCATGCAAATGGTGAATGACGTTGCAGGAGAAATCGAGGAACGCGCAGTTTTCGCGCGGTTTGGCCTTTAAATGATCCTGAAAATAGTTTCTTTATTCCTCATTGGAATGGTGGTTCTGGGAATGTTCGGCAAACTGCGCTTTCCAGGGCAAGCAAAGCTTGAAAGCGCAAGGTGCAAAAAATGTGGGCGGTTCCGCATTGGATCTGGACCTTGCCAATGTGAAAAGGGCGCTTAAATGGATTGGATCTTTGCGTGTTTGGGCTTAGTCATCTTGCTTTTGGCGGGGGATGCGCTCGTTCGGGGGGCAGTCAATCTTAGCCTTCGCTTGGGGGTCCCTGCTCTCATTGTGTCTCTAACCATCGTCGCATTTGGCACCTCAGCACCTGAACTCCTTATTGCGATCAGCGCCGTTTTGGATGGTGTGCCAGGCATTGCGCTTGGGAATGTTGTCGGCTCCAACACGGCAAATATCCTTTTGGTTTTAGGCGTCCCTGCCATTCTTTCTGGCCTAAGCACCAATGATTGTGACACCCGTAAAAACTACATCCAAATGATGGTTGCGACGGGTATTTTTATTGTCCTTTGCTTTGTCGGGCCTTTGTCATGGCCCCATGGAATTATCCTTTTGGCGATGCTGGCTTATGTATTGGGTGGCGCGTTCAAAGAGGCCCGCACACATCGTAAAGAAGGGGCCAAGTGTTGCGATGACGACATTGAAGACCTTGAGGGGGCCGATCCCGAAATGTCAGGACCTCTCATCGCGCTGTTCATGGTATTGGGCCTTATTGGCTTGCCGCTCGGAGCGGACCTTCTTGTGGACAGCTCCGTAAATATTGCCCGCGAATTTGGCATCAGTGAAACCGTTATTGGCCTCACCATGGTGGCCATCGGAACCTCGCTTCCCGAACTTGCCACAACCGTCATGGCTGCGCTGAAAAAACAAGCTGACGTCGCCTTGGGCAATGTGATTGGGTCAAATATGTTCAACCTCCTTGCGATTATCGGCGTGACCACATTTGTCGGCGACATCCCCGTTGCTGAAAACTTCCTGTGCTTTGATCTTTGGGTTATGCTGGCGTCATCCCTGCTGCTGATCCCATTTGTGTTGATGGGTAAAAACATCACCCGCCGTTGGGGGTTTATCCTCACGGGGCTCTATGGGCTCTACATTTTATCAGTTTTAACATAAGATCAGTTTATGAAACGTGCATTGATCACTGGGGCTGCAACACGGTTAGGACGCGATATGGCGCTCTATCTGGCGGAGCGTGGCTATGATGTTGCGATCCACTATCATAGCTCGCATGACGCAGCCCAAGATACCGTAGCGGCCATCACCGCCAAAGGCCAAAACGCCTGCGCCATTCGCGCGGACCTCTTGGAAACAGGGGCCGCAGCGCGCGTTTTTAACGAGGCGCGGTCTCATTTAGGGGGCGACATCACGTGCCTCATCAACAATGCGTCTGTTTTTGAATATGACCGCATTGGTATGGTGACGGATGAGGGCTTTGACCGGCATCTCGCATCAAACCTCAAAGCGCCTCTCATGTTGATCCAAGAAATGGCGGCCCAAGGCCTCACGGCGACGCCCGATGCAGCGGGTGAACCTATCGCCCGTGGCACCGTCATCAACATGATTGACCAACGTGTGCGCAAACTCACCCCCGAATTCATGAGCTACACCCTCGCGAAATCGGCGCTTTGGACGTTGACCCAAACCGCCGCCCAAGCGCTCGCACCGCATATTCGGGTCAATGGCATTGGCCCTGGCCCCACCGTGATCGGCCATAGGCAATCCAGCGCCCATTTCAAAGGCCAACGCGAAAACACCGTTTTAAAGCGCGGTTCCAACCCAGATGATATCCTTGCTGCGCTTGGATATTTCCTTGATGCCCCCGCAGTTACCGGACAATTAATCTGCGCAGATGGCGGTCAGCACCTCGGCTGGGAGACCCCAGATATCCGCGGCGTGGAGCTCTAACACCCACCTCGAAAGTCAAATTGTCCACTTTTGAGAAATTTGTCACGAAACCGTTACCGAAACTCCTGTCTTTTCAATGATTTGCAACAGGTTCTTTTTTAAATTCAACAAAAACAATCACTTATAAAAGTGCCTATTTTTTAGGCATTTCAACAAAGTCCTCGAAAAACTTAATAGAATCCCGTATCAATGAAATTTATCAACGGAGTTATCCACAGGTTTCGTGGAAAGCTTTCCTCTTGTAATTTTGCCCAATAGTTTGCAGCGCAAAAAGAATCGGTCAAACCCTATGAACAGTTCACCCGACACCCCTGCTGAACAAGAGATGCCAAATGGGCACGATATTGTACGGGGCTATCTTAAAACGCTCGACCATAGCCCAGGCGTTTACCGCATGCTTGGCGCGGATGGGGCCGTTCTTTATGTGGGTAAAGCGCGCGAACTTCGCAAACGTGTCTCAAACTACGCCAATCCAAACGGTCACTCTGATCGTATCTTGCGGATGATTTCGCAAACGCGGCGCATGATGTTTTTGACCACAAAAACCGAAACCGAAGCTCTCTTGCTTGAGCAGAACCTCATCAAGCAATTGAAACCGCGCTATAATGTGCTTTTGCGCGATGACAAAACCTTCCCGTCCATCGTCATCTCCCAGACCCATGACTTCCCGAAATTGCAAAAACATCGGGGACGGCGTTCCAGCAAAGAGGATTATTTTGGCCCGTTCGCATCGGCCACAGCGGTCAATCGCACGCTCAATCATTTGCAGCGGGTCTTCATGCTCCGCAATTGTTCGGATGCGGATTTTGCGGGGCGCACCCGCCCGTGTCTTCAATACCAAATCAAACGCTGCGCGGGGCCTTGCGTTGGGAAAATATCCAAACCCGATTACGCCAAGCTGGTGGACGAAGCGCGTGATTTCCTCTCAGGTAAATCCGCGCATATGCAAGAGGGGCTGGCAAAAGACATGCAAGCCGCATCAGATGCCATGGAATTCGAAAAAGCCGCAACCTTGCGGGACCGCATTCATGCCCTAACCCAGATCCAGTCGATCCAAGGTATCAATCCGCGCGGGGTGCCAGAGGCGGACATCATCGCCCTCCATATCGAAGGCGGTCAAGCCTGCGTTCAGGTGTTTTTCATTCGCGCATATCAAAATTGGGGCAACCACGATTTTTATCCGCGCATCAGCGAAGGCATGGGCCAAGCGGAAGTCATGGAAGCCTTCCTCGGGCAGTTTTACGAAAACAAAACGCCTCCTAAATTGGTGCTTTTGTCGGATCCGATTGAAAATGAGGACCTCATGCAAGATGCCCTCAGCCAAAAAGCCGATCGCAAAGTCGATATCGCGGTGCCCCTTCGCGGGGAAAAGGCCGAATTGATGATGGGCGCCACGCGCAATGCCCGCGAAAGCTTGGCCCGCCGTATGGCCGAAAGCGCCACGCAAAAGAAACTTCTCTCAGGTATCAAAGACGCGTTTAACCTCCCTGATACTCCGACCCGCATTGAGGTCTATGACAACTCGCACATCCAAGGCACCAACGCCGTGGGTGGCATGATTGTAGCAGGCGCTGAAGGCTTTATGAAAAGCCAGTATCGCAAGTTCAATATCAAGGGGGATGACCTCACCCCGGGGGATGATTTTGGCATGATGAAAGAGGTTCTCTCGCGGCGTTTCAAGCGCCTCTTGAAAGAAGACCCAGAACGCCAAACCGATGTCTGGCCTGACCTTTTGCTCATCGATGGGGGCGCAGGCCAAGTCAGCGCCGTACATGAAATTATGACCGAATGGGGTGTTACGGATATCCCGATGATTGGAGTCGCCAAAGGCGTTGATCGTGACCACGGAAAAGAGGAATTCCACCGCATCGGGAAACGCCCTATGGCGCTTAGACATAATGATCCTGTGCTCTATTTCATTCAGCGCCTCCGCGACGAAGCGCACCGTTTTGCCATCGGCACACACCGTGCCAAACGCGCAAAATCACAATTCGACAACCCCCTTGATGGGGTGCCAGGCGTAGGCGCGTCCCGCAAACGCGCGCTTCTTACACGCTTTGGATCAGCCAAAGCCGTGACCCGTGCAGGGTTAGAGGATCTCAAATCAGTGGATGGCATTTCAAATCAATTGGCCGAAACAATTTATGGTTACTTCCATGACAAAGAATAGTGGGCTATGTGTGGGGCCATGAAATGGAATTTACCTAATATTTTGACGGTTATGCGTCTTTTCGCGGCCCCCGGCGTGGCCATAATGTTTTTGTATTTCGCCCGCCCTTGGGCGGATTGGTATGCGCTCATTTTATTTGTTGCGGCCTCCATCACGGATTTTCTCGATGGATACCTCGCGCGCAAATGGTCCCAAGAAAGCCGCTTTGGCGCGATGCTTGATCCGATCGCCGATAAGGCCATGGTTGTGATCGCACTTTTGGTCATCACTGGATTTTCGGGCATGTATCCATGGATCTTGCTCCCTGCAACCGTCATCATGTTTCGCGAAGTCTTCGTCTCGGGGCTTCGGGAATTTTTGGGCGCGGATGCAAAGCTCTTGCAGGTTACAAAATTAGCCAAGTGGAAAACCACCGCTCAGATGGTGGCGA
>JBMYYE010000121.1:0-6278 GCA_049609065.1 Halocynthiibacter sp.
AAACGGCGAACTCTGGTTACCTAACACGTCGTTTGGTTGATGTTGCACAAGACTGCATCGTGCGCATGGATGATTGCGGAACAGAAACATCAATCACAGCGGAAGCTGCGGTAAATGATGGTGAAGTTGTTGCAACCATTGGCGAACGTATTCTTGGCCGGACAGCAGCTGAAGATGTGGCGGATCCAAAAACGGGCGAAATCATCCTCACCAAAGGTGAATTGATTGACGAGCGTAAAGCAGATGCAGTTGAAGCAGCCGGCGTTGCCAAAATGCTCATCCGTAGCCCGCTTACATGTGAGGCAGAAGAAGGCGTCTGCGCAACATGTTACGGTCGTGACCTTGCACGTGGTACCAAAGTGAACCAAGGCGAAGCGGTGGGCATCATCGCGGCGCAATCCATTGGTGAGCCTGGTACACAGCTTACGATGCGGACCTTCCACATCGGCGGCATTGCGCAAGGTGGTCAACAATCCTTCCAAGAGGCTTCTCAAGAAGGTAAAGTTGAATTCCAAAACGCACAAACTTTGGTCAACTCCGCGGGTGAAACCGTTGTGATGGGCCGCAACATGAAGCTTGTGATTTTGGACGAAACCGGCGCTGAGCTTTCTAGCCACAAAGTTGGCTATGGGTCTAAATTGCACGTGACTGACGCCCAAGCAATTGGCCGTGGTGACAAGCTTTTCGAATGGGACCCGTTCAACTTGCCAATCATTGCTGAAAAAGCAGGTACAGCGAAATTCGTTGATTTGACATCAGGCATCTCTGTGCGTGACGAAACCGACGAAGCAACTGGTATGACACAGAAGATCGTGATCGACTGGCGTGCGGCCCCTAAAGGCAATGAGCTTAAACCAGCGATCATCATCGCGGATGAAAACGGCGAACCAGCACGCAATGATCAGGGCAACCCTGTGTCATATCCGATGTCTGTGGATGCGATTTTGTCCATCGAAGAAGGGTCAACCGTTCAAGCCGGTGACGTTGTTGCACGTATCCCACGTGAAGGCGCGAAAACCAAAGACATTACCGGTGGTCTCCCACGGGTGGCGGAACTCTTTGAGGCACGCCGTCCAAAAGACCACGCGATTATTGCTGAGGTTGATGGTTACGTTCGTTATGGCCGTGACTATAAAAACAAGCGTCGTATTTCGATCGAACCAGCAGATGAGAGCCTAGAGACCGTGGAATACATGGTGCCAAAAGGCAAACACATCCCTGTGGCTGAAGGCGACTTCATCCAAAAAGGCGACTATATCATGGACGGTAACCCCGCTCCGCACGATATTTTGGCTGTTATGGGTGTCGAAGCTCTCGCGGATTACATGATCAACGAGGTTCAGGATGTTTACCGTCTTCAAGGTGTGAAAATCAACGATAAGCACATCGAAGTGATCGTACGTCAGATGCTTCAGAAATGGGAAATTTCTGACAGCGGTGAGACAACGCTTCTTAAAGGCGAACATGTTGATAAGGCTGAGTTCGACGCAGCAAATGAAAAAGTGATTGCCGAAGGCCGTCGTCCTGCACAAGGGGAACCAATCCTCTTGGGTATTACGAAAGCCTCCTTGCAAACACGTTCCTTCATCTCAGCGGCATCGTTCCAAGAAACAACACGCGTTCTGACTGAGGCATCTGTCCAAGGTAAGAAAGATAAGCTTGTTGGCTTGAAAGAAAACGTGATCGTAGGTCGCTTGATCCCAGCAGGGACAGGCGGGGCCGCACAACGGGTTCGCAAAATTGCGCAAGACCGTGACAATGTGGTTCTCGAAGCGCGTCGTGAAGAAGCAGAACAAGCCGCCCTTTTGGCTGCTCCTGCTGCGGATGTGTCCGCGGATGATGTCTTTGCAACACCTACAGAAGCCCCAGCAGAAGACTAAGCTCTTCTCCTAAGAAATTAAGAAAGCCCTGCCATTTGGCGGGGCTTTTTTTATGGGATTACGTTTCGTGACGCTCTTATGACACGATGTCGTTTTCGGACTGGAAGCATGGCCTGCGGCTTGCTTATATGGAGGGGTAAACATGCCGTTTTGATCGGCCAAAAGGATCCCGGTGATGAGCCATTTCACAGATAATAGCAAAGGCGCCATCTTAATGATGTTGGCCATGGCAACGTTCACGTTGAACGATCTGTGTTTTAAGGGGCTGTCGGGGAATGTGCCGCTATTTGAAGGCTTGTTCATTCGCGGTGTGATGACGACGGTGATGACGCTTGCCTTGGCAAAATATCTGGGACAGTTGAATTTCCAAATGTCAAAATCGGACTGGATTTACACAGCATGGCGCGCGGTGGCCGAAATTGGGTCTGCCTATTTCTATCTGACGGCGCTCTTTCATATGCCGATTGGCAATATCGTGGCGATCATGCAGGCGCTTCCGTTGACAATTTCACTGGCGGGGGCGCTTTTCCTGCGTGAGCCGATTGGCTGGCACCGGATCGTGGCAATCATTGTCGGGTTTTTGGGTGTCATGCTCATCGTGCGGCCGGGGGCGGATGGGTTTAACGCCTATGCGATTTACGGCCTAGGGGCCGTGGCCTGTGTGACGATCCGTGATCTTGTGACACGGAAATTGTCGCCAGAGGCGCCATCGATGACGTTGACTGTGACGGCTTCTGTATCGGTGATGGTGTTTGGTCTGTTCGGTTTGCCTACGGAAACGTGGGTGATGCCCAGTGCGATGTCTTGGATGCTTTTGTTTGGGGCGGCGATTTTCATTATTGGCGGGTATCTATTTAGCATCATGGTCATGCGGGTTGGCGATATCGATTTTGTAGCCCCGTTTCGGTATACGGCCCTGATTTTTGCGCTTGTCCTTGGGTTTGTGTTCTATGATGAGTGGCCCGATTTTTGGACCCTTGTCGGGAGCGCAATTGTGGTCGCGACGGGCCTATACACATTATATCGTGAGCACCACGCACGATAAGCGCCATTTGGCGCAGCGTCGGTTGACAGTTGGTGCGACTCCCCCTATAGCAGCGAACATTCGGCGGGGTAACTTGCCGATTTATTCTCTTATGGGATGGAAATGAGTGTAAACTTTGATCCGTTAAACCCTTCCCTTTATGTTTTCACAGACCGTGGGAACATATGGGGGTTTTTGTGTTTATCCATAGGAGCCTGAACCGCGGATCATAAAATCCGCATAAATGTAAAAGCAAATGTGTTGCAACACGGGGAAATAACCGGAATGCCAACGATACAACAGCTGATCCGCAAACCGCGCCAGCCGAAAGTGAAACGTTCGAAGTCCATGCACTTGCAGTCATGCCCGCAAAAACGCGGCGTATGTACTCGCGTGTACACTACGACACCTAAGAAACCTAACTCTGCGATGCGTAAAGTTGCCAAAGTTCGTCTAACGAACGGCTTCGAAGTCATCTCATACATCCCTGGTGAGAGCCACAACCTTCAAGAACACTCCGTTGTCTTGATCCGTGGCGGTCGTGTAAAAGACCTTCCAGGTGTGCGTTACCACATCCTTCGCGGCGTCCTTGATACTCAAGGCGTTAAAGACCGTAAACAACGTCGTTCGAAATACGGCGCTAAGAAGCCGAAATAGGGGATATAGTATATGTCACGTCGTCACGCCGCAGAAAAACGCGAAGTTCTACCAGACGCCAAGTTTGGTGACCGCGTTCTTACAAAATTTATGAACAACCTCATGGTCGATGGTAAGAAATCGACTGCTGAGCGTATTGTTTACAATGCACTTGATCGTGTTGAAGACAAGATCAAACGCGCGCCAGTAGAAGTGTTCCACGAAGCGCTCGACAACATCAAACCTTCTGTTGAGGTTCGGTCACGTCGCGTTGGTGGTGCTACATACCAGGTGCCTGTTGAAGTTCGTCCAGAGCGCCGCGAAGCACTCGCGATCCGTTGGTTGATTTCAGCAAGCCGTTCGCGCAACGAAAACACAATGGAAGAGCGCCTTGCTGGTGAACTTCTCGACGCAGTGAATAGCCGTGGTACAGCGGTTAAGAAACGCGAAGACACGCACAAAATGGCTGAAGCGAACAAAGCGTTTAGCCATTATCGTTGGTAAACTAGGGTTAGGACCAGAAAATGGCACGCGAATTCCCACTAGAGCGGTATCGTAACTTCGGTATCATGGCGCATATTGATGCGGGTAAAACCACCTGCTCAGAGCGTATTCTCTACTACACTGGTAAATCTCACAACATTGGTGAGGTTCACGACGGCGCAGCTACCATGGACCACATGGAACAAGAGCAAGAGCGCGGTATTACCATTACATCTGCTGCGACAACCACATTCTGGGAACGCACAGAAGATGGCGAAACTGCGGATTCTGAAAAGCACCGCATGAACATCATCGACACACCAGGTCACGTTGATTTCACGATTGAAGTTGAGCGTTCCTTGGCGGTTCTCGATGGTGCGGTTTGTGTTCTCGACGGCAACGCCGGTGTTGAACCACAAACTGAAACTGTTTGGCGTCAGGCTGACCGTTATAAAGTTCCACGTATGGTTTTTGTCAACAAAATGGACAAAATCGGCGCGGACTTCTTTAACTGCGTTAACATGATCGAAGAGCGCACAGGCGCACGTGCAATCCCTGTTGGTGTTCCAATTGGTTCTGAAAGTGATCTCGAAGGTCTTGTTGACCTCGTGACCATGGAAGAATGGCTCTGGATTGGTGACGACCTCGGCGCATCTTGGAAGAAAGCACCTATCCGTGCTGAGCTTCAAGACATGGCTGACAAGTGGCGCAACATCCTCATCGAAGCTGCTGTTGAGCAAGACGATGATGCGATGATGGAATACCTCGAAGGCAACGAACCAGACGTTCCAACGCTCCGTGCGTTGTTGCGTAAAGGTACGCTTTCTATGGCATTCGTTCCTGTTCTTGGCGGTTCTGCGTTTAAAAACAAAGGTGTTCAGCCTTTGCTCAACGCTGTTGTTGACTATCTTCCATCCCCATTGGACGTTGTTGACTACATGGGCTTTAAACCAGGCGACGAAACAGAAACACGTGACATCGCGCGTCGTGCGGATGATGACATGGCGTTCTCTGCGCTTGCATTTAAAATCTGGAATGACCCGTTTGTTGGCTCTTTGACCTTCACACGTATCTATTCCGGTACGCTTCAAAAAGGCGACAGCTTCTTGAACTCTACTAAGGGTAAAAAAGAACGCGTTGGCCGTATGATGATCATGCACTCAAACGACCGTGATGAGATTACAGAAGCATTCGCAGGTGACATTATCGCATTGGGCGGTCTCAAAGACACCACAACAGGTGATACTCTTTGTGATCCAGCAAACCCAGTTGTTCTTGAAACAATGACATTCCCAGATCCCGTGATCGAGATTGCCGTTGAGCCAAAAACAAAAGGCGACCAAGAAAAGATGTCAACAGGTCTGCAACGTCTTGCAGCTGAGGATCCATCTTTCCGCGTTGAAACTGACATTGAATCAGGCCAAACAATTATGCGTGGTATGGGCGAGCTTCACCTCGACATCCTCGTTGACCGTTTGCGTCGCGAATTTAAAGTTGAAGCCAACATTGGTGCCCCACAGGTTGCGTATCGTGAGACAATTTCGAAAGAAGTTGAACACTCTTACACACACAAAAAACAATCTGGTGGTTCTGGTCAGTACGGCGAAGTGAAAATGATCATCACGCCAACTGAACCTGGCGAAGGTTATTCCTTTGAAAGCCGCATCGTTGGTGGTGCTGTTCCAAAAGAATACATCCCAGGTGTTGAAAAAGGTGTGAAATCCGTAATGGATAGCGGTCCTTTGGCTGGCTTCCCTGTGATCGACTTCAAAGTTGCGTTGATCGACGGTAAGTTCCACGATGTTGACTCAAGCATTCTCGCGTTTGAGATCGCTGCTCGTATGTGTATGCGCGAAGGCATGCGTCTTGCGGGTGCGAAACTTCTTGAGCCAATCATGAAAGTGGAAGTCATCACACCAGACGAATACACTGGTAACATCATTGGTGACCTCACATCACGTCGTGGTCAGGTTCAAGGTCAAGATTCACGCGGCAACGCGATTGCGATTGACGCTTTCGTACCTTTGGCGAATATGTTCGGCTACATTAACAATTTGCGCTCCATGTCCTCGGGCCGTGCGCAATTTACAATGCAGTTCGATCACTACGATCCAGTACCAAGCAACATCTCTGAAGAAATCCAAGCAAAATACGCGTAAGGGGGATCGCCCCCTCACGCCTTTCAATATAGGAGGCCATTATGGCTAAAGAAAAGTTTGAGCGTAATAAACCGCACGTTAACATTGGCACAATCG
>JBMYYE010000122.1:0-6274 GCA_049609065.1 Halocynthiibacter sp.
GCGGGCGAGCGCCTCGCCAACCCGGTCAGATCCGGAAGGAAGCAGCCGTAACGAGTCCCGTTTGGGTCGTTGTCCAACCTCTCACCTTACTTCCCCAATTTACACTGCCGCGCCCTCACACGCCCATGCGTATTGCGCATCAGTTTCCACAGCCTCTGGACGCACGGCCCGCAATCGTGAAAGTGCCTTTTCTGGCTCTTCCTCCATTTCGATCAACAGCCGCAACGCCAAAGTACCAGAGCGCCCCTGCCCGCCATAACAGTGGAAAAAGATCCGGCCACCCCCCCGCAAAAGCGTATGGCACGCCGTGGACAGCGCCGGCCAATTTTGCGCAGGTGCGGGTACATCAAAATCCTTGATCGGAAAATGCCGCCACGAAATACCGACCATCATAAGCTGATCTTGGATCTGCGTTTGTGGCAGTTCAAAATCCTCCACCGCGGATACAACCAGCCCTGCCTGCCATGTCGAGATTTTGGCAATGTCATCCCCCAAAGGCGAAAACCGACCCAGCATTGGGCCGATTGCGATCTTTCCACCATGAGGCGTATCAAGACTATATATTTCAAACGACATTTTTCGTTTCCTTTTCTTAGGCTGAGCTTATACGTTCGACGAAAGGTTTCACAAATAAAGCGCCCCTATGACCGACGACATTGACACTTCTGGCTATCAGGTTCTAGCCCGCAAATACCGCCCAGCAAGCTTTGCCGATCTCATCGGCCAAGAGCCTATGGTCAAAACGCTCAAAAACGCGTTTGCGGCGGATCGCATCGCCCAAGCGTTCATCATGACAGGGATCCGCGGAACCGGGAAAACCACAACCGCGCGTATTATTTCCAAAGGCATGAACTGTATCGGCGCGGATGGCACTGGCGGCCCGACAACGGAACCCTGTGAGGTGTGTGAACATTGTGTGGCTATTTCCGAAGGCCGCCATGTCGATGTCATGGAAATGGATGCCGCATCACGCACGGGTGTGGGTGACATCCGCGAAATCATCGATAGCGTGCATTACCGCGCCGCCTCCGCACGGTATAAAATCTACATCATCGATGAGGTTCACATGCTGTCGACAAGTGCGTTTAACGCGCTTTTGAAGACCCTCGAAGAACCGCCCGCCCATGTGAAATTCATTTTTGCAACCACCGAAATTCGCAAGGTCCCCGTGACGGTTTTGTCACGGTGTCAGCGATTTGATCTGCGACGCATCGAACCCGAGGTGATGATTGATCACCTGCGCGGCATTGCGGCGCTGGAAAAAGCAGACATCACCGATGAGGCCTTGGCGCTCATCACGCGGGCGTCTGAGGGGTCGGTTCGCGACGCCATGAGCCTCTTGGATCAGGCGATCAGCCACGGCGCGGGCGAAACCACCGCCGATCAAGTGCGCGCGATGCTTGGGCTTGCGGATCGGGGGCGTGTGCTTGATCTCTTTGATCTCGTGATGAAAGGCGATGCAGGCGCCGCACTTTCAGAAATTTCAGCGCAATACGCCGATGGGGCCGATCCGATGGCCGTCTTGCGCGATTTGGCCGAAATCACCCATTGGATCAGCGTGATCAAAATCACCCCTGACGCGGCTGATGATCCAACCGTATCCCCAGATGAACGCATCCGTGGCCAGCAAATGGCCGAGGACCTGCCGATGCGGGTGATGACGCGGATGTGGCAAATGTTGTTGAAGGCTTTGGAAGAAGTCGCCATCGCCCCCAACGCGATGATGGCCGCTGAAATGGCGATCATTCGTTTGACCCATGTGGCCGACCTCCCGACGCCGGGGGATTTGGTGAAGAAACTCCAACCACAAACGGGGCCAGTGACACCGCCCTCTGGCCCAACGGGTGGCGGTGGCATGCCTACACCTCATGGCAGCGACGCCAACCCACACGCTACGGCACAGACCGTATCCGTGCCCACAGGCAACGGCGCGGCGACCTCCGCACTTCGCGTGGCGGAACCACAATCCCGCCTCGCGCAATTCGTGAATTTTGAACAGGTCATCGCGCTCATTGAAAGCCACCGCGATATGCAATTTCGCATCGAAGTTGAGAAATCTTTGCGCCTTGTAAATTACGCACCTGGGCGCATTGAACTTGAGCTTGCGCCAAATGCGGCACAAGATTTTCCACAGCGTCTTGGCGCGCGGCTTCAAGGTTGGACTGGCGAACGGTGGGGCATTTCCGTCGTCTCAACGGGTGGCGATCAAACCATCGCCGAACGCCGTGACGCCGAAACACACGCCCGCAAAGAAGAGGCCGCAGAACATCCTCTCGTACAAGCCGTGATCGCCAGTTTTCCCAATGCCAAAATTGGCGACATTCGCCCTGCGCAGGACCTAAGCGCAAGTGCCGCGATTGAGGCCTTGCCAGAGGTCGAAGATGAATGGGATCCGTTCGAAGAGGATTGATCCCGCCCTAAAAACCCCTATATCGACAGAAGAGATTTGTAGGAGAAAAACATGCTCAAAGGACTAGGTGGCCTCGGTGATATGGCCAAGCTGATGAAGCAGGCACAAGACATGCAAGGCAAAGTGGCCGAGCTTCAAGAGAGCCTCAACGACATAACCGTTGTCGGTGAAAGCGGCGCAGGGCTTGTCAAAGCCACGGCAACCGCCAAAGGGGATCTGACATCTCTTGACATTGATCCCACAATTTTTGATCCAAACGAAAAAGAAGTGGTTGAGGATTTGATCCTTGCTGCGATCAAAGACGCCCAAGCGCGCGCAGCCGCCAAAAGCCAAGAAGAAATGGCGCGCCTCACCGAAGGTATGGGCCTTCCGGCGGATATGAAGCTCCCGTTTTAATGGCGAATGGCACCGGCGATATTGAGGCACTGATCGATTTGATGGCCAAGCTCCCTGGGCTTGGGCCACGATCTGCCCGTCGTGCGGTGCTGCACCTCATTAAAAAACGTGCACTTTTGATGACGCCTCTCTCTGATGCCATTCATTCGGTTGCAATACATGCCCGTGAATGCCTCAATTGCGGCAATATCGGCAATGGTGATGTTTGTGATATCTGTGCGGATGATCGCCGTGCAACGGGGACAATTTGCGTCGTCGAAGATGTAGCTGACCTCTGGGCTATGGAGCGCACTGAGGTGTTCAAAGGACGTTACCATGTGCTCGGCGGAACACTTTCGGCGTTGGACGCGGTTGGACCTGCCGAACTTGGCATCCCAAAGCTTTTGGACCGCGTTGCGGCGGAAAATATATCCGAAGTGATCCTCGCACTAAACGCCACCGTTGATGGCGTCACCACCAGCCACTATATCGCCGATGAATTGCAATCCCGCGACATCACTGTCACCTCCCTTGCTCAAGGCGTGCCGATCGGCGGGGAACTTGATTACCTCGATGATGGCACCATTTCCGCCGCTTTGAACGCACGCAAACGGCTTTAATGCAAAAGGCCCCGCGATTTGCGAGGCCTTTGTCATCAGAATTCTAGTCCGATTATTCTTCGTCATCACCAGATGGAAGGTTAAAGAAGCTGTCCGCATCTGGGATGTCTTCTTTTTCTTCTGCGGCGTCATCTTGCATGGAGAAGGCTTCGAGACCGGCCATGTTGGATGGCATTTTTGGTTCCGCATCCATGGACAACGAATCCTCAGTTGAGACAAGCTTACGACGCTCATCATCGCTCATCACGCCGCCTTCTGATGCTTTCTTCGCTGCCGCTTTTTGCACGGCTGCATCAAGTTCGCTTTGCTTACAAAGCCCAAGCGCCACAGGATCAATCGGCTGAATGTTGGCAATGTTCCAATGGGTGCGTTCGCGAATAGCCTGAATGGTTGGCTTCGTGGTGCCAATCAATTTAGACACTTGAGCATCGGTCAATTCAGGGTGGAATTTCACAAGCCAGTAAATGGACGCTGGACGATCTTGGCGTTTTGATAGTGGTGTGTAGCGTGGGCCGCGACGTTTTTCTTCGCCAACAGCTGCTGGATTGAATTTCAACTGCAACTTATGAAGCGGATCTTTTTGCGCCGCATCAAGTTCCTCTTGCGTGAGTTGGTTATTGGCAACAGGATCGAACCCTTTCACGCCAACCGCAACATCGCCATCTGCGATGCCTTGGATTTCCAATTCGTGCATGCCAACAAAATCCGCGATCTGTTTAAAGTTCAGCGTTGTATTGTCCACAAGCCACACTGCGGTTGCTTTGGTCATAATAGGTTTTGACATTTCAGTCTCCTTCACACATCTCTTAGGCAGCCTATCAATAAGGCAGCCCTCTTGGGCCGGGGAAAACGGGGTGCGGGGTGAACCGCGAGGTTTCGTTTTCAGGGAATTTCATTCCTTATAGACCCGATTTACAAAAGAGAAAAGAGAAAAACATGCGTGCCGTTTTTGCCCTGATTTTGACCCTAACAGCTGGCGTCACAGCCCCAGTTTTCGCCGATGGGGAACGCGCGGGCGATTTCGACTATTATGTCATGTCCCTATCATGGTCACCCACATGGTGCACCCTTGAAGGGGACGCACGTGGCGCACGTCAATGCGCCGATGACAAAGATTACGGGTTCATTTTACACGGGCTTTGGCCACAATATGATGAAGGCTGGCCGAGCTATTGTCGCACCCCCCACCGCGATCCATCCCGATCCGACACCAATGCCATGACCGACATTATGGGCACCGGCGGGCTTGCCTGGCATCAATGGAAAAAACACGGGCGCTGCAGCGGATTGAGTTCCGATGCATATTTCGCGCTCTCACGCGATGCCTTTGCCAAAATCAACCGCCCCGCGGTGTTTCGGAAACTGGATAAAACCTACGCGCTCCCTGCGCGGGTGATTGAGGCTGCATTCCTCAAAGACAATCCAGAGTTCACCAAAGATATGATCACCATCACCTGCCGCGACCACCATATCCAAGAGGTGCGCGTGTGCCTCACCAAGGATCTCGAACCAACGAGATGCGGCCGCGACACCCTGCGTGATTGCACGCTCAAAGACGCACGCATGCCGCCAATCCACGAGTAACGGCAGTCGTCTTGCTTAGGCTAGCTCCAACCAGATTTTTCCAATATGGGCCGAGCTTTCCATCAACGCGTGGGCTTTGGCCGCATCTTCAAGGGCGAAGCCTTGATACATCACGGGGCGGTATTTCCCGACCTCAATCAAAGGCCAAACATTTTGCGCAAGCTCTTGTGCGATCCGCGCTTTCGCAAGGTCACTTTGCGGGCGCAATGTGGATCCTGTCACGGTCAACCGTTTGGCCATGATCTGGGCAAAATTCACCTCCGCGATCGGGCCTGATAAAAACGCGATATGCACCATGCGGCCTTCGACCGCCAAGGCGCGAATGTTTTTTGCAATGTAATCACCGCCAACCATGTCGAGGATTAAATCCATATAGCCTTCGGATTTTGCCATGGCGACAAAATCTTCGTCCCGATAGTTGAGCGCAACTTCGGCCCCCAACGCGCGGCATTTTTCGAGCTTCTCTTCGCTCCCAGCCGTCGTGAACACCCGCGCGCCCAATGCATGCGCGAGTTGGATCGCCGTTGTCCCAATACCCGAAGATCCCCCATGAACGAGGAATTTTTCGCCCGCGATCAATCCCCCACGCATGAACACGTTGGACCAAACGGTGAAAGCGTTTTCTGGAATGCAGGCGGCTTCAGCCATGCTGAGCCCCGCTGGAATAGGCAAGCAATGGGCCGCAGGGGCCGCCACATATTCGGCATATCCCCCCCCTGGCGTCAGCGCGCAGACTTCATCACCAACATGAACAGTCGTCACGCCATCACCAAGGGCGGCAATGACGCCAGACACTTCTAAACCCGGAAGATCAGATGCTGTGGGTGGCGGCGCGTATTTCCCCGCCCGTTGAAGCGCATCAGGACGGTTCACCCCCGCAACGGCCACTTTAATCAACACTTCACCATACGCGGGCGCTGGCACAGGGCGTGTCGTTTCTTGCAACACTTCAGGCCCACCCGCCGTGGTAATTTCAATCGCGCGCATTGTTTTTGGCAAACTCATTTGCTCATCTCTCTTTGCTTCAATTTAAACGTTTCTACAGGCGCCACTGGCCCGGTAAATCCTTTGGTGCATCATCTGAGGGGGCTTTGATCCGCCCAAGGAAACTCAACGGGCCCTCAAGGATCGCTTTGGCAAAACTGTTCCCGCGCACCGCAACCTTGGCTTTTTCAAACTGCATCACGTTTTCAATCCGTCGATCGAGAAACGCCCAGCTATCAACGTGATCTTCGCTTTCATCACCAAGCCAAAACAGCAAAACAGAGGAATAAACAGCCGACAG
>JBMYYE010000123.1:0-6077 GCA_049609065.1 Halocynthiibacter sp.
TTGAAACCCCGATGATTGAAGTCGAAAACATGGTGTATCACGATGCAAGTGGGGATGCTGTTGGTTTTTTGCCATCTGTCAGATCGCGGTTTTCATCCCTTGGGCTCTTGCGCGGGAAAATAGTTCCGGTTTCGCTCGAGGCGCGTGGTCTTAAATTATATGGGGAGCGCGATGAAACGGGGCAAATTGGGCTCGTTTTTGGCTCTGGCGTAGAGGCGCGTTTTGATTTCACCAATGTGGAAGCTCAAATTGATGCGCTTTTGGCCGAACTGAAACTTTCAGGCTTGCGGGAAATTGACCTTCGGGATGTGGATATGCGCTTTATGGATTTGCGTACCGATCACGGGTATTTCCTTACAAATGGCGCAGTTTATTTCGAAAACAACGCAACCGCGCTCGAAGGGCGGTTGAATTTTGAATTCTCCGAAGAATTTGATCAAGGCGCCTTTGTTGCGGTGCAAGCGCGCCTCGATCGCCGCACTGGGATATTCACCACAAGCGCTGAACTGAATGATGTGAAATCACATGCTGTGGCGGGTATTGACCCGTCTTTGGCGTGGCTTGGATTTATAGATGCGCCCGTTTCAGGGGCGTTACGTACAAATTTGACCGAAAAGGGTCAATTTGAAAACAGCGCAGGCACATTGGAGCTTGGGGCCGGCCGTGTCACGGCAAGCGCGGGCAATATTCCCTTAGGATTTGACCAAGGAAAACTCTATTTCACAGTGGATCATGCCCGTAAATCGATGCAGTTTGATGAGTTTTCGCTCAAAAGTGATCTCTTGAATTTTACAGCATCTGGGCGGATGTTTTTGAAAAACAACCGCTCTGGCACGCCTGAGGCGTTGACGGGGCAATTTAATATTGACGCGCTCACTGTGACCGATTCAGATATTTTTGACACGCCTGTTGAAATCAAAAACGGATCAATTGATGTCGCGGCAGATTTGGAAAATCTGTCTCTCACCGTTGGGAGCTTTGTTGTTCCTTATCAAGGGGCTAAAGTGGTTATTTCAGGTGAATTTGATCCACAAAAGCCTGGCTATGGCGCGCGTGTCGATCTTCAAGGCTATGGGCTTACCCCTGCGATTGTGCAATCGGGCTGGCCAAAACCTGTGGCGGTAAAGGCGCGGGCTTGGTTCATGAAAAACGTGTCCAAAGGGCGGTTTGAAACCGCACAGGCCAGTTTGCGTATGGACGAAGATGGCCATCCTCAAAGCGTGGCGCAGTTCACATTTGAAGGGGTGGATATTCGGTATTCCAAAACGCTTGCGCCATTGTTGCGTGCAAAAGGCTATGGCAATCTAAAAAACACCCGCTTTGCTCTTGGGCTTGAGGAGGGCGTTGTTAAAGTCCCAAAAGGCGGCGAAGTAAACGTTTCGGGTACACAAATGCGCGTGGATAATATCCGCCAAAAGCCCGCAGATGGGCAATTTAATATCGCAGTAGACGGGCAAGTCACGGATATTTTACGCTATCTCAATGCGCCACCCTTGTCGGTGATGGATAAGGCAAAACGCCCCGTGGATATTGCGTCGGGTCGTGTTGTGGCCGCGCTGGATTTGCGGTTACCTCTTCGTAAAAAAGTGCCCAAAGAGCTCGTTAAATTTACGGGCGCGGGCCATGTCACAGGGGTCAAAAGTACCAAAATCGCCAAATCGATTGCGATAACGGCTGATAGGCTCGCTTTGACCGTTGATAATAGCCACGTGGCGCTGTCTGGGCGGGCATTGGTAAATGATGTGCCATTTGACGGGCGTTGGCAGCAAAACCTTACTAAAGGGGATCAGAGCGGCTCGGTTCTTGGCACGGCTGTGCTGTCACAGGCATTTGTTAAAGGCTTTAATCTCAACCTGCCTGAGGGCAGCGTAAAAGGCAAAAGCCACGCAAATGTGGAAATCCGTTATAGTGGGGCTGGAAAAGCCCCCTCACTTTTGGTGACCAGCGCCTTAAAGGGGCTTGATCTGCGCATCGCTTCCTTAGGTTGGCGCAAATCGCCAAAGCAAAAGGCAGGGCTTCGTGTTGAGGGGCGCTTATCGGTGCCAATGGCCATTGACCGACTGGAATTGACAGCCCCTGGTTTCACCGCGAAAGGCGCGATGTCGTTTGCGGAAATTGGCTTTAAATCCCTTGATTTAAAAGAGTTAAAAGTCGGATCTTGGCTTGATGTTACGGGATCCCTTGGTGCCGTATCTGGGACAAAATCCCCTAAAATGACCCTGAAAACCGGTACCCTTGACCTGCGGAGATTGCCAAAATCTGTCGGGCCGAACACGGGGGGGGGCGCGGGCAATGCCATTGATGTTGCGCTGGACCGCGTCATTGTCGCTGATGGGCTTATTTTGACCAATGTGAAAGCTGCGATCAACACAAAGGGCGGGATTTCGGGACCCTTTTCGGGTCGCATTAACGGCAATGCCCCTGTATCTGGCATTCTCAAGCGCCATAGAAATGGTGTGGCGATTGATATTCAGGCGAATGATGGTGGGCGGGTTTTGAAATCTGCGAAGGTTTATAGCTCTGCGCGAGGGGGGCGGATGACGGTGCGGCTTACGCCTTTGGGGCGTGGGCGCTATGATGGGCATCTCGTCATCAAAGATACCCGTGTTGCGGATGCGCCAGAACTCGCGCGAATGATCGGGGCCTTAAGCATCGTAGGTCTGTTGCAGCAGCTCAATGGGGATGGCATTCACTTTAGCACCGTTGAAGGTCAATTTGCGATTGATCCTGCGCTGTTTCAGCTCAAATCAGGGCGCGCTGTTGGGGCCTCTATGGGGATCACATTGGAAGGTTTCATGGACCTCAAATCAAAGCATATGAATATGCAAGGCGTGTTTTCGCCGATTTATTTTATCAATTCTGTTGGTCAAGTTTTTTCCAAAAAAGGCGAAGGTTTATTGGGCTTCAACTTCTCGCTTAAAGGCCATGCTGATGATGCAAAGATAAAGGTTAATCCAATTTCCGCTCTTGCGCCCGGTTTCTTACGTGGTCTATTTCGCAAAGATCTTAAAAAGCCAAAAGCTGCGAACTAGCGCTGCGTCTCAAATTTGCCACATGGACCCAAACTGATGAAACTGTCTGATTTTGATTTTACCCTGCCAGAAGATTTGATTGCGACGCGCCCGGTTTTTCCGCGTGGAAATGCCAAATTGCTCCTATCTGAGGGTGGGCAGATATCGGATCATCGCGTCTCCGATATTTTATCAATCTTTAAGGCGGGGGATGTGTTGGTTTTGAATGATACGAAAGTCATTCCCGCCCGACTAGACGGCATGCGCCCCCGTGAAACAGCCCAAGGTCCGATGCAGGCAAAAATTGGCGTGACCTTGCTTGACCCACAAACCGATGGCCAATGGAGCGCAATGATCAAGCCGCTCAAAAAGGTCAATATTGGTGAAAAAATTGTGTTTTCGGATGGGTTCTTTGCCGAGCTCACCGAAAAAAAAGACGGCCAAGCCATTTTGAAATTCAACCTCGACGGGGACGCGTTTGATGCGGCTTTGGCGGCGGTTGGACAGATGCCGCTGCCGCCTTATATCGCCGCCAAACGTGCGGCGGATGCCCAAGATTTCTCGGATTATCAAACCGTTTGGGCCCGTGAACAAGGCGCGGTTGCGGCCCCGACGGCCTCGCTACATATCGATCGTGATGCCCTTGATTTACTTGAAGAAAACGGTGTTGAAATTGCCTATGTGACGCTGCATGTGGGGGCAGGGACGTTTTTGCCAGTGAAGGTTGATGATATTTCGGATCATAAAATGCATGCCGAATGGGGCCGTGTCGATCAGGCGGCGGCTGACATCATGAATAAGGCCCTTGGGGAGGGGCGGCGTGTGATCCCGGTGGGGACAACATCGCTTCGTCTTATTGAAAGCGCGGCACAGGCCCAAGACCAAATCGCCCCGTGGCAGGGCAAAACCGATATTTTTATTAAACCAGGGTTTCAATTTAAAGTCGCCAAAGGGCTGATGACGAATTTCCATCTGCCAAAATCAACGCTCTTGATGCTTGTCTCTGCCATGGTGGGCGTGGAGCATGTGAAGGCGATCTATGATCACGCCATTTCAAAGAAGTATCGCTTTTTCTCCTATGGGGATTCGTCTATTCTTCTGCCTTAGGTGGAATTTCCGTCGCGAATAGGCTATTTGCATTAAAAAACCGTCGTATTATGGCGCGTTTTCCTGTGTTTTATTTTGTATGTGATCGCTAAGATAGTTTTCCCTTTTTTGATACACAACGTCACCTCTTTAAGTCATGGAGCCTGAAAATGTTTCAAGTGGTCGGCAGCGCATGGGCGCTTCTCTTTGGTATGATGCTCCTTATGGTGGGCAACGGGCTTCAGGGCACGCTTTTGGGTGTGCGCGGTGAGCTCGAAGGTTTTTCCACATTTGAAATGTCGGTCATTATGGCGGGTTATTTTGCAGGCTTTTTAGGGGGGTCGCATGCGGCGCCTGAATTGATCCGCCGTGTGGGCCATGTGCGGGTCTTTGCGGCGCTTGCGTCCTTTATTTCCGCGGTTCTTGTGTTGTATCCTGTGATCACTCATCCCGTGGCTTGGACCATTGGCCGTGTCATTATCGGGTTTTGTTTTTCGGGTGTGTATGTGACGGCGGAAAGCTGGCTCAACAATGCCACAGATAATGACAATCGCGGTAAGGCGCTTTCGGCTTATTTGATTGTACAAATGATCGGCATTGTTGCGGCGCAAGGTATCCTCGTTTTGGCGGACCCAAATGGGTATATTTTGTTTGTCATCACGTCTGTTTTGGTTTCGATTTCCTTTGCGCCTATTTTGCTATCCATCACACCAACGCCGAGCTTTGAAACAACGGCGCCGATGTCTCTTCGTACTTTGGCGCGAAAATCCCCTCTCGGATTTGTTGGCTCTGCGATTTTGGGGGGAATTTTCTCTGCGCAATTTGGCATGGCGGCCATTTTTGCCACACAGGCGGGGCTTTCTGTTGGGCAATTGTCGATCTTTGTCTCCTCAATTTATGTAGGGGCGCTTTTCTTGCAATATCCAGTTGGCTGGATTTCCGACCGTATGGATCGGCGGCTTTTGATTGGTATATTGGCGGCGGTAGGCGGGACCGCTGCGATTTTTGTGGCATTTTCATACACGAATTTTTACGGGCTGTTGGCGGGTGCATTTATTATCGGGGGCACGTCCAATCCCCTTTATGCTCTGATCATTGCGCACACGAATGATTTCTTGGAAAATGACGAAATGGCGGCCGCCTCCGGGGGCTTGGTGTTTGTGAATGGCTTGGGGGCGATTTTGGGCCCAGTTGTCGTGGGTTATATGATGGGGGTCATTGGGCCAGGTGGATTTTTTATCTTCATGGCGGTTCTCTTTGGGCTTATGGCGGCTTATGCGGGATATCGTATGACGCAGCGCGCGGGTCCATCCATCGAAGACACAGGGAGCTACACGCCAATTTCACCTGCTGCCACGCAAGTTGCGGTTGAAGTGGCACAAGAGGTCTTCATCGAAGCGCTTGAAGATGGGGCGGATGATGAGAGCTAATATTACAAATGTTACATCTTTTTACCGCAATATGACATTTTATGTCCGTGACGGGCATCTTTAACTTGCGATTCACTTTGTTCTCTGTAACGATTTTATGAAAGCGGAGTGGAACAGGGAGAGCAGAGATGCAGGGGCCACAAGACGTGTTAGATTTCTGGTTAAAAGAAACACGCCAAGAAGAATGGTATAATCCAGGCGATACGATGGATGCCACAATTCGAAGTCGCTTTGAAGAAACATGGCAAGCAGCGCGTGATGGTGGACTGAAAGATTGGCTCAACGGCCCTGAAAGCACCTTTGCCTATATTATTCTGTGTGATCAATTCCCGCGCAATATGTTTCGAGGTGAAGCAAAAGCGTTCGCAACCGATAAAATGGCGCTCTGTGCGAGTTTGGCTGCGATTGACCGTAAATGGGATAAGCGGGTTGATGAGCCTGAACGCCAGTTCGTTTATATGCCGCTTATGCATTCTGAAAGCCTCGCAGATCAGGAACGATGTGTGCGCTTGATGTGCACCAATATGCCTGAAACCGGACGAAGCAATCT
>JBMYYE010000124.1:0-5943 GCA_049609065.1 Halocynthiibacter sp.
AATATGAAAGGTTCACGGCCAGAGCAGGCAGTGCTAACGCGCGACACGGATATGTCCAAAACGGATGAAACCCGCGCAGTGATAGAAAGCATGGTCGACGGTCTGAATGACCACCGCATTGGTGATATCGGTGAGTTTTTCTCAGAAAGCTTTCGCTGGATGGGCAATCAGGGTTGCGGAACAAAAACCGGGTTGCGAGAATTTCAAGACAACTGGCAACGCCCGTTTCAGGCGGCCTTTTCGGATAAGGTCTGTGTTGATGAAGCCCGTCTTTATATGGGCGAATGGGCCGCGGCCTTTGGCCGCCAAGAGGCGACGCATTCCGGCGAATTCCTTGGCGTAAAGGCAACCGGTAAACGGATCGAAATCCGATATATGGATTTTTGGAAAGTGGTCGACGGCAAGATCGTCGACAATTGGGTGAATGTTGATTTCGCCCATGTCGCATCACAACTGGGTGTTGATCTGTTCAACGGACTGGGCTGGGAAGCTTATGACCGTGGTGAACGTACGGCCCCGAGACCAGAATAAGTAAGGGAAAAAACGATGGCAATTATTCATCTAAAACGTGGTAAAACAGAAGCAGATCGCGCCGACGACGACGCCAAAACCGCAAGCGTTGTCGCAGGGACACTCAAAGATATCGAAGCACGCGGCGACGCCGCCGTGCGCGAACTGGCCAATAAATTTGATGGCTATGACCGTGACAGCTATCGCCTGAGCCAAGATGAGATTGACGCGTTAATCGCGAAAGTGAGCCCGCGTGATCTTGAAGATATCAAGTTCGCGCAAAAGCAAGTCGTCAATTTCGCGCAAGCGCAACGTGACAGCATGCTTGATATCGAAGTGGAAACAATGCCGGGTGTTATTCTGGGTCACAAGAATATTCCAGTGCAATCCGTTGGTTGCTATGTTCCTGGTGGTAAATTTCCGATGGTTGCGTCTGCGCATATGTCGGTTGCCACGGCCAAAGTGGCGGGGGTGCCACGCATCATTGCCTGCACGCCACCGTTTAATGGTGAACCCAACCCTGCGGTTATCGCGGCGATGCATTTGGGCGGCGCCCATGAAATCTACGTTTTGGGCGGCATTCAGGCCGTTGGCGCAATGGCGATTGGCACGGAAACGATCGCACCCGTGCATTTGCTCGTTGGACCTGGCAATGCGTTCGTGGCCGAGGCTAAGCGACAATTATTTGGCCGCGTTGGGATCGATCTTTTTGCGGGTCCGACGGAAACAATGGTGATTGCTGATGAAACTGTTGATGCTGAAATCTGTGCAACGGATTTATTGGGGCAGGCTGAACATGGCTACAATTCACCGGCTGTTCTTCTGACCAACTCGCAAAAATTGGCGCAAGAAACTTTGTCAGAGATCGATCGCATTCTTGAAATTCTACCAACAGCGGGCACCGCGCGTGTCAGTTGGGAAGACTATGGAGAAGTCATTGTCTGTGACACCTATGATGAGATGCTTGAAGTCGCAGATGACATCGCCAGCGAGCACGTTCAGGTGATGACAGATCGTGACGATTGGTTCCTTGAGAACATGACATGCTATGGCGCATTGTTCCTTGGGCCACGCACCAATGTCGCCAATGGTGATAAGGTTATTGGGACAAACCACACATTGCCGACCAAAAAAGCGGGCCGTTACACGGGTGGCCTTTGGGTTGGGAAATACCTGAAAACGCATAGCTATCAAAAGGTAACAACCGATGAAGCAGCCGCAAAAATTGGCGCTTATGGATCGCGGCTTTGTTTGCTTGAAGGTTTTGTTGGCCATGCTGAGCAATGCAATTTGCGTGTGCGCCGATATGGCGGGCAGAATGTTCCTTATGGGGAGGCCGCCGAGTAATGGCCAGCCCTGACATATTAAGGGCGCTTATCGCGCCTTTACAATCGGCTATGGCGGATTTTGAACGCGGTCCAGTGCTCGACGCACTTACGGCGTTCATGGCACCAGATGCGGTTGTGCATCTGTGTCATCCGTTTGGCGATTTGTCGGGGCCATCGGCGCTATATGACACAGCCTATGCACCATTATTGAAGGCATTTCCTGATCTAGAACGCCGTGATTGGATTATTAGTGCAGGCACCGACACCGATGGCAATGATTGGATCGGATGTGCGGGGCATTATGTGGGCACCTTTACGGCGCCTTTCCTCGATATTCCGCCAACGGGCCATTTTGCCCATATGCGGTTTCATGAATTTTACCGCATATCGGACGGGATGGCTGTGGAAATGCAAGCAATTTGGGATGTTCCCGAACTTATGATGCAAGCAAATGCATGGCCGATGGCACCAAGCTTGGGGCGCGAGATGTATATCTCAGGTCCCGCAAGTCAAGATGGGTTGCATTTTAGCGGACGCACCGATGCGCAAAGTACGCAGAGCTTGGATACCGTGATTGGGATGCTGACACATCTATCGCGTCACCCCGCGGAAGGCGGGCCAGAAATTATGCAGGCCGAAAAATACTGGGATCCGCGTGTGAATTGGTATGGCCCTGCAGGTATTGGAACCGCGCGTGGTCTTGCAGGGTTTCGCAATTGGCATCAAATTCCGTTTTTAAATGCATTGCCTGATCGCAAAGGTGGAACGACAGGTTCACTTGACTGTCACTTTTATGGCGATGGCACCTATGTTGTTGCAACCGGTTGGCCTAATATGCAGATGACTGTCACAGGAGATGGCTGGTTGGGCATCGCGCCATCTGGTCAGGAGATCACCATGCGTAGCCTTGATTTTTGGCGGGTTGAAAATGCGCTTATTCGCGAAAACTGGGTTTTGGTAGATCTCTTGGATGTCTATGCTCAACTCGGAGTTGATGTGTTTGCGCGGTTGCGCGAATTCAACAAAGCCCGCGTATTGGAACCTATTGGAGCAAATTTATGACCTTACCCAAAACACCGTCGTTTCGTTTGGATGGGAAACGCGCCTTGGTTGCTGGGGCGAGCTCTGGTATCGGCTTGGCATGTGCCGCAGCTTTGGGCGAAGCTGGCGCCGAAGTCACGCTTGCGGCGCGGCGCGTTGAGGCGTTAAATTCTGTGGTTTCTGAAATGCGCGCTGCTGGTATGGCGGCCAATGCTCTGCCGTTGGATGTGGCAGATATTGGAGGAACACAATCAGCCGTTGCTGCGAACGGGCCATTTGATATTCTTGTGAATTCTGCTGGCTTGGCGCGTCATAGCCCGGCAATGGACACCAGCGAGGACGATTTTGAGGCGGTGTCAAATCTAAACGTCAAAGGGGCTTATTTCCTGACACAAGCCGTTGCCAAGGGCCTGCTGGCTGCGGGCAAACCTGGTAGTTTGATCAATATTTCATCCCAGATGGCACATGTTGGTGGGCTGGATCGCGCGGTTTATTGTGCAACCAAACACGCGGTTGAGGGCTTCACCAAATCAATGGCGATTGAATGGGGCAAAGCGGGCATTCGGATCAACACAATCTGCCCGACTTTCATTTTGACGGATCTTACACGTTCGACATTTGAACAAGCAGATAAACGCGCTTGGATCGAAGACAAAATCAAATTGGGCCGCGTCGGCGAAGTCGAAGATATCATGGGGGCCGTTGTTTATTTGGCGTCACAAGCTTCCTCACTTGTGACAGGAACATCAATGCTGATTGATGGAGGCTGGACCGCCGAATGAGTAAGAACCGCATCACATCCTTGGAAGTTGCCCAACGCGCAGGCGTCAGTCAATCGGCCGTTTCGCGCACCTTCACGCCTGGCGCTTCGGCATCTCAGAAAACGGCAGAAAAGGTTCGCAAGGCTGCGGATGAGCTGGGATATCGGCCAAATGTTTTGGCCCGTGCGATGGTCTCAGGTAAAAGCCGCATTATCGGTCTGATTGTGGCGTATTTCGAAAACCAGTTTTACCCAGAAGCACTCGAAAAACTGTCGAATGAATTACAAAAACGCGGCTATCATATTTTGGTGTTCTTGGCCGAGCAAACCGCAGAGAATATTGACACTGTGGTTGAAGAAATCTTGGATTATCAAGTTGATGGGATTATCGCAGCATCGGTTGCGTTGTCATCCGATCTGTCTGAACGGTGCCGCGCCGCCAATGTGCCGATGGTTTTATTCAACAGAAGCCAAGACGATCCAAATATGTCCGCCGTTACATCAAACAACTACGAAGGCGGACGGCGCGTGGCGGAATTTTTGTTGGCCGCGGGGCACCGCAAAATCGGGCATATTGCCGGTTGGGACGGGGCATCGACACAGCGTGACCGCGAGGCTGGGTTTACCTCAGCGCTTGCGGATGCAGGTGTTACGCTACATGCGCGCTCGACTGGTGATTTCACAATGGAGAAAGCGGCAGAAGCAACTCGCAAGATGTTTGCCTCTGATCCACCCGAAGCCGTCTTTGCCTCAAATGACCATATGGCATTGGCCGTCATGGATACCTTGCGCTTTGAACTGGGATTGCGTGTGCCTGAGGACGTTTCTGTGGTGGGATATGATGATGTGCCAGCCGCAGGTTGGCCAGCCTATAACCTGACAACGATCCGCCAACCTGCAAATCGTATGGTTGCGAATACTGTCGATATCTTACTCGATCAAATTGAAAACCGCACAGGCGAAACGCGCCGCATTGCAATTGATGGACCGCTTATTTTACGCGGGTCCGCTAAAATTCCAGAAGGATGGCCAACATGAAGGGCTTCGACCAAAAGTTTACCGATTTTCCGGACTACATTTTGAAAATAACACGTGAGATATGGGAAGAACGTGGCATTGCCACGCTAAATCACTATTACACAGACGATATCCCTATGCGCTTTCCAGAAGGCGTATCGATCGGAAATCAAAAAACTATGAACGGCACCTTGGCGACGTTGGCCGAATTTCCGGATCGTGAATTGACTGGTGAAGATATTATTTGGTCGGGCAACGATGAAGAGGGATTTTTATCGTCTCATCGTCTGTTGACCATGGGCACGCATAATGGTGACGGGTATTTTGGCCCCGCCACGGGCAAACGTTTTGTCATTCGTGCCATTGCTGATTGCGCCGCGATTAACGATCAGATCAATGATGAATGGTTGATCCGCGACACGGCTGGCATTGTGAAACAATTGGGAATGAAGCCAAAGAAATTCGCCCGCAATCTGATCAAACGCGAAGGCGGCCCAGAAAACTGTGTGGTACCATTTTGTCCTGCAGTTGATGTGGATGGTCCATACAAAAGTCGCGGAAATGATAACGAGTGGGGGCAACGGATGTCTGACATCCTGACCCGTATGATGGATAAAGATTTCGCCGTGGTTCGTTCGGAATACGATCGGGCAGTGCAGACAGAGCACCCAGCCTCGACAACGGTTCATTCCTGGGCCGATACTGAGAAATTGTGGATGGGGCTGCGCGCATCCTTCCCCAATGCAACATTCAAGATCGAGCATCAAATTGGCCGCGAAGATCCGATGCTATCGCCGCGTGCTGCGGTGCGGTGGAGCCTGCACGGTAAACATGATGGTTGGGGGATGTTCGGTCAGCCAACGGGTGCAGATGTTTATGTGATGGGCTTTACCCACGCAGAATTTGGCCCCTATGGCCTGCGCCGAGAGTGGACTTTGTTTGATCATATCTCGATCTGGAAACAAATCTTTATGCAAACAGGCGATGTATAAATGCAGGCAAGCGCCATATCTCTTGATACCAGTCACGGAACGCATCGATTGCATGTGTACCGTGCCTCTTTGCGGGCAAAGCGGTTAAACAACCGCCCCCCTGGAAATTGGGTTTAATCGAAACAAAACCTAATTTAACGGAGATAAAAAATGACAAATATTCAAGACCGCATTGTGCGCTACGGCGACCTGAAACCCTGTAAAACAGCGTTCATTGACGCCCATACGCCGGGGTCAGATCAAAAAGAAAACTTTACCATTATTGGTGGCGGCGTTTCAGAAAGCCCAGACCAAC
>JBMYYE010000125.1:0-5831 GCA_049609065.1 Halocynthiibacter sp.
CTAAAGGATAATCGACCAAGTTTTGCAAATATCGGCACACAGGCGAACATGCTCACCGATGCTGATAATGCCACCGTGGACCATCTTTTTAAATATGAAAACATGAGTAAATATGTGGTGTTTTTAGAAGGAAAGCTCAAAACCACACTCGCACCTAAACGTTTGAATATCTCACCTCAGCGAGAAACGGTACTTGATCATGGGTTGCGGCGTGACCTTGAAGCAGCGCTCAGCGATGATTTTGATCTTTGGGAAAATGCACGCTAAGCCCACTCCTTTACAGTCCTTTTACATTCATACCCGATAAACGCCTCAAAGGAGGCTACCCCATGACTTCACCTCTCTCTGGATGCATCATTTTGGATCTGACCCATGTTCTTGCGGGGCCATTTTGCAGCACAATCTTAGCGGATCTCGGTGCCACCGTGATTAAGGTCGAACGCCCCGAAATCGGCGATGACACGCGGGCTTTTCCACCTTTTGAAAAAGAGGAAAGCGCCTATTTCGCGGCAATTAACCATTCAAAATCATCCATTGCGCTTGATCTAAAATCTGACACCGATCGCGCTACTTTTGAACGCCTCTTAGCGCGCGCGGATGTTGTCTTAGAAAACTACCGGCCGGGCGTCATGGATCGTATGGGCTACGGGTTTGACGCGCTTCATGAGCGGTTTCCAAGCCTCATCTACGGCGCGGCCTCCGGTTTTGGACATACGGGGCCTGATGCCCTGCGCCCAGCTTACGACATGGTGGTACAAGCGCGCGGCGGGGTCATGGCCATCACAGGTGAAAAGGACCGCGAACCCGTACGTGTCGGGGCCTCCATCGGCGATATCATCGCCGGCATGTATCTCGCTCATGGGGTTTTGGCCGCGCTTTATAAACGTACCGAAACAGGGCTGGGTCAGAAGGTCGACATTGCGATGCTCGATAGCCAATTGGCGATCCAAGAACACGCCATTGCGCTTGCGACTTCAGGTGGGGTCATTCCGGGTCCCTCCGGGGCACGGCATCCCTCCATTGCGCCGTTTGAAACCTTCCATGGCGCGGATGGGCTTTTTGTGATTGCGGCGGGGAATGACGCGCTTTTTGCCACGCTTTGCGACGCGATTGACCTATCTTGGATGGCCACAGATCCACGGTTTGCCACCAATATGGCGCGGTGCGAAAACGCCCGCCTGATGAAACGCCTCATTGAGGCGGTGACCCTTGAGTACCCCAAGGCCCATTGGATTTCTCTTCTGGAAAAAGCCGGGATCCCCACAGGCCCCATTCAAGCCATGGATGAGGTGCTCACCGATCCACAACTCATCGCGCGCAACATGATTGTCGAGATCGACAGCAATGGCGCACGCCCTGCGTTCAAGGCCGCAGGAAACCCCATCAAGATGAGCGGGCTTGAAGATACGACACATCGCAGCCCGGCCCCCCTCTTGGATGAACACAGAGATAAAATTTTACGCTGGCTTGACGGTGACAAACCTTTCAATGACGCTTAAGACCAACTCTTAGGGTCCGCCATTTCCTAGGCTGATCCACAAAGAGGAGCGCGCCCATGTCATCAACACCGTCATCAGCAACTGTTTCCACCGATCCGCTTGTGGTTTTTACCCCGTCGGGAAAACGCGGGAATTTCCCGGTTGGCACCCCGATTTTAACAGCCGCGCGTAAGCTTGGTGTTGATCTCGATAGTGTCTGCGGTGGTCGTGGGATTTGTTCGAAATGCCAAATTACCCCGTCTTTTGGCGAGTTTCCCAAACATGGCGTGACTGTTGACGATGATGCGCTTTCTGAATGGAATGCGGTTGAACAGCGCTACAAGGATAAACGCGGGCTCATCGATGGGCGCCGTTTGGGCTGTCAGGCCACGGTTCAAGGGGATGTCGTCATCGACGTGCCGCCCGAAAGCCAAGTGCATAAACAAGTCGTGCGCAAACGTGCCGAAGCCCGTGATATCACGATGAACCCCTCAACGCGGCTTTACTATGTTGAGGTTGAAGAACCCGACATGCACAAACCGTCTGGGGATATCGAACGCCTGACTGAGGCGCTTGAAACCCAATGGAACATCACGGGTGTGCGCCCTGATTTGCACATTTTACAAGAGCTTCAGCCGATTTTACGCAAAGGCGAATGGAAAGTCACGGTTGCTGTGCATTTAGGCGATGGCACGATCCCGCCGCGGATCATGCATATCTGGCCTGGCTATTACGAAGGCACGATTTATGGGCTCGCTGTGGACCTCGGATCGACCACCATTGCCGCGCATCTGTGTGATTTGCAAACGGGTGAGGTTGTGGCCTCTTCTGGTACTATGAACCCGCAGATCCGCTTTGGCGAAGATTTGATGAGCCGCGTCAGCTACGCCATGATGAACAAAGGTGGGGACGCGGAAATGACGTCTGCCGTGCGCGAAGGCATGAATGCGCTGTTTGTGCAAATCGCGGCAGAGGCTGAAATCGACAAAAGCCTCATCGTTGATGTGGTTTTTGTCTGTAACCCTGTGATGCACCATCTTTTCTTGGGGATTGATCCCTTTGAATTGGGCCAAGCGCCCTTTGCCCTAGCCACGTCGAGCGCGCTGTCGCTACGGGCCAATGAATTGGAACTTCTTATTCACCCTGCGGCGCGGGTCTATATTTTGCCTTGCATCGCGGGCCATGTGGGCGCGGATGCGGCCGCCGTGGCGCTTTCAGAAGCGCCCGATAAATCCGAAGACCTTGTCTTGGTTGTTGATGTGGGAACCAATGCGGAAATCCTTTTGGGCAATAAAACCCGCGTTTTGGCCTGCTCATCACCAACTGGGCCCGCCTTTGAGGGCGCACAGATTTCATCAGGCCAACGTGCGGCCCCTGGTGCTATTGAGCGGCTCGAAATCAATCCCGTCACAAAAGAGCCCCGTTTTCGCATCATCGGCGTTGAGCAATGGTCCGACGAGGACGGTTTTGACGCGGCGGCAAAATCAACGGGCATCACTGGCATTTGCGGCTCTGGCATCATCGAAGCGGTGGCCGAAATGCGCATCGCCGGCATCCTCGATAAATCAGGCCTGATCGGCAATCCCGAACAAGTCGGATCTGAGCGGGTCTTTAGCGACGGGCGCACCTATTCCTACCGCATCTTTGATGGCACGGCAGAAGGCGGGCCAGACATCACCATCACCAACCGCGACATCCGCGAAATCCAAATGGCCAAAGCCGCGCTTTATTCTGGCGCCCGGTTGCTGATGGATAAATTCGAAGTCGATGACGTTGATCGTATCGTTCTTGCAGGGGCCTTTGGCGCGCATATTTCCAGCAAACATGCCGTGGTTTTGGGAATGATCCCTGATTGTCCTTTAGATAAAATCACCTCTGCGGGGAACGCCGCGGGCACAGGGGCGCGCATTGCGCTTTTGAACACCGAAGCACGCAAAGAAATCGAAGCCACAGTTCAGCGGATCGAAAAAATCGAAACCGCCGTGGAACCGCGTTTTCAAGAGCATTTTGTCAACGCTTCCGCCATTCCAAACGACGCGGAACCCTTTGCACGCCTTTCCGCGCATACGCCCCTCCCTGATGTGAGCTTCAACACAGGTGGTGGCGATGGCGAACGCGGTGGTGGCCGCAAAAGACGACGCGCGCGCGGTGCCTAAGATGCCGATGGCCACCTCGGGCAATATTCCTATTGACCCGCGCGCAAGGAGCGCCTAATTAGCGCCGCATGCGGGTGTAGCTCAATGGTAGAGCAGCAGCTTCCCAAGCTGACGACGAGGGTTCGATTCCCTTCACCCGCTCCAATCCTTATTCATTGATATCCTCGCACACTGCCAAATCGCGTTCAAAGAATACGCTATGTGGGCCTTCTTCATACGTCCCAAAAGGGCTCCGTTTTTCAAAGCCATAGGCTTCATAAAGGCGGATTGCATCAACAAGCCGATCCCCCGTTTCCAAGCGCAGATACCGTAGGTCTGCCTCTCGTGCGGTATCTTCGGCCAGCCGCAAAAGCGCACGTGCCACGCCCGTGCCCCGTGCTGTTTCCTCCACGAAAAGCGATTTCACTTCCCCATAATCTTCAAAGCGCGCCAAGGCGCAACAGCCCATGGGGCGCGGGCCAATATATGCCAGCCAAAACGAAATATGCGGGGATTTAAGCGCATCAACCGACAGATAGTGGTTCGCCTCGGCGGGGAATGTGGCATTCATCAGCGCATGGCTTTGCCTCAGCAAGCCTAACGCATCAGCACAATCAGCTGCGACCTCTTTGAGAATAATACGGGGCATGTCGAACTCCTTTTCTTTAGGATAAGCCGTCATTTACATCATACCAGACCCATGGCCTGCGGGGCACAAAAGATCCAAGAACCAGAGGCAATATGATTAATATACAGGCAGGTGGCCTAGGACATAGGCATAATAAGATAACCTCGGCTTCCCCTTGGGTTCACAAACCAACTTATGATAAGGTCCCTTTATGACGCATGATCAATTATCTGATGAGGCCGACAAAGTGTCGAGCATTCGCAATCTTGGACCTGCGTCCGATACGGCCTTTGGTCGGGCCGGAATCCATACGGCCACTGCGCTTCGGGCGATGGCCCCCGATGACGCATATCTCAAACTCCTGCAATCAGGGAGCCGCCCGCATTTTATCGGCTATTACGCAATGATCATGGGCTTACAAGGGCGGCCTTGGAACGACTGCAAAGGCAAAGAAAAAGACGCGCTTCTCTTGCGGTTTAACGCGATTAAGAAACGCGCAAAAACGGATCCTGCGGCCACGCTTTCAGGGATTGAGCGCGCGCTTGATGAAATCGGTGTTATCGATGTGAAAAAAGGCGCTTAGCCCCAATCTTGGAGGCGCTTCACATAGCGTGCAAGCGTATCAATTTCCAAATTCACCTGATCGCCCACCACAACCGATCCCCAGATCGTTTCATTTTTTGTATGGGAAATGAAGTTGATGCCAAATTCCGCGCCATCGACTTCGTTTACAGTCAAAGATGTCCCATTAAGAGCCACCGATCCTTTGGGGGCAATAAAGCCTGCCAAGGCGTCTGGTGCACGAAATGTCACACGGGTGCTATCGCCTTCGTCATGCATGGCAATGACATCAGCCACCCCATCCACATGCCCAGATACGATATGCCCACCCAGTTCATCCCCAACTTTTAGCGCGCGCTCAAGGTTGACACGCGTTCCCACATCCCATGCGCCAATATTGGTTTTGGATACAGTTTCTGCAGAAATTTCAACGTCATACCAAAATTGCGGGGTATCCCCCATCGCAACAACGGTCAGGCAAACACCATTATGGGCAATGGACGCACCCAAATCGATACCCGCCACATCATAGGATGTGGCAATTCGCGCCCGAAGATCACCTTTTTGCTCAAGAGCCGTCACAGTGCCAATATCGGTGATAATTCCAGTGAACATCATGCATTCCTTTTTCATCAGAAATATCTTGTTCCCCCCGCAGACACAAGCGATTGATATTACCCTCGCAATTTTAAGAAAATTGCCATATTTATGCCGTAGACAGATTGTAAAGTTCTCTCAGTAACATAAGAGACGCACACATGCGCATCACAGGCAACAAACGCCGCTTTCTATTCCTACAAGGCCCGCACGGGCCTTTTTTCGCGCGCTTGGCGCGGATGCTCCGCCATGCAGGGGCAGAATGTTGGCGCGTGGGGTTTAATGCAGGTGATGCCGCCTTCTGGCGCGACAAATCCCATTATATTCCATTTGATGCCCCCCAAAACGCATGGCCCACCGCCTATGCCGAAATTTTACGCGAAAAAGGCATCACAGACATTGTTCTTTATGGTGACACGCGCCCCATTCATG
>JBMYYE010000126.1:0-5614 GCA_049609065.1 Halocynthiibacter sp.
CCTTTGTTGATTTCCGCGACACTGGTTGTAACCTCTCTCCTACTGTGGAGCATTCGGTTGCAATACCGCACCTATCTATCGGAACGACACCTCGCGATGGATGCCAGCGAAAAGAAAGCGTTCACTGAAAGCTACCTCGCCTTGCGTGGGGATGAAAACGTCAGCGCCGAAAGCGAAGCCATCGTGCTTGCCTCCCTTTTCCGCCCGACACAAGATGGGATTATCAAAGATGACGCCGGCGGCATTGATCCGTCCATTGCGTCTTTGTTGGTGAAACAAGCAACGAAATAACTACGCCCACAACCCTGTCACGCTGCGTTTGACAATCCCTGTGACAGACGGGCGTTTTTTTGCGTGAAACTCCATCGGGCGACAGATTTCCATCGTGGCAACGCCAACGCGGGCCGTAAGCGCCCCGTTGATCATGCCTTCGCCAAAGCGCCGTGAGATTTTACCAATCACCGATCCGCCCGCAATTGAGCCGATGAAATCATCGCCGATCGCCACCATGCCCGTTGCGAGCAAATGCGCGAACACCGCCCGCACCAAACGCCAGTTGCCAATGACACCACCGCGCCCGCCATAGATTTCCGCAATCTGGCGGATCATGCGCATATTCGCCGCAAACGCCACCGCCACATCCGCGAATGCCAAAGGCACAATCGCGGTCGCGAGCGCCACTTGCCGCGCGGCGTTTTCGATTTCCAACACCGCTTCGGCATCAAGCGGCGCTAACACTTCGCGCTCGGTCATGTCCAAGATCGGGCCTGCATCCACCATGTCGGCGCTTTGCGTTTTGGCCCGTTCGATGCCCCATTTTGCGCCTTCGCGGCTTTTGTAAAGTTTCCCCAAAGCGGTCACAAAATCGCGGGCGTCATCCGTTTGCCCAGAATGGCGCACATGGACCGCGCGTTTGCGAAACACATCAAGGGATCGCAGCCGCATAAGCGCGACCAATTCCTTCACCACGAATACCAACGCCGTGAGCGCCAGCACGACAAACAATGCCAAAAGCACCTTGCCCAACATCGGGTAGCGCGCGACGAAATTTAAACTTGTTTCATAAAGCGCAACGGATATCAAAAGCCCGCCAACAGCGGCAAAGCTCCACCAAAAGAGCCGCGCAATACCGGATTTTTTGCGCGCACCACGGCGGATTACCTTTTGCATGACCTCACCCGTTGCAGGCGGGGTGTCTATAATTTCGGGCGCGGTTTCAGGTGTGATATCCGCCTCATCGTCGATATCCAACAGGATCGGTGCTTTGCGATCACTCATCGTAGGGTCTCCCCGATTAAAAAGTCCAACGCCCGGTCCATCCGAATATGCGGGAGCCCCTGCCCCGACGCGAGCGTCAAAGGTGTTGGCGCAAAATCAGGCACGGTATACGCCCCGTCTGGCCATTCATCCGCGCCTGCATTGGCAGCCGCAATCAATTTGGACGGATTTTGTGGCAATTCCCCCACATAAAGCGCCGCCGTTTTTCCCGTATCCAAACGTCCACGCACCAGATCCACGCGCGCACCCTCAATGGTACGGGTTTCTTCAGTCGTGGCGCGCAGCGCGGCGATGGACATGGTTTCGGTTTGCGCACCCATGTAATCCGCACGGTCCCGCGCGTCGCGCAAAAGCGCGGTTAAAACACCCGCAAGCGCGGCGTGCTGGGTGTGATGCACATGATCGGCCTTGGTCGCGGCGAACAGCACCTTTTCAATCCGTTTGCTGCCAAAAAGGCGGCGCAAAATGGTGTTTTGGCCGGGGCGAAACACCTCCAACAAACCATTCATCGCCTGCCCAAGATCAAAGAGCGCGGCCGGGCCTTTTTCCAGCGCATCCAGCACGTCAACCAAGACAATTTGTCGATCAAGTTTTGTGAAATGGTCGCGAAAAAACGGCTTCACCACTTGGGATTTATACGCTTCAAAACGGCGCTGCATTTCCCGTTTCAAACTGCCACGGGGCGCAGGGCCGTCAGGCAAGGGGGCGAATGTCAACGCAGGCGACCCCGCAAGCGCCCCTGGCATCATAAAACGCCCAGGGGTGAGGTTTGAGAACCCCGCTGATTTCGCCTCCATCAGGTAGGTCGTAAAACATGCCGAGAGCATTTTGGCCGTCTCGTTGATAAAGGGATCTGCCCCATCAATATCTGCGGTCAGCGCACGGTATTTTGCGCCTTGGTCCCGTGGTGTGAGCGCCGCGATCGCCATTTTTGACCACGTGTCATAGTTCATTTCCAGCAGCCCCAAATCCAAGAGCCATTCACCAGGATAATCCACAATATCGAGGTGAATTTTACGCGGCCCTGACACAGACGCCAAAAGCCCCGAAGGCTGCACCGTCATGGAGAGGCGCAGCTGTGAAATGCCATCGGTGCCTTGGGGCCAAACAGGCGCACCACCTGCCATATCCGCAAAGTGGCGTTCATAGTCAAAGCGCGGAATTGTGTCATCGGGTTGCGGTTGGAGATAAGCACCAGATAGGCGACCCGATTGAACTGCCTCCAGCTGTGACATCCGCCCGCGATCCAATAGGTTCGAGATCAAAGAGGTGATAAAGACCGTCTTTCCCGCCCGTGATAGCCCCGTCACCCCCACGCGGATCACCCGATCCGAAAAGGATCCTTTGGCATCTTCGATGAGGTCTTCGATATTTTGAGTAAGCTGTGATAGAACCAAAAGGCATCTCCTTCTTGGGTTCTATATATGCGCCTCATGCGGATGTTCAAAGCCCTGAGGTGATTTTAGATATAAATATCAAGCCCCGCCTGCATAATTGGGGGCGTGGGGTTGAGGGCATCTCGCCTTCCTATGTTCCTTTCGCCCTATCGAAAGATGCGGTGTTTTCCATCAATCATTTGCCATTTTTCTGAAAACCCCCTAAGGGGGCGTCATGCCACGTTATGCGTTAAAAATAGAATATCACGGCGCCCAGTTTTCGGGCTGGCAGCGCCAAAAGGAACACCCCTCTGTGCAAGAGGCGGTGGAAATTGCCTTGCGTAAACTTGACCCGTCGGTGGAACTCATCGTGGCGGCCGGGCGCACGGATGCGGGCGTGCATGCTTTTGGGCAAGTGGCCCATGTGGATTTGACAAAGGAATTTGATCCCTTTCGCCTGTCAGAGGCGCTCAACTACCATCTAAAACCGGCGCGCATTGCTATTATCCAAGCGGTCCGTGTCGCCGATGATTTTAGCGCCCGTTTTGATGCGGTTGAGCGGCGTTATCTGTTTCGCCTGATCGCACGGCGCGCCCCTTTGACCTATGATAAAGGCAACGCGTGGCATGTGAACCACCGCCTGAACCGCGACGCGATGCAAGAGGCGGCAGATTACCTCATCGGGAACCACGATTTCACGACATTTCGCTCTAGCATTTGTCAGGCGAAAAGCCCGCAGAAAACACTTGATGAGCTGCGCATCGAAGAAACCAAGCTCCCGCATGGGTCAGAGTTTCGCTTTCATGTGCGCGCGCGCAGTTTCCTTCACAACCAAGTGCGCAGCTTTGTTGGTACGCTTGAACGCGTGGGGGCCGGATCATGGGACCCCACCCGCGTGAAAGAGGCGCTAGAGGCGCGCGACCGGTCGAAATGCGGGCCCGTGTCCCCACCCCATGGGCTTTACCTTGCACATGTGACCTATCCAACTGATCCGTTCGCAAATTAGGGTGTTTTTGAACGCCACACGGTTTTGGTTGTTGTGTCATAAACGGACCAAAATTGAGAAAAGCAACAAACCGACCCATCATGCGGATCGTGGCTAAGGTCCGCTTAGAGCCCTTATACCACCTTCGACTTTTCCTGAGAGACATCACTTTCGGCCCTTTCCGGACATTGATACTTACATTGGCTGCCGCATTGCAGCTTCCCGAATGCCGACTGTTGGTGGGTAGGTGTTGAGAAACGCTGCTGCAAACCCTGAAGACGTCCTCGTTTGTGGATAGCCAATGGAACTATATGAGAAACGAACCATCAACGGCGGTATCAATGATGTCTGACGCGTTGCAACTGGCGTCAATCGATGGCCGGAATGGGATCCACATGAAAAAGCGCGAAAAATCTGTGGTCCTTGCGCAGTGGGGACACAATCACATTCCAAGCCGCGCAAAGGCCCCGGCTGCACACTGGTGCCTGACTTAGGTTTCGACTGGCAAGTCGGCGTTTGAAATTACCACTGATGCGGCAGCCGGTTGATCTATTACTCGCTACGAGTGATAAAGCTCGCACGCTCAAGAATTTCATCGAAAGTCAGAATATCGATTGTTCGGTTCTCGCGTCTGAATAGCTCAAAAGTGTCACGCATAATGTACGAATCTCGCTCGTCTCCCGAAAATTCATTTAGCGAACCAATGATCAAAACCGACTTTGCATTTCGCGTTCTCGCTGCGAGTTTTTGTCCTTCTTTGTTCCAATGATCTCCACTGCGGGCGAACGATAACCATTCAGCTTTCTGTTGGATAATTTGAGATACAGCACTGGTGAACTCTGAGCTAAACTCCCAAGTACCAGCACGGCCACCCTTTGTAGTTTTGAAAATTTTAGTATCTGGGCGTTTGATTTCGACCAAGACAGTGTAATCTGTAAAAGTGCCTAGAAAATCAACCATTGGCTTGTTACGGTTATCGGTCCCGCCACCGCTTCCAACCACCATTTCGCGGTCGAACTGGCGCATAATCCGGTAATCGAGACCATATCCGAATACCCACTGCTCACGATCAAAGAAGTCCTGCCATTCGGCTTCTGCCCAGTCACAAGCATGAATGTGTTCCGTGAACTCTTTTAGGCCTTTGCGACGCCCGAGCAGCACATTGACTTCATCCCTAGAGAGTGAACCGCTTAGTGCATCCAAAAGAGCGTCACGCTGACCTGCGTTCATGTTTCGAACCGTTTCAACAATGCCACGATCAGAAGCGTCTATTATAGCTTTGGGACCTGCACGCTCGGAGATATCTTCAATCTGGAAGTTCTCTTCGTTGGACAAGTCTACAAAGCCGATTTGGTTCAAAAAGGCTAGTAACCTTTGGAATTCGTCGCCGCGGAAAGTGAACTCCTCTTTTTCATAGCCTTGAATCCAGTCATTTTTTCTCGATTGATAGGTTAAAAGCGAAATCCGCCGTATCTGTTGATCGTCTTGGGTTACCAACGCAGTTACCTGCGTTTTGCGTTTCTCGCCTGACAAACGCAGGCACATTGCGCCTTCAACTTCACCTAAGTGAAGACTGTCTGCCCCCTCTATGACCATTCGAACTCGGCGAAGACGTTCGGTATGCTGTTCGCCAAAGTTGAAAACCTTAGAGATATAAGTCTTCCCAGACTTTCTAAGCTTGAAATAATCTGCATCATCCATGGGGTGCAAGGATAGAGACAATTGCCAATGGAGGAAACCTAAATCGCATAAGCCTTTGTATGCGCATATTGCCATTGCTCCAATGTCCGGAATTCGCCCTTCTAATCATTAGAGCAAAAACCCAAAACACTCACTTCGTCCCCCGCCGCATAGATCGGCGGTACGATCTTGAGTGTCCGATCTAAGCAGGCATGCTGACGTTTGGCGTAGCATCGCACGACGTTCCGCAGCTATTCCCATTCCATTTCTTGGTAGACGGCTTGGGCATTTTTGC
>JBMYYE010000127.1:0-5531 GCA_049609065.1 Halocynthiibacter sp.
CGCCAGCGGATGGTGTCGCGTACAAAAAGTAAAAAACGGCGGAAGGATTTGATTTGATCAAACTCAAACCCCGTTTCAGGATCGCCAACTTCAATGCCATATTTTTGAATGAGCGTTGGAACCAAATTCCCGCGGTAGCGTTTGCCATTGCGCTGAATGCCACAAATTTTATCAAAGAAGGATGATAAAACCCGCGTGTACGGATTGCGCACACAGGTGAAGGCATAGGATTTATGGCTCGCGATATTGGCTTCTAAAATGGGTTGGCTATCCTCAATGGCCCATTTATGCATTTTGCCTTTGGCATCATGAATGTCGCCGTCAAAAAAGTCACCATGATCTGAATAATACATGATCTGGCCAATGGTGGAACACGCGCATTTTGGGACGACGCGGTAAACCACGCTTTCGCTTTCTGTCATCCAAGTGCCTGGAAAACCCATAAAGTTGTCTCCAAAAGATAGTTTTTTGTTATATTTACATTTATATAAAACGAATAGTGAATTTTGAACAAATATTCTCTGTTACTATAGGCCGTATTTAAGCTAATTGTAGCTAAAACACACCAGAAAACAGGATAATAGGTAGGGTATGGCGAAAGTCGCATACATTCTTTTGTGCCACAAAGACCCTAAAGGGATCGCAGAACAGGCCAATTTACTAACGTCATCAGGCGATTTTGTGTCAATTCACTTTGATGCCAATGCCCGTGCACAAGATTTTGAAATGCTCAAAACACGTTTGGCGGATAATCCAAATGTTGCTTTTGTTAAAAAACGTGTGAAATGTGGTTGGGGTGAATGGTCGTTGGTGAAAGTAACGCTCGCGGCGGTTGAACTTGCGTTGCAGGCTTTCGAAAGCGCGACGCATTTTTATATGCTGTCTGGGGACTGTATGCCGATCAAAACGGCGGAGCATATCCATGATTTTCTAGATGCCCGCGATGTGGATTATATCGAAAGCTTTGACTTTTTCGAAAGTGGATGGATTAAAACGGGGATCAAAGAGGATCGTCTGGTTTACCGCCATTTTTGGAATGAGCGCAAACATAAGAAAGCCTTTTACGCCTCTCTTAATGCTCAGCGGCGGTTGGGACTTGATCGTCCGATTCCAAAGGACGTTGACGTGATGATCGGATCACAATGGTGGTGTTTGCGGCGTCGAACCATGGAGTGGGTGGTCAAACTCACCAAAACGCGCAAAGACATCATGCGGTTTTTCAAAACCACCTGGATCCCTGATGAAACGTTTTTCCAAACACTGGTGCCTCATGTTGTGCCTGAAAACGAAATTGATACCCGCACGTTAACATTCTTGGTGTTCACAGATTATGGAATGCCAGCCGTGTTTCACAATGATCACTATGATTTTCTACTGGCACAAGACTATCTGTTCACCCGCAAAGTTTCACCTGAGGCGCTTGAATTGAAATCGCGTTATGCAGATCTTTATCGTGAAACAGATGTGTCCTTTACCCCATCGGGGCAAGGGAAAAGACTTCATAAGTTTTTGACGGAGCGCGGCCGCGAAGGTCAGCGTTTCGCCCCGCGATTCTGGGAAACGGATAAAACTGTGGGCAGTGACCGCAAGCTTTACGTTGTGGTGTGCAAAAAATGGCACGTGGCCAAGCGGCTGGTTGAGCGGATGCGCGGCCGTGTTGATATTCCGGCCTTGCAGTATCTTTTTAATGAAGAGGACACGGTTCTCCCTGATTTGGGGGGCATTCAGGCCACACTTTCAAAACGCACGCGTCACCGCCGGGTGGTGATGCGGATGCTTTATGATGATGTGAAGCGAGAGAAACTCTTGATTTGTATGGATCCTCGGAACCTTGATCTGTTGGAAGACATGGACAAAGACCAAGGCGAAATGCGAATTTTGGATTTGGAATGCGAATTTTCAGATCAGTATCTCATGGGGCATGCAAAACGTATCGGGCTTTTGGGGGAAAATGTATCCACCTCGATCTATGACAATCTGATGCCGACCTTGCATTATGAATTTAAGCGCGAGGCGGAAAACCTGCGGGCATTTGGATTTGAACATTATTTCCGCATGCCAGAAAGCGCATCAATTGAAGCGCGCGCTGGGACTTTGGCGCGGTTCTTGGAAATCCCGCTTGAAACGGCCACGGAAGTGGCTGAGATTAACTATCTCTTTAAAGATTAGGACCTTCACATGGCTTATGCATATGATTCTGAAAACATTTTCGCCAAAATTATCCGCGGTGAAATTCCCTGTACGAAGGTCTTTGAAAGTGACCATGCATTGGCCTTTCGCGATATTACCCCACAAGCGGACGAGCATATTCTCGTCATTCCCAAAGGCCCGTATGTGACCTATGACCACTTCGCAAGCGAGGCATCGGATGCGGAAATCGTCGGCTTCACCCGCGCGATTTCTACTGTGTGTCAAGACCTCGGCATCACGCCTGGTGCGGATGGGCAAGGCTATCGCATGATTTCAAATGCGGGCATGTCAGGTGTGCAAGAGGTCCCACATCTCCATGTGCATATTTTATCGCGCGCGGGGTCATTGGGGCGGATGTTGTCCCAAAGCGTGCGCCCCAACGGGGCTTAGTGGGCTTCAGCCCAATTCGCACCTTGGCCTGCGTCGACGATGAGCGGCACGTCGAGTTTGATAAACGGCTCGGCTGCGTTTTGCATGACATCGCGGGCCACTTTGATCGTGTCATCGATGGCGCTGTTGTCCACTTCGAAAATCAATTCATCATGCACCTGCAATAGCATTTTTGCCGGCAGGTCCTTAATCGCCTCTGGCATGCGGATCATGGCGCGGCGAATGATGTCCGCGGCGGTGCCTTGGATGGGGGCATTGATCGCGGCGCGCTTGGCAAAGCCGGCTTGCGGGCCTTTTGCGCCAATTTCTGGCGTGTGAATTTTTCGCCCGAAAAGCGTTTCCACATATTTATGGGCTTTGGCAAATTCGGTGGTCGTATCCATATAGGCGCGAATGCCGGGAAAACGTTCGAAATACGTGTTGATGAAGGCTTGGGCCTCAGCGCGTGGAATGCGCAAATTCCGCGCCAGTCCAAACCCTGAAATCCCATAAATTACGCCAAAGTTAATGGCTTTTGCTTGCCTGCGGATGGCGGGATCCATACCTTCAATCGGCACGTTGAACATTTCACTGGCGGTCATAGCATGGATGTCTTTGCCGTCTTTAAACGCCTGTTTTAGCGTGTCTATCCCTGCGATATGCGCCAAGATCCGAAGCTCAATCTGGCTGTAATCGAGACTGATGAGCGTTTTGCCTTCTTCTGCAATGAACGCTTCGCGAATGCGCCGGCCATCTTCGGTGCGCACGGGGATATTTTGCAAATTTGGGTCGGTTGAGGCAAGCCGCCCCGTATTGGCGCCGGCAATCACATAAGATGTGTGCACGCGGCCCGTTTCGGGGTTGATGTGATCTTGGAGCGCATCCGTATAGGTTGATTTCAGCTTCGACAATCCACGCCAATCAAGGACACGCGCCGGAAGGTCATGGCCGTTTGCTGCGAGATCCTCAAGGATATCTGCGCCCGTGGCATAGGCCCCTGTTTTGCCTTTCTTGCCGCCTTCGATCCCCATTTTATCAAAGAGAATTTCACCAAGCTGCTTTGGGGATCCGACATTAAAGGTTTCTTCCGCCAGCTCATGGATTTCGGCCTCAAGCCCTGCCATTTTTTGTGCGAAACTATTGGACATGCGCGATAGCACATCGCGGTCCACTTTCACCCCGTGCATTTCCATTTGCGCCAGCACAGGCACCAAAGGACGTTCCATGGTTTCATAGACCTGCGTCACGCGTTCTTGGTGCAATTTGGGCTTAAATACCTGCCAAAGGCGCAACGTGATATCGGCGTCTTCAGCGGCGTATTTTACGGCGTCTTCGACGGGCACTTGATCAAAGGTGATGGCACTTTTGCCCGTGCCCAGAAGGGATTTAATCGAAATGGGTTTATGATCGAGATAACGCTCGGACAGCAAATCCATCCCATGATTATGTCGCCCCGCATTGAGCGCATAAGATAACAACATCGTGTCATCAATGGGGGCAACTTTGATCGCGTGACCGTCAATGATTTGGCGGGCGAATATCTTGGCATCATATTTCATGTTTTGCCCGATCTTTAGGATCGATGGATCCTCAAGCATCGGTTTGAGCATGCGAAGCGCCATATCGGCGTTGATTTGCCCGTCTGAGAGCGTATCTGTGGCAAAAAGATCATCACCGCCATTTTCACGATGTGCGAGCGGAATATAGCAAGCATCCCCCGCGACACAGGCCAAAGAAATACCAACCAGATCCACGCGCATTTCATTAAGCCCCGTGGTTTCCGTATCCACCGCCACATGGCCCGTGGCATAGATTTTATCGATCCATGATTGGAGCTGATCGGGCGTTTTTACCCATTCATAGGCGTCAGGATTGATCGGGGGGTGTTCAACCGTTGAAACTGTTGCTGCAGGTTCTGCAATCTTAGGCGCATCGACCCCAAAACGCGCGGCCGCGCGGGCGGTGAGTGTGCGAAATTCCATTTCAGACAAGAACGCCAAGAGGTCTTCGGATATGGGGTCGCGCACTTCAAGGCTTTCAAGCGTGAAGTCGAGATCCATGTTTTGATCAAGTTCAACAAGGCGTTTTGAAACACGGATGAGGTCCGCTTGTTCAATCAATGTCTGGCGGCGCTTGGGTTGCTTGATTTCACCTGCGCGCGCCAAAAGCGTATCAAGATCCCCATATTCGTTGATCAAAAGCGCGGCCGTTTTGATGCCAATTCCGGGCGCGCCGGGCACGTTATCAACGCTGTCACCAGCCAATGCTTGCACGTCGACCACACGGTTTGGGCCAACGCCGAACTTGGCCTCAACGCCTTCGGTGTCAATGCGGATGTTTTTCATCGCATCGAGCATTTCAACACCCCCCCCGATGAGCTGCATGAGGTCTTTGTCAGAACTCACAATGGTCACACGGCCCCCTGCGTCGCGGGCTTGGCGGGCAAGGGTGGCGATGATGTCGTCGGCTTCGAACCCTTCGATCTCAATGCTGGGGATATTAAAGGCGCGTGTGGCGTCCCGCGTGAGAGGAAATTGCGGGCGCAGATCCTCGGGTGCTGGGGGGCGGTTGGCCTTGTATTTATCATAAATATCGTTGCGAAATGTTTTGCCTGAATGGTCAAAAATCATCGCGGTATGGGTGGGGGCATCTGCGCCACTTGCGTCTTCGATGAATTTGAAGAGCATGTTGCAAAATCCGGCAACTGCGCCCACTGGTGCCCCGTCTGATTTTCGCGTGAGCGGCGGTAGGGCATGATAGGCCCGAAAGATAAAAGCAGATCCGTCAATAAGATAAAGATGGCAGCCTTTGCCAAATTGGTGGTCGCTCATAGGGGCCTCGCATGTTTAAAGGCATAGATAATCATGAATGCGCGCGCGCCGCTAGCGGTTTTATCGGTTGTGCCACGCGTAGGACGCAGAAACCGAATGCTTCAGCGGCGTCCATATTCCCATTGGGATGCCGATTTCGCG
>JBMYYE010000128.1:0-5471 GCA_049609065.1 Halocynthiibacter sp.
CATGAAGCGCTTTGGCCTCTCAAAAGTTGTTTGGTTGGTTAGCCCCGGAAATCCATTAAAACGTCATGCGCCTGCCACATTAAAGCGGCGCATGGAGGCTTGCGCCGAAATTGCACAAGATCCGCGTATTTTGGTGTCTGATTTTGAAGCAAAAGCAGGCACGACCTATACGGCAGATACTTTGGCTGCGCTACAAAAGGCACATCCCAAAGCCAATTTTATTTGGCTTATGGGGGCGGATAATTTGATTTCATTTCATCATTGGCAGGACTGGCGTTCCATTTTTGAACGGATGCCTGTTGGGGTTTTGGCGCGCCCAGGTTACCGTTTGGCGGCCCGATGTTCGAAAGCAGCGCGTATCTATGATAGCGCACGTGTGCATGAAACGGCGGCACGGGGCCTTGCTGCGGATGCGGCGCCGGCATGGGCCTTTGCAAATATGCCAATGCATGGGGCGTCTTCAACGGATATTCGGTCAAATGGTGAGTGGTGATTTACATGAGGAATTTAGCATAAGTCATGGAAAAAATAGATAAAAAATCCTCACTTCTATCGCGTAGAGGTTTGCTCACCTCTGCAGCGGCGCTTTTTGCTGTGCCCGCTTGTGCCCGCGCACCTGAAACGTCACTTCGGCCACAATCACGGGGTAGAGTATCATCCGTGCGTGGTCAAAATCCTGGCCTTCGTCAGCTCATTTCGGGCGCTGGCCTCTCTGGGGTGACGGGGGTGGCGATTTATGATTTCCAAAAGAAAAAAATCACCAGCCGCCACAATGATGGTGCGATGCTTCCGCCGGCAAGCGTGATGAAAGTGATCACCGCGCAATATGCCCTTGAGGCATTGGGGGCGGATTTTCGGTTTGAAACGGGTGTCTATGCGACGGGTCCCGTGCAAGATGGCGTTGTTCAAGGGGATGTGATCCTCAAGGGGGGCGGGGACCCGATGATGGATAGCGACCACCTCGGTGATTTGGCTATGCAGCTGAAAACCAAAGGTATTCGTAAAATCACAGGGCGTTTTTTGATTGATGACACCGCATTGCCAACAGTGCCATATATTGATGGCGATCAACCGGTGCAGGCGGGGTATGATCCAACGATTTCGGCCCTAAATTTAAACTTCAACCGGGTGCATTTTGAATGGAAACCGGTGGGGGGTGGCAAATACACTTTGGCAATGGATGCGCGCGCAAAACGCTATCAGCCGCAAGTCACACGGGTCAAAGCGCATTTATCTGATCGAGATCTGCCGATTTTCACCCATGAACGCAGCTCCGATGGCGAAGCATGGTCGGTGGCGCGCCGCGCGCTTGGGCGCGGGGGATCGCGCTGGCTTCCTGTGCGTGATCCTGCGCTTTATGTGGGGGATGTCTTTCGCACATTGGCACGCAGCCATGGGGTTGTTTTGCCAATGGCAGAACGCGGCGTGGCGGCAAATGCGACGCGGGTCGGCGTGCATTATTCTGATCCTCTTCATGAAATCATCCGCTTAACTCTCAAATATTCGACCAACTTATCTGCGGAAATTATGGGGCTTATGGCGACGCAAAAACGTGGCAAATCCGCATCCTCCCTAAAAGCCTCCGCCAAAGCCATGACCACATGGGCGCGCGCATTGATCGGGCCAGGGAGTGGGGGGCTAAAATTAATGGATCATTCCGGTTTGGGCGCCAAATCGCGGGTGACGGCCTATGGAATGGTCTCACTTTTGGCGGCATTTGAAGGCCGAGGTCAGATCCGTGAGCTGCTGAAGCCGATAAAAGAGCGCCACAAGACGGACCCAAGTTTAAAGCGGCCGGAAAACACAATATTGGCCAAAACGGGGACCCTTGATTTCGTATCCAGCTTGGCCGGGTATGTGGAAACCGCTGATGGTAAACTCTTTGGGTTTAGTGTGATGTCTGGCGATCTAAAAGCACGCCGCGCAGGCAAACGGGCCAAACGTGAAGTGCCAAAAGGCGCGCGTAGCTTTAACAAACGCGCCAAATCGCTTCAGCGCGCCGTTTTGCGCAAGATTGGGGATGATGCCGCCTTTGGGGGCCGTCGCTAAAGCACCATATGGCGCGCACGGGCCCCACGTTCGATGGCGGCGGCATGCAATCGATCAAGGTCGAGTTCGTAGCGCATTTCTTCTAGAAGTCGAAGCTCTTCGTCCTCGAGGTGCCCATCAGACGAGGCCACATCACAGGCAATCGCATAGGCCGTTTCATAAAGCCGTTCGGGCAAATCACGGCGCACAATCCCAAAGAGTGCGTCCAAGCCTGCTTCGTCTTCGAACAGTTCAAACACCATAGAGGACATCAGTTGAAGGCGCTCAATATCATAGCCAGCAAAGACGGGCAGGTGGTTGATAATGCGTTGAATGGAGACAAGTTCGGCCGTTTGAATGTCTTGGTCTGAAACGCTAACTGCAATCATAATCGCAACGAGGCTATCTTGGGCGGGCTCTTTGTTGATCTCAGTCATAGGTTCATCCTTAATCGCTTTGATTTGTCGTTAGAATATTGACCCTTTTGGGGCGGGGCAATAGTAAGGTGGCTCAAATCGCCAATATTGGCCCGTTATATGAGAGAAAACCAATGTCTAACATGCGTGATGCAGCAATGAATTCAAAAGCTTGGCCCTTCGAAGAAGCGCGCCGTGTTTTGAAACGCATTGAAAAGACGCCGCCCGAAAAAGGGTTTGTTTTGTTTCAGACCGGCTATGGTCCGTCCGGATTGCCACATATTGGCACATTTGGCGAAGTGGCGCGCACAACAATGGTGCGCAAAGCTTTTGAAATGATATCTGATGTGCCAACGAAACTGATTTGTTTTTCGGATGATATGGATGGGTTCCGCAAAGTGCCAACCAATGTCCCGATGCAAGAGGAATTGGCCGAAGATTTACACCTTCCTTTGACCAAAGTGCGCGATCCTTTTGGCACACATGAAGGCTTTGCCCAGCACAATAATGCAAAATTATGTGAGTTTTTGGATCAATTTGGTTTTGAGTATGATTTTGCGTCCTCAACCGAATATTATACATCTGGCCGTTTTGATGAGATGCTCCTCACGGCTTTGGCGCGCTTTGACAAAATCATGTCGATTATGTTGCCGACTTTGGGTGCTGAGCGCCAAGCAACCTATTCACCGTTTTTGCCGATTAGCCCGAAAACAGGTCATGTTTTACAGGTGCCAACCCTTGAGCGGAATGTCGAAAAAGGCACAATCGTTTATGAAGAGCCAGATGGCGAGCGAATTGAAATTCCAGTGACTGGCGGCAATGTAAAATTGCAGTGGAAACCGGATTGGGCCATGCGGTGGGCTGCTTTGGGTGTTGATTATGAAATGTCGGGCAAGGATTTGATCGACAGCGTTACACAGGGGCGCAAAATTTGTGGGGCTCTTGGGAAACCAGCACCAGAGGCTCTAACATATGAGCTGTTTAATGATGAGCTTGGCCAAAAAATTTCAAAATCTAAAGGCAATGGTTTGTCTATGGAAGAATGGCTCACATATGCGGCGCCCGAAAGCCTATCCTATTTTATGTATCAAAAGCCAAAAACCGCGAAACGGTTGTATTTTGATGTTATTCCAAAGGCGGTTGATGAATATCATCAGCAGCTGCGCGCATTTGATGGGCAAGATGAAAAAGCTAAACTTGCAAACCCTGTCTGGCACCTTCATGGCGGACAGCCACCGGCCTCAAACATGGTTGTGCCATTTGCGATGTTGCTGAATTTGGCCTCTGTGGCTGCTGCAGAAGATAAAGACGCGCTTTGGGGCTTTATCAATCGGTATGCGCCTGATGCGTCACCTGAAACGCATCCTGATCTTGACGACGCGGCGGGCTTTGCCGTGCGCTACTATAATGACTTTGTGAAGCCAGAAAAAACGTACCGCGCGCCGACGGATCAAGAACGCGCAGCTCTTGAGGATCTCAAATCCCGCCTTGAAACATGGGATGGGGAACATGATGGGGATTCGCTGCAATCCATGGTGTTTGCCGTGGGCAAAGACCATGAGTTTGATCCACTTCGCGACTGGTTTAAAGCCTTGTACGAAGTGCTTTTGGGGGCGTCCCAAGGGCCACGTTTTGGTGGATTTATTGCGCTTTACGGCGTTGAAGAAACCTCCCTTTTGATTGGCAAGGCGCTGTCTGGCGATATTGGTTAACCCTTTCTGAATATCTTAAAAATTCCTTAACCTCGCGGACCATTCGGTTACGCGAGGTTTATGTTTTCACAGCATTTTGTTCGCTCTGCCCCATATGTGGGCGCGTAGCGGATGAAGCGCAGAAATCTGCGTAGAAAAGGGAATTTCATGAGTGGTTTTATAACGGATTTGGTACCATCTGCATTTTCAGAGGGTTTGGAACATTGGTCACCTGGCAATGGGACACCTGGGTCGACGACCTATGATACGGACCCTGATGGGGTCTATGTGCCAGCCGACGCTGATTTTGGCGGCTGCCTTGAGGTGATAAAAGGCAACACGGATCAAGCCATTCGGTATATGGGTGAAACACCCATTGATGCGCAGCGTTACATTGAGGTGAGCGCACGGGTGAAGGTGATTGCAGGGATTTTGCCTGCCGTGCGCATTGCCGCCTATCCTGTGGATGGGTCAAATGCACATGTCACGGGATTGCTGGAGGCGGGGCCTTCTACAACGATTGGGGCTTATGGCGAAGTGGTTGTTGTAAAAGCAATTATTGGAACTGGCGCCCGTGATGGCGTGGATATGGTTTGGACGGCTGCCGTGGATCATGCCCATATTGGTCTAGATATTGTCGGACCAAATGCAGCAATTGTGCGGATTGATGATCTCGATATACGCGATGTGACGCATCACTATCAAAGCCAGCTCATTGAATATGTGAATGTGGTTGATTTTGGCGCGCTTGGCGATGGTTCAACGGATAATGTTAGCGCCTTTGAGGCCGCAGATGCGGCGGCAAATGGGCGAACGGTTCTGGTGCCAGAGGGGGTTTTTGCCTTGGGGGATCATGTCACGCTTGAAAGCAAGGCGCGCTTTATTGGCCAAGTGACAATACCGGCTGATAAGACCTTCACTCTGGCGCAAAATTTTGAACTCAATAGCTATACGGATGCATTCGGGAGCGAACTTATCGGGTTTGAAAAGGCATTTCAGTCTTTGATCAATGCCTATACGCATGAATCCCTTGATTTGTGTGGTCGCCGCGTTGAAATAGATCGTCCAATTGATATGCAAGCGGCAGTGAATACGCGCGATTCATTTGCTATTCGACGCGTCGTGCGCAATGGACAATTCTATGTCACTGACAGTCCCGCCTGGGATAGCGACGTCTATAGTTCGGTCGCGACCTATAGCAAAACCACGCCTTTGACGCTCACAAATGTGCAAAATATCGCGCAAATTCCTATTGGGTCACTGGTTACGGGCACGGGCGTTGGTCGGGAAATCTATGTGCGCTCTGTTGATGTGCTGGCCCAAGAAATCACGCTTA
>JBMYYE010000129.1:0-5310 GCA_049609065.1 Halocynthiibacter sp.
TCAAAATCCTCCATCGCAGGATAGAGCACCTCTTCGACCGCTGGATTTAGGCGGTGGATTTCATCAATAAACAACACATCGCGTTCTTCAAGGTTGGTGAGGATCGCCGCCAAATCCCCCGCCTTGGCCAAAACAGGGCCCGACGTCATGCGAAAATTCACACCCAATTCACGCGACATAATTTGGGCCAGCGTGGTTTTCCCAAGGCCGGGCGGCCCATGAAACAAGGTGTGATCCATGGCTTCGCCGCGCATTCTGGCGCTTTCGATAAAGACCCGTAAATTTGCACGTGCCTCTTTTTGACCTATGAATTCTTCTAGCCCTTGCGGACGGAGCGCGCGGTCTTGATCCTCAGGCAATGGATCGGGGCGCAGCGTTGGATCAGGTGAAATATCGGTCATTCATCACTCCTTTGGCGCCAAGGATTTGAGCGCTGCTCGAATGAGATTTGCCGTATCGGTCACGCCCGTATCGGTGGCTTCGGCCACGGCGCGCGCGGCATCGCTTGGGCCATATCCAAGATTGGTCAGCGCGGAAAGAGCCTCAGACTGGGCGGCCGCGCTGCTTGGGTTCACCTCTTGTTGCGAAACGGGGGCTTGCGTTGGGGCTTCGATCACCGCGTCATCTTCTACAGGAGCGGGCGTGGACACATCCAAAGTGGCACCAAGCGCCATGACGGTCGGGGCTTTATCCTTCAATTCATTGACCACCCGTTGGGCGATTTTAGGGCCCACACCTGGGGCGGCTTTGACCGCATTCCAATCCCCAAGGGCAATCGCACGCGACACCCCATCAGGCCCCAACGTGCCCAAAATCGCCATGGAAGCTTTGGCCCCAATGCCTTGAACGGAAATCAACAACCGATGCCATTCCTTTTCCACAAGTGTCGTAAAACCAAAGAGTTGCAGATTGTCTTCGCGGACCAAAAGTTCGGTGAAAAGCGCCGTATATTCACCAATGGGCGGGATTTGGGTCGCCGTGCGATCAGAGACATACACCATATAGCCCACCCCCGCGCAGTCGATTAAAACATGGTCCATCGCGCGGTAAATCACGCGCCCTGCAATACGTCCAATCATGCGAGTGCCTTCTTTTTTGGTTGTCTTTGGGCCTGCGTCACCTGCGTGGCACTTTTGGCATAATGTGCATGGCAAATAGCAATCGCGAGCGCATCTGTCGCATCCGCGCTGTGCAATTTCACCCCAGGCAGCTGTAATTTCACCATATATTCCACTTGCTTTTTATCAGCGTGACCTGCCCCAACCACGGTTTTTTTGACCTTATTCGGAGCATATTCGCCAATATTTAGCCCAAAGATCGCAGGCACCACCATGGCAATACCACGCGCTTGGCCAAGTTTAAGCGTCCCTGCCCCATCTTTGTTGACAAAGGTTTGTTCCACCGCGGCCGTATCTGGTTGATACTGATCCAAAAGCGCCGTCAGCTGATGATAAAGTGAGGCGAGCCGTTCGCCCATTTCCCCACCATCCGAATGACAGGTGCCATTGGCCACATGTTGGATTTTAGAGCCCTGAACATCAATAATGCCCCACCCCATATTCCTTAGCCCTGGATCAATTCCCACTACCCGCATGTCGTTGCCTTATATGTTCTTTTTCCTGAACTAGCACGAAACGTGAACATTTGCCAATCTCTTTTACGGCTCTGTCTAAAGTATCCGTAAAATGGTCTGCTATTCTGCGGGCGCTTCCTCAGGTGGGGTCACAGCCGATGGTTCAGACATCTTCAAAGCTTGACCCGCAAGCCATGTGCTCACGCGGTCTGGCGTCATAAGGGCCGCACCAATCCGTTCGATCACCCGCCCGCCTTTCAGTTTTGCTAAGGCCGCATCGTAATCCTCTTGTGGCATGAATGATACGACGACAATTTTGGCAAAAAGATAGAGCACAGCCGTGACCACCAAGAACCGCCACGGGACCGCGCTCAAAAGTTTAGGGGGCTTCAGATCTGCAATGACTTTGCCATCTTTGTGCTTAATGCCACTTTTCGTGAGCACCGCTTCATGGCGCTGTCGCAGCTTTGCCGCCCGAACTTGAAATTCATCTTTTTGCAAATTGGTCACAACATACCCTCACTCACAAACTCTGTCTGTCGTGCCTGTATAACGCGGTTTTTCCTATTTTTGCAAAAGAAGCGTTGTCCAATCGCCGATTTGCGTATCAGACAGGACCCGAAAGCCATTTTCTTTGTACACATCTTGCACGGCTTGGGATTGCTCATTCAAAATGCCCGACAAAATCACATAGGCCCCTTCGGCCCCATATGTGGCCATATCAGGTGCAAGCGCCATAAGCGGCCCTTTGAGAATATTGGCAAAAATCAGATCAAACGGCGCTTTGGCTTCGATCTCAGGATGGGCAAAGCCCGCAGCCTCAAGACAGTGCAAACGCCCCTCAAGCCCATTTGACGCCGCATTGGCGCGTGCAACGTCAACCGCCACTTCGTCAATGTCGCTTGCGATAATTGTGCCATCCCAAATTTTCGCGGCCGCCATAGCCAACACGGCGGTGCCACAGCCAACATCAATCACGTTTTTACCCACAAACCCGTCATCCGCGATCCGATCAAGGGCGCGCAAACAGCCAAGCGTCGTGCCGTGATGACCAGTGCCAAACGCCATTGCGGCCTCAATCAAAAGTGGGATTTTACCATCTGGAACGGCATCCGCATCATGGGATCCATAAACAAAGAACTGTCCTGCTTCCACAGGGGCCAATTCACGTTTAACTTTGGCAACCCAATCTTCGTCTGGCACTTCGGAGATCACAAACGGTTTTGCGCCACAAGCCATCGTCGCCAGCAAAAGCGGCGTTTCATCAGGCTCATCCACAAAATAAACGCCAACTTCCCAAAGACCGCTGTCATCTTCGATTTCGAAAACCCCAACCCCCATTGGCGTTGGCTCCATGTTTTCGATCATCTGGCCGAGCGTTTCGGCATTTGCTTTGCCGTCAACGGTGGTGAGTGCGGTATATGTTGGCATGATGCGCCCTTTCAAAAGTCGTAGCCCACATAGACCGTCGCCCACATAATGGCAAGAATTCTAAATGGCGCAGGTCACGCCTGTACCCTTGAGCCCGCAATATCCATTTGGGTTTTTATGAAGATATTGCTGATGATCCTCTTCCGCGAGGTAATAGGGCGCATCTTCGACGATTTCTGTGGTCGCACGGCCCAAACCTTCGGCCAAGAGGCGTTTGTTATAAGCCTCCATCGATGTAAGTGCCGCCTCATCTTGGGCCTCAGAAAACGTTACAATCATCGAGCGGTATTGGGTGCCAATGTCGTTGCCTTGGCGCATGCCTTGGGTCGGGTTGTGGTTTTCCCAAAACACCACGAGAAGATCCTCATATGTGATGATCGACGGATCAAAGACCACGCGTACGACCTCCGTATGGCCGGTTTTGCCGGTGCATGTTTCGTGGTAAGTCGGGTTCGGTGTGTAGCCGCCCGCAAACCCCACGCTCGTCAGCCAAACACCATCCAACCCCCAAAAGAGCCGCTCAACCCCCCAATAGCATCCCATGCCAAAAATCGCTTCTTCGAAGCCATCTGGGATGTCCGCGCGCATATCGCGGCCAAAAATCGCATGAGGGCCTGTGATTGGCATTTGCACATCACGACCTTTGATAGCGTCACTTGCGGCCACCATCTTTGTCTTGTCCGTTCCAAAAATCATGGTGCGATCTCCTTTAGAGCTATGCAAAAATCGTTTCATTATCCTTCACAGGATAACGTGGGATGAAACAGGCCAAAATCAAAGACCCAAATGCAATCAATGACGCAAACGTGAAAACCGCCACAGGCGATTGCACCCAAAGATAGCCCAAAACCGCAGGCAAAAACACAGCCGTAATATGGTTGATCGTAAAGGCGACCGCGGCAGTGGGCGCGATATCTTCGGGATCTGCGATCTTTTGGAAATAGGTTTTTAGCGCCAAAGCCAACGCAAAAAACATGTGATCCAAAACATATAGGATCGACGCCAAAACCACGCCCCAGCCAAAATAATAAATCCCGCCATAGGCCGAAAACACGATAACCAGCCCCGCATATTCAAAGATAAGCGCGCGCTTTTCACCCCAATGGGCCACGGCTTTGCCCATCAAAGGGGCAAAGATCATGTTCACAACCAAATTGATGAGGTAAAGTGCCGTGACCTCATGCACCTTAAAGCCAAATTTTTCGACCATCATAAATCCAGCGAACACGACAAAAATCTGACGTCGTGCGCCTGCAAAAAACTGCAATGCATAATAGAGCCAATAGCGCTTTTTGAGGACAAAGCGTTTTGCCTGAACGTTGGGCGATTCAAATTGCGGAAACATCAACAAACAATAAATCGCAACACAGGCCGTGAAGCCACCGGCCACGAGGTAGACAAAATGGTAGCTCAAATCAAAGCGTTCCCACGTCAGCACAATAAGCACATAGGCAACAAATGTCGCAGCAGATCCAGCAGCCGTCAACCAGCCAAGCGTTTGCGGCGCCCGGTCCTTTTCGATCCATTGCAACTGTAGGCTTTGGTTCACGGTTTCATAATAATGGAACCCGATTGAGCTAAGCATCGTGATGGTCAAAATCCCATAAAGCGACGGGAAATACGCCGTAAGAGCGGTTGCCACCCCCAGCATCAGCAACGACACCAAGCCCAATATTTGTTCGCGAATAAAGATGATAAGCGCAATCACACCAATCGCCAAAAAGCCCGGAATTTCGCGCACAGTGTGCAACCATCCGATATCAACCCCATCAAAATGCGCGACTTCAATCACAAAATTATTCAAAAGCGCCGACCACGTCGAAAACGCAACAGGCATCGCAGCCGCCATCAAGAACAACAAAAACACGGGCCGTTGATACCAGGGTAAATCATGGCTCTCTTTAAACGGCAAAATAGAAAATAAATTACGCATTCCTCCTTGTGGCCGTTTTTAAACAAAGATGCGAGGCTTTTCGCACGCCTCAAAGCACCCCAAAGAAATGATCTGGATCAAGGTCGCAAATTCGCCCATCATATAATGGAAGCTGAATATTTACGCGCGCGAGGCTCTCATGGATATTTTACCACTTATTGAACGCATTGGCGAAGCCCCGGTCGCGGCGCTTTTTGGCCTGATCACGGGTGTTATTTTTGGGGTCTCTGCGCAGCGATCACAGTTTTGTTTACGCGCGGCCACTGTTGAATTTGCCCGTGGAAAAATGGAAGACCGCGTCGCGGTTTGGCTTTTGACATTTTCAACCGCCCTGTTTTGGGTGCAAGGCGCCACGCTTTTGGGGCTAATGCAC
>JBMYYE010000130.1:0-5289 GCA_049609065.1 Halocynthiibacter sp.
CGCGCCGCAGCCGCCATTGAAGCCGGTCACTTCAAATCCCAAATCACGCCCGTTGATATAAAAATCCGCCGCGATACGGTATCCTTTGACACCGACGAGCACCCCAAAGCGACCTCAATCGACGCGCTTTCAGGTCTGCGCACCGTCTTTCAAAAAGACGGCACCGTCACCGCGGGCAACGCCTCTGGCATCAATGATGGCGCGGCCGCCTTGGTTTTGGCGCGAGAAGAGGCTGCCGAGGCTGTGGGCCTCACCGCCAAAGCCCGCATTTTGGGCTATGCACATGCAGGTGTGCGCCCAGAGGTCATGGGCATCGGTCCTGTGCCCGCCGTGCAAAACCTTTTGGCCAAAACGGGCCTTAGCATCGATGATTTTGATGTGATCGAATCCAACGAAGCTTTCGCCGCTCAAGCGCTTGCTGTGAACAACGAGCTTGGCCTTGATCCTGCGAAGGTGAACCCAAATGGCGGGGCGATTGCCCTTGGGCATCCCGTCGGGGCAACAGGTGCGATTATCACGGTAAAAGCGCTCTATGAGCTTGAGCGTATTGGCGGGTCTAAGGCCCTTATCACCATGTGTATCGGTGGCGGCCAGGGCATCGCAATTGCGATCGAACGGATTTAACTAAAATCCCTCAAAGAAGGCCCCCACGCAATTAAGGGGGCCTTTACAATCATACACGTAAGGTCTGAGAAATTAACTTTGGGCCTATGCAATGAATATCGACATCGGCAGTCAGCTTTCGAAGGAACGCCGCGCGCGCCTCGCCGCCGAGCGGCTCTTGGAGGTGCGCCAAGAGGAACTTTTCAAAGCCAATGCAGAGCTCGGAAAACATGCGCGTCATCTTTCCGAAGAAATCGTTGAGACCAAGCAGACTACGATCAAGCTCCAAGACCAAAACGAAAAAGTACGCGCCGAGCTTGATGAAGCAACAGAAAAAGCCATCGACGCCGAGCGCCGCCTCTGGTCCGCGCTGGATCAAGCCGAAGATGGGCTCGCGCTTTTTGACGCGGAGGCGCGCCTCATTGTCGGCAACGAGGCCTTCATGGCACCGTTTGATGGCCTCGATGACATCAAGGTTGGCGTCACATTCGAAACGATTTCTGCCCTTCTTATTCAAGAGGGGATTTTACATCTTCAAAACCTAACTCCCAGCGCGTGGCAGGAAAAACTGCATCACTTTTGGGCTGCTGGCAATGGGGCCGAACTCACCATTCAGCTTTGGACACGACAGTTTATTAAAATGATGCTGCGCGATGCGGGCAATGGGGATCGTGTTGTTATGGGCATCGACATCACAGATACCGTAAAGCGCGAGGCAGAGCTCAAAGATGCGCGCCACAAAGCCGAAGCCGCCAACCGCGCCAAATCCTCTTTCCTTGCGAATATGAGCCACGAAATTCGCACCCCCATGAACGGTGTCGTGGGCATGGCCGATCTTATTCTTGATACTAAACTCAACGATGAACAGCGCCTCTATGTCGATACCATCAAAAATTCAGGCGAAGCGCTTTTGACAATCATCAATGATATCCTCGATTTTACTAAAATTGAGGCGAATAAATTATCTCTTCAGCCTGAGCCCTTTGACCTCGAACGCACAATACAAGAAATCATCACACTCATGCACACAACCGCTTGGGAAAAATCGATCGATCTCATTATGGATTACGATATGTTTTTGCCCACCGAATTTATCGGGGATATGGGGCGTATTCGGCAAGTGCTTACGAACCTTATCGGCAATGCGATAAAATTCACGACCAAAGGCCAAGTCATCGTTCGTATAACTGGCGTGGAGAATCCGAAAACCAGCACCACGCGCCTACATCTCGCGATTGAAGACACGGGCATTGGCATCCCAAAAAGCAAGCTCAATCATATCTTTGAAGAATTCAATCAAGTTGAAAATGAACGCAACCGCCAATTTGACGGAACGGGGCTTGGCCTCTCGATTTCCAAACGTTTGGTGACATTGATGGATGGTGACATCTGGGTCGATTCCATTGAGGACCAAGGTTCCGTTTTTGGGTTCAACATCACTTTGCCCTCTACACCGAAGCCAGCAAACGATCTGGACACCACACCTGCCAAATCCTTACTGCTCATCGGTCCACATAGCGCCTTGTTGGATGTCGCGATCAAAGTCTTTCGCTCGCAAAAAATCAACGTCACACGTTACGACACCAGTGATGACATGCCAGACACACCACCAGTAGATGCCTGCGCAGTTCTCATATCAAGCGCCCTCGGCCCTGATTGCCTAAAAGATCTCTCTGCCTTGCCAAAATCGACCAATGCTTTGCCGCGCATCTTATTGTCCCAATCTCCCTCAATTTCAATCGATCACAGCATCAAGTCAAAATTTGACCACATCCTGCAGCACCCGTTCCTAAGCCGTGACGCTCAAAAACTTTTTTCCAGCATAACGCAACCCACATGCCAACACCCAGATAAGGATGAAATCACCAGCCGCAAATTGCGCATCTTGGCCGCAGAAGACAACAAAACAAACCAGCTGGTTTTTAAAAAAATGCTCAAAGCCGTAAACGCGGAGATCGAAATCGTCGAAAACGGCCAGCGCGCTGTCGACCGATACGAAAATTTCCGCCCCGATTTAATTTTCATGGATATTTCAATGCCGATCATGGATGGGAAAACCGCCACCGCGCATATCCGCGATATAGAATCCCGCCTCGGGTTACCCCATTGTCCAATCACCGCCATGACGGCACATACCGTAACCGGAGACTGTGAAGAAATATTGGAGGCGGGACTTGATCATTATTTAACGAAGCCGCTTAAAAAATCGCTGATCTTGCAGGAAATCATAAAAGTAACGGACACCCATCCCGATATTGCCCCACCGCTTAGCGACTAAGCGGATCACTCCCTTCGTCGATCATCGCTTTGATCGCGGCAACATGTGATGGCGCAGCTGTACCAACAGCACCGCAAAGCGCATATGCCGCTTCAATGACATCTTGATCCTCAACAATCTGGTCAATCAACCCAAACGCATACGCCTCTTGTGCTGAAATTTTTTGACCCGCCATCAAAATATATTTGGCGCGCGCAGGCCCAACCAGTTTTTTCAACCGCACAGGATCAGAAGGCTGCGGCAAAAATCCAAGCGCCATCACCGGATAGAAAAACTTGGCCTGAGGCACCGCTATACGCAGATCACATGCCAAGGCCATGCCATTAGCACCCCCTGCCAAGGTTCCGTTCAGCGCCGCAATCGTCAAACACGGCAAGGCCGCAACCGCCGCAGACAAGCGTTCCCATACGTCACTGGTGGCGAGCCCGTTATGGGCCTCTTCCAAATCGGCCCCGGCCGAAAACACGCGCCCCGCCCCCGTGAGGATAAACGCATTACACGCCCCATTGGCCTTGGTTGCGACATCAATCAAATCTTCGATCATCTGTGTGGTTAATGAATTGGCCTTATCTGGACGATTAATCGTGACCGTCCAAATCCCGTTCGCCTTTTCAACATCAATCATGGGTATATCCTATTGCCTCTCTAAGCCACGTCTCACGAAGCTTTAATTCTTGACCAAGGTGAGGGTCCGCATCTGTTGTGCACATCCATAAAAATGCTCTGGCGGGCCAGACGGGCGCGATGTGATCGGCCCAATTCAGGGTACTCACGGGATTAACCCCGGAGGCTTTGATCTCTTTTTGCATCTGCGTTGCAACAGTTCCTGGCGACAAACCAAAGACGCGCACACCGTTTTTGACCTCTTCAAGATGAAGCGCCTGCGTGAGCATGGCAGCCGCCGCTTTTGCCGCACAATAATGGCTCCATCCTTCAAGCGCTGCATGCGCCGCGCCCGAGGACACATTGATAATCGTACCCGCACCTTGGGCTTTCATATGGGGCAAAACCGCGCGAATACCGAAATATACCCCCATCAAATTCACATTCACCGTTTGCGCCCACGCAGCTGGATCAGAGGTTGCAATCCTTGATATCGGCTCAAGAACCCCAGCATTATTCACCAAAACATCAATCCGCCCAAATTCGGTGTAGATGGCGTGAATAACGGCCTGTACATCGTCAAAATTTTCCACATCACAGGCAAAGGCCCGCGCCAAAGGTCCGATCTCTGCTGCAATCTTGTCAATTTCCCCATGAGACCGCGCCAGCAAAAAAACCTGCGCGCCCGCATTTGCAAACTCACGCGCTGCTGCTTCACCAATCCCACGACTGGCCCCCGTGATGACCACGATTTTCCCTGCGATATCAGAATAATTATTCATCATAGTGACCTCAGATATTGAACTCTTCTCTTAACCATCCCAGATATGATCCCACAAGAACAGGTGGAAAATCACGGCTTGGGTATTTTGCACACCCGAACCTGCGCATGAGCTCGAATAAGTGATGGCGCGACACATATATGTTCTGCTAATCTGCCACCCAAACACGCCACAATTTTGTGGCCCAATGCAAAGGCCCGCTATGTCACTCGAACGTCTTTCCGAACGCCTTTTGGATGCCGCAAAAAAAGCAGGCGCTGATGCCGCCGATTGTTTGGTTGTGGACGGGACGTCCACTTCCATCGATGTATTGAACGGATCTCTCGAACATGCGGAACGCTCCGAAGGTGTGGATCTTGGGCTCCGGGTTTTTGTCGGTAAATCCCAAGCCTGCGTATCCGCATCCGATCAAAGCGCTGACACAATTTCGCAAATGGCCGCCCGCGCCGTAGCAATGGCCAAAGAAGCCCCCGAAGATCCATTCGCACGCCTTGCTCATGATGCGGAACTGTTTCACGGGACCGACGTGGCCGACGCATTGGACCTCTATGATCCAAATGGCGAACCTGACCCTAAACTCCTGCAAGACGCGGCCCTTGCCGCAGAAGAGGCCGCGCGCGCCGTGGGTGGTGTGACCAATGTGCAATCTGCGGGCGCGGGATATGGCCAAACCTCAATTCACCTCGCCACAAGCAACGGATTTTCCAATGGATACCGCCGCAGCCAAAATAGCCTATCTTGCGTCGCCATTGCGGGCAAAGATGCCACAATGGAACGCGATTATTACGGCGAAGGCCGAATTTACTTTAGCGACCTCGGCACTGCTGAGAGCATAGGCACAACCGCAGGCACCCGCGCCGTGGAGCGCCTCAATCCGCAAAAAGCCCCTGCTGGCGCCTTCCCTGTTTTATTTGACGAACGCATTTCATCCTCGCTCATCGGACACATATTGGGGGCCACAAATGGGGCGGCGATTGCGCGTGGCTCTTCGTGGTTGCGAGACGCCAAAGACACTGAAATTTT
>JBMYYE010000131.1:0-5194 GCA_049609065.1 Halocynthiibacter sp.
TCGGCGGGTCTTTTCTATGACATTGGTTCGATTTGGGATCTTGATAACACAGGCGGTGGATCCGTGGATGACAGCCGCAATATGCGCTCTGCCATTGGTATGTCGCTTTTCTGGGATACGGCGATTGGCCCACTGCAGTTTAACTTCTCGCGCCCCATTCAAAAAGAAGCGTATGACCGCACTCGGAATTTTGAATTTACGATTTCAACAAAATTCTAAAGACGTATGAGACGCGCGTTACATATCCTTTGGTCCGCGGGTGTCGCGGGCCTTTTGCTGTTTTTTACGCCAGGCGTGGCTTTGGCGCAGGCTGTGGATGTGGCAGAGCCTGCAGATAGCTTTGTGGTGCTTGATGTGGATGCGGTCTTTGTTGCCTCACAGTTTGGTATTGAAGCAGAGGCAAAGCGTCAGTCGGCGCGCCGTGAACAGCTTTCAGAGAATGCAGAACTGATTTTGGCGCTAAATGAAGAAGAGCAAGCGCTCACCAAACAACGTAAACTCATGACCCGTGAGGCGTTTCAGCCTTTGGCGATTGAGTTTGATCAAAAAGTCCGCGCTTTGCGCACGGCCCAAGATGAAAAATCGCAAGCGATTGAGCAGACCTATGAAGATAAACGGTTGCTTTTCTTCAATCTGCTGCCTGAAATCTTAGACAAAGTGCTACAAGAGAGAAATGCCAAGGCGGTTTTGGATCGCCGTGTGCTTCTTTATGCCCGTCAGATTTTTGATGTCACAGATGATGTCGTGGTGGCGGTTGATCTTGCTTATGCTGCTGGATATTTTGACCGTCCCACAGAACCCGCTACCCCTCCATCAGGGGAATGATGTGAATTTCTGGCGCTCATGGCTTGTGCCATCCTTGCGAAGTTGTTACGAAATATAGAGTTCATTTTTTAAGGAGCGCCCGACGTGAGCGAGACGCCAGCACAAGAAACCCTTTCCGCCGATATTGACCTAATCCAACGGATTATCCCACATCGATATCCGTTTTTGTTGATCGACAAAGTGCGCGATATTGTGCCAAATAAATCCGCTGTTGGGATCAAAAATGTGACCTTCAATGAGCCACATTTTCAAGGCCACTTTCCGGGCGCTCCAATCATGCCAGGTGTGACAATCATCGAAGCCATGGCACAAACCGCCGCGGTGATGGTGGGTGTGTCACTTGATCTGGCTGACAAAGATCTCCTCGTTTACTTCATGGGGATTGATAAATGTAAATTCCGCCGCAAAGTGGTGCCCGGTGATGTGCTTGAAATGAATGTGGTTGCCACACGCGGCGGCGGCAAAGTTTGGAAATTCACAGGCCATGCAACCGTTGACGGGGATACCGCAGCAACAGCAGAATTTACGGCGATGATGGATCTCTGATATGATCGATCCATCGGCTCAAATCCACAAAAGCGCCATCATAGAAGACGGTGCAACGATCGGTGCGAACTGTGTCATCGGCCCGTTTTCACTCGTGGGACCAGAAGTGGTGCTCGCTGAGGGCGTGATTTTAAAGTCTCACGTTGTGGTTACGGGCGATACCCATATTGGGGCTGAAACGGAAATCTACCCGTTTTCCAATATTGGTGACATTCCACAAGATTTGAAATTCGGCGGCGAAAAAACCAAACTTCGTATTGGCGCACGCAACCGTATTCGCGAAGGCGTGACGATGAATACCGGCACGGATGGTGGCGGTGGCCTTACGAAAGTCGGAGATGACGGTCTCTTCATGACGGGGGCCCATGTGGGGCATGACGCGATTGTCGGGGACCGTGTGATCCTTGCCAACCAAGCGGCGCTTGCGGGGCATTGCATCGTGGATGATGATGTTATCATTGGCGGTTTGTCTGGCATTCATCAATTCGTGCGCCTTGGAAAAGGCGCTATCATTGGCGCTGTCACAATGGTCACGAATGACGTTATTCCTTATGGCCTCGTACAGGCGCCACGTGGGGAACTGTCAGGCTTGAACCTTGTGGGCCTCAAACGCAAAGGCGTGGCCCGTGAGGATATCACAGCTCTGCGCGCCGCCTATCAAATGTTGGCGCAAGGCGATGGGGCCTTTCAAGAACGCGCAAAGCGTTTGAAGGAAGAAACCACAAGCGATTACGTATCTGATATCGTAGATTTTGTTTTGGGCGAAACGGGGCGATCCTACCTCACGCCGAATTGAGGCTGTTATGACATCTTCTTCACCAAGCGACGTGACGGCAATTCTTGCTGGCGGTGGCCAGCTCCCTTTGGTGGTGGCGCGCCATCTTTCTCATCCGTTTTTGGTGGATTTTGAAGGCGTCGATTGTGATGGGTTCTCTGCAGAATATACGGCAAATTTCAACACGTTAGGGGCACTTTTTGATGTGCTGCGCGCCCGTAAGGTCACGCATGTGGTCTTTGCGGGGGGTATGGCGCGTCCTGCTTTAAACCCCGCGGAATTTGACAGCAAAATGATTTCTCTGGCCCCACGACTGATGGCGGCCTTTCAATCCGGTGACGATGCGCTTTTGCGTCTCGTTGTGGATGTGTTTGAAGAAGAAGGATTTACCATTCTAGGGGCCCATGACTTGGTGCCTGAACTGGTGGCCAAAGCCAGTTCAATCGCAGGGCCTGTTGCAGATGCGCCTGCGCATGCAGATGCCGAAACAGGCGCGCATATCCTTGAGCATATGAGCGCTCTGGACATTGGGCAATCTTGCGTTGTCGCCAATGGTCTGTGCCTTGGTCTTGAAACTTTGCAAGGCACGGATGCGATGCTTGGGTTTGTTGCAATGACACCCCCGCATTTGCGCCGTGCCAAAGGGGTGCTGATTAAACGTGCCAAAACGGGCCAAGATCTTCGGGTGGATATGCCCGCGATTGGTGTGGCGACTGTTGAAAACGCAGCAAAAGCCGGGCTTTCAGGGATCGCAATCGAAGCAAAACGCGTGCTTTTGATTGATCGACCTGCGATCTGTGCTGCGGCAGAGCGTTTGAACATATCACTTTGGGCGTTTTGATGTCTGGGCTTAGCTTTTACCTTATCGCAGGCGAAGCCTCGGGTGACAAACTTGGGGCGGCTTTGATGCAAGGTCTTAAAGCATTGCATCAGGATGTCACATTTCATGGGGTGGGTGGCCCCTTGATGGAAGCTGAAGGCTTAACCTCGCTTTTTGATATGACCGAGCTTTCCATCATGGGGATTGCGGAAGTTGCACCCAAATATTTTCACCTCAAACGTCGCATAAAAGAAGTGGCGCAAGATGCTTTAACGAAATCCCCCAATGCATTGATAACAATTGATAGCCCTGATTTTTGTCTGCGGGTTGCAAGCCTTGTTAAAGCGGAAAACCCCAACCTAAAAACCATTCATTATGTGGCACCATCGGTTTGGGCTTGGCGGGAAAACCGCGCGGACAAAATGGCCAAAGTGATCGATCATGTGCTTGCGCTCTTGCCGTTTGAGCCGCCTTATATGGAACGCGCTGGCATGAGCTGTGATTTTGTTGGCCACCCAGTGGTTGCGGAAAAAACCGCAACAGATACAGAGGTGCAAAACTTTCGGGCCCATCACGAAATTTTGGAGCATGAGACGGTTGTTTTGGCGCTTCCCGGATCGCGCAAAGGTGAAGTGAGGCGGCTTGCCCCACGGTTTGGCGCGGCATTGACGCAAGTGGCGCAAGACACACCCATTCGCGTGGTTGTCCCGACAGTTGTCAACACCCATAGCTTGGTTGAAGAGCTCACCTCATCATGGGGATGCGATCCGATCCTTGTGCCATCGTTAAATAAATCAGCCAAAGCGGCAGCATTCGGCGCGGCGGATTTTGCATTGGCGGCCTCTGGCACGGTGTCGCTGGAATTGGCGGCTAATGCCGTGCCGATGGTCATTGCCTATGACATGAATTGGCTATCACGGATCATAATTTCGCGCGCCTTACGGATCGATACGGTCACTTTGGTGAACTTGGTGTCCGAAACGCGTGTCGTGCCAGAGTTTTTAGGCCCAGCCTGCACGAGCGATGCGATCTATGCTGCCATGCACAGCTTGATGGAGGACCCGTCACAGCAAAAAGAAGCCATGCAGCTCACGATGGACCGTTTGGGGCAGGGCGGTGAGGCGCCCGGATTGCGGGCGGCCCGATCTGTTTTGGCACAGGTCGCGACCTCTTAAACCGCGACCACTATCCACTTAGGTTGGTTTTGGGCGATATATCCACCCACCACCAAAGATCCGTGTGCTTTGATCATCATAGAAGACGCAGGCTTGCCCCGGGCTGACGCCTTCTTCAGGGATAAGAAGTTCGACTTCGGCTTCTGTGTCTGAGATTGGGCGAATGATTGCGGGCTGCGGCGGACGGGTTGAGCGTACGCGCACTTTCACAGTCCATTCCGGCTGCGACATGAATGGCACATCCCCAAGCCAGTTAATCTCGCGCACCGCGATGATTTTTGTCGTGAGCGCCTCTTTGGGGCCGACGACAACCTGACGCGCATCTGGATCGAGCTTCACCACATAAAGGGGATCGGTTAGCCCCCCAATGCCAAGCCCGCGGCGCTGACCGATGGTGTAGTGAATGATGCCTTGGTGGTGACCAAGAACCGTACCATCCATATCAACAATATCGCCTGGGTCGGCGGCTTCTGGGCGCAGCTTTTGGATCACGGCGGCATAATTGCCATCGGGGACAAAGCAGATGTCTTGGCTGTCTGGCTTGTCCGCCACCGAAAGCCCAAATTTTCCCGCAAGCGCACGCGTTTCAGCCTTGGAGGCAAGGTGCCCCAAAGGAAAGCGCAAGAAATCGAGTTGGTCTTGGGTGGTCGAAAAGAGGAAATAGCTCTGATCGCGGTTCGCATCCGCGGCGGAATGCAATTCGGCTTTTTCATCACCCATCATGCGCTGAATATAATGACCCGTCGCCATACAGTCCGCATCAAGATCTTTGGCCGTTTCAAGAAGGTCCTTGAATTTCACGCGCTCATTGCAGCGAATGCAGGGCACAGGTGTTGCCCCGCCGAGGTAGCTCTCGGCGAATTCGTCAATGACGGCTTCTTGAAAAATATTTTCATAATCAAGCACATAATGCGGGAAGTTCATTTCTTCGGCCACGCGGCGCGCATCATGAATATCACGGCCCGCACAACACGCCCCTTTTTTTGCAAGCGCCGCCCCATGATCATACAATTGAAGCGTCACACCAACCACATCATAGCCTTCTGACTTCAA
>JBMYYE010000132.1:0-5187 GCA_049609065.1 Halocynthiibacter sp.
CAGCAATGGCTGCCCCTTTAAAGGTATGTCGCATGAGGTTCCTCCCAGAAAGTGCGAATATAAATATACGGCTCAGTATGGCGGGTCCTGCGCGGCTGCCTATGAAGGAAATTGCATGGGGTTTGGGATTTGCCCTGCGGATTTCCGCAGGGCAGGGGTCACAGCAAAGCGTCTTTGTCGAGACCAAGTTTGACGATTTTTTCGTTCAATGTTCGCCGCCCGATCCCCAAGGCTTCTGAGGCGGCATCCATGCGTCCTTCGTGGGCTTGGATGGCCTTGGCAATAAGTTCACGTTCGAAAACAGCGACGGCTTCTCTTAAAGTGCTGGGGATGTCATCGAGGTGCTGATCTGCTTCAATCGCTTGGGTGATTGATCCGCCACCGCGGCGGGCCGCGAGGACACGGCGTTCGCAGACATTGCGCAATTCGCGAACATTTCCGGGCCAATCATGGGTCAAAAGTGCTGCGAGTTCTTCTTGTTCTATTTCTGGCACGGCCAATTCGTAAATCTGCGCATAATGTTCAAGAAAATGCCGCGCCAAAAGCCCAAGATCATCACGGCGTTTTCGAAGGGCAGGGAGGCCCAAAACAACGGTGTTGATACGAAACAAAAGATCCGGCCGTAAACGGCCATCCCGCACGGCGTCTTGGATGTCTTCGCTTGTGGCGGAAATGACCCGAAACTCGGCCTTAATGGCGTTTGAGCCGCCAACTGGTAGCACGTGTTTGTCCTCTAAAACCCGTAGGAGTTTGGCTTGAACCGCCACAGGGCAAGAACAGATTTCATCCAAGAAAAGCGTTCCGCCAGAGGCACGAACCAAGCGACCTTCGCTTTGGCCTGCCACGCCAAACATTTCGGCTTCAAATGTATCAGGCGAAAGGGCGGCACAGTTAAGCGCAAGAAAAGGCGCCTGACCGTCGCTTCCAAGATCATGAAGCGCATGGGCCACGAGCTCTTTGCCAGTGCCTGTTTCTCCGGTGATCAGGACCGCGGCCTGTGTGCTGGCCAAATCTGTAATATCTTGCCTGAGCAAAGTGACCTCTGGGCTATGCCCGAGCAAAATGCGATCCAGCCCAGATAGCCGCAAGAGGCGCTCTTTGAGGCGCGCATTGTCGCGCCGCATGCGGTTTTGTTCCGCAGCATGGGTCAAAATGCTCAACAAACGGCGCGGCTCATAGGGTTTTTCCACAAAGCTATAGGCCCCGCCTTGCATGGCTTCGACGGCCATCGGGATGTCCCCATGAGCGGATATCAAAACCAGTGGCGGTGACGTGGTTTCATCCAGCGTCGCCAGAAGCTCCATCCCAGTCATGCCCGGCATGCGCATGTCTGATAAAATCACATCAGGGGGGGCATCAGCCAATTTTCCAGCCACCACAGTGGCCCGTGCCACGGCTTCCACCTGCCAGCCAGCGGCTTCCAGTAAATCCACCAAAGATTGGCGCATGGATTTATCATCATCTACGACGAGAACGCTTTTGGGGCGCGTATCTTCCATAATAGTTATCCATCCTCTGGGGTGATTGAAGGGAAGGTGATCCGGAACGCTGCGCCGCCTTTTGTGCGATCGCGTGCTGTCATCGTGCCCTCATGATCATTGACAATACTGGCTGAAATCGCAAGCCCCAGCCCCATGCCGCGCCCGCTTTCACGGGTTGTGACAAAGGGTTCTTGTAGATCGGCCAAAGTGGCAGAGCCGAGGCCATGACCATTGTCGATGATTTCCACCCAGACGGTGTCGTGTTCCACGCCAGTGTGCACATCGATCACAGGATCCGTGCTGTCTTCGGTTGCATCAATTGCATTGCGCAAGAGATTGGTCATCACTTGTTCAATCCGAAGCTGAATGCCCCGAATTTGCACCGGATGGTCCGGAAAATGGAGACGCACACGGGTGTTTGAATGATCTAAATTCGGCGCAACAAGATCAAGAGACACCCGAATAGCATCATTTAAATCAATGACTTTAAAGTCTTCGGTGGTCGATGTGGCAAAAAACTTCAATTGCCGCGTGATGCCTTCCATCCGATCAACAAGGCCACCGATATGGCTGCTCAATTTGCTTTGGGCAGCACCACCCATTTCAGAGGCCACCAGATGATTGCGCATGGCGGCAATGGGTTGCCCCAATTCATGGGTGACGGAGGCCGCCAATCGGCCAAGGGCGGCCAAGCGGCTGGCACTTTCGAGTTCGTTTTGCGTGCGTTTTAAACGACGTTCGGCGGTCATGCGTTCTTTGACTTCTTTTGCCAAGTGTTGGTTGGCCAGCCGCAGGTCCGCTTCTTCGCGTTCTGAGCGCCGCAGTTCAATATCGACGCGGCGGGCCCGTTGAATTTGGAGGGCATTGAAGGCGATTGTCGCAAGAATAACAACAATTGCGGTCACCAACCACGCGCGTGTGAGGGCCTGATCAGCATTGGCAAAGAAGTGGAGGGCCCAATTATGGGGGAGGTCGCGCGCCACCAGATGTAAGGGCTCAGCCCCAGAAATCTGGGCGCGCTGATTTGAGGAAACTGACCAATCGAGCAGGGCGAGATCTTGTCCGGAAAACTGTCTGGCGTCTATGATTTCTTGCCTGCGTGCGTTTGAAAGTGGCGCGAGAAGTTTGTAGCGCCATGCAGGATCAGACGCGAGAAGCACAACGCCATCTTGGTTGGCGAGAAACACCTGTTCCCCTGAGGCGAGCCAGTTTTCTTCGAGATCTGACATGTCGATTTTGATCGCGATCACCCCCCAAAGCGTATTCTGATCATCGTAGATTGCATCCGCAATGAAATATCCTGGCAAACCCGTTGTGGCCCCGATGGCGTAAAACCGTCCCTGTTTTCCTTTGAGCGCATCTTGGAAATAGGGGCGGAAGGCGTAGTTTTGCCCGACAAAGCTGTTGGCGTCGCGGTGGTTTGATGTGGCAATGGTCACCCCGTTGGGCGCGATCAAATAAATGGCGTCTAGGCCTGCTTGTGCCGCGAAATCCTCCAACCGCATATTGAGCTGCTCGGTCGCGCCGCCACGGGCTGTTTCAATAACAATGGGATCGCGCGCCAGCACGTAGGTCAGGTGGGAAAAACGTTCCAATTCGCCCGCCACTGAACTTTGATAAAGCGAAAGGCGGCCTTGCGCTTTCGTGAGTTCTTCGGATTGAAAATACCCGTAGGAAACTCTAAAAACGCAAATCGCGACAACTACTGTCACGATCATTGGATGTACAAGTGAGCGAAATCGCATGCACTCAGTTGGTCAAATATTTACGAGAAAGCAAGTAAATAATTGCTGGGCCTATTTAATGGGATGGGTTGAAGTATTGATCACTTAGAAAGACCCAAGCCACACTTTGATGGATACTCTCTAAGATGCCACTGCCAGGCTCTGGTCGAAAAATTGTGACGACCAAAGCGCGATGATACAGTGTTGAAGTCCAATTTGTGGCGGAGAAGCAGGGAGGCTCCATTAATTATATAAGTATTTGATTTGATTGAGTTTTGAGGGGCGAAGTGAACTCTATTGTTTCACTTCATGGTATACTAATAGTATCAAGTTCTCAAAGTGTATCTTCTTAATAAGCTGCAGTGTAGATAAGTGTTTTGGCATTTCTGTTTCGTCAATGGAGCATCCATAGCGGAAAGCGTTTTGTTCGCGCGGCAATGTAGCTTGAGGCATTGCTTAGCACAGCGTCATCCCAAGAGGCCAAGGCATTGGTCGCGGAGATATGCACACGACAGTCTGATCCAGAGAACGATGAATTTGTCATCCAACGCGCCAATGCGTTCGCTGAACGCTACTTTATGGGAAAGACTCGTCTTGTGATTATAGCTGCCAGAAATAAAGGGTTCGCGGGATAGCCTGGGCGGAAAGCGGACGTTTGCTGAGGATGCGAACTGATCGTGCCGTGATTTTGATGGTTGAAATCCTAGGCGTTCGGCTTGCTATGGTTTTCTAGAAAGAAAGCATCAAACCGTAGATCGTAGGATATGTCTGAATTATCCGAGTATCCATCTCATTGGTAAACCGATCTGGGGTGCCAACCTTCGCACAACAAATCCGCAATCTCTTTCAGTTTTCCTAGGACGAACAGCGCCATCAAATTGTCGGGCTAGCCTTGGGAGGGATGCTCACATAATTGGCATTTTTGGGGGGGATGCGAGCTTCTTAAGTGTATACCCGGTATTTTTGCGGCAAAACTCGCTTAGAGCGCGCATGGACGAAAAGCCAAGTTCATCTGCCATATGATCCCCGTATTCCATGCGCGATAAATGGACCAGAACGTATTCTAGGCGCGCTTCAGAAACGATGTCTTTGTAGCGTAAGTCATGAGCTTTCAAGCGCCGCAAAATGGAGCTTCGCGAGATGTCCAACTTTGAGGCTGCCATGTCGACCGAAAGAACTTCGGGAAAGCTATCTGAGACCAGCTTTCTTAAGCTAAGCAAAGTCTGATCCGTTGCGGCAGGCAAACGGGCCGTGCGGTGAATTTCATCAAGCAACACTTTGTTCAGTTGATCGTTTCGGAAGCCCACGCTTTGCCCAACAAGCGAGTAAGGGTAGAGGAAATGGGCTTCGTCAGCAGATAGCCCGAACTCGACATTGGCGGTTGTGAGTTCCTGCAGTGTTTTGGAGTATTTGCTTTCTGGAATACTCGTTTTATATGTGATCAATTTTGTTTCTTCAGGAAGGTGCCGTCGGTAAAATGCGGAATCCCCCAAAATTAGAAACATCATCAAAATGCTCCAGTGCCTGTCTTGAATCCTGATCGCTGGTCGAACTCTTACGATCAATCCCTCAGCAACGGTATCGAAGCTGGCTGTGAACACCGGAAGATATGCGGTGTCCGCCGCGAATAGATCTCGGAGGGCGGTTGCGATGTTGACGCTGGTCTCAACATACGACGTCAACAGTTGATGTGTGCCGTAATGCCATAGGCTGGTCGCAAGCAATGGCCAGTGCTCTCCGATCCGTCGGTCTGCGATGTCGAATGCAGCTGTAAGTTCGTCGAGCGTCAACTCTCTTTGCAGATCAGAAGGCTCTGGAAGATCATCTTTTAACAACGTCCCGAATTGGTTTCTGAACTGCACTCGAAGAAATGCAGGTAATACAACCTTGGGGGGGGAATTTTTTGGCATGCAAAAATTTAGGGCACCCCCCATCAAACCGAATTCTTAGGTCAGATAGAGCGGTGGCTCTTCTCCATATTG
>JBMYYE010000133.1:0-4851 GCA_049609065.1 Halocynthiibacter sp.
GAATAGGCCGCAAATCCAAGCCCTGCGCTATCGTCTTCGATCGAAAAAACCGTATCAATTGAACGTAACGCTTCAATAAAGTGGTGGCTACGGCGGTGCACCTGCCCCAAAAGATTACGTTCGGTTGCAGCCACAACACGTCCGCTTGCATCCAGCAAAATCAAGGTACTAGAGGAAATTTCGTCCCGAAAAGAAATCAAGCGTTGCGATGTGTTTGTGTAATCAGACGAATTAAGCGCCCCAATGAGCGCACGATCACGCGCCAAAAGCTGCGGCACAACCGCCGCGCGGCGCAATTCCCCCATTAAACTACCCGAATAAAGCGCAAGCCGCAGCTCAGCACGCCCTTGGGTCGCTTTTGTTGCTTCTTTGGTTAAAATCGAGTTGCTCACCCAAAGCGTAATCGCCGCCACCACTAAGATAAGGCCGACAACAACACGCATATACATAGACGTGCGCGGCGGTTTAATATCAGCGCCATCATGGCTACGGTTCACGCTCTGTGCGGCCGAAGATGGCGAGGCTTGTGATGTGATTTCTGAAATGGGCAGCTCAGTCATAGAGCAAACCTAGGCCCGCCCGAAGGCAGGCACAAGGATTTAAACCTAGGCGTTTCCAAGGGCCGCAAAGAGTGCGCGGAAAAACGCTTGCCCATCGGTGCCCCCATGGCCCTCTTCGACGGCACGTTCTGGATGTGGCATCATGCCGAGCACACGGCGATTTTCCGATAGGATCCCGGCAATATCGTCCATGGACCCATTGGGGTTTTCGCTGTAAGTAAACGCGATACGGTCTTGATCTTGAAGCATTTTTAATGTTTCTGGATCCGCATTATAATTGCCATCATGATGCGCAATTGGAATGATGATTTCTTGGCCTTGATCGTACCCGTTGGTAAAAATACTATCGGTTGTTGTGACGTTTAGCCCAACAGGTTTGCACAAGAATTTAAGCCCTGCATTGCGCATCAGCGCCCCCGGAAGAAGGCCCGTTTCAGTCAAAACCTGGAACCCATTACAGACCCCAACAGCGTATCCGCCGCGCTCCACATGGCGCTTCAACGATCCCGCAATCGGGGAATTTGCAGCAATCGCGCCGCAGCGTAAGTAGTCCCCAAATGAAAACCCACCTGGAATGCCGACAATGTCCACATCCTCTGGCAGATGTGTGTCTTTGTGCCAAACGCGTTCAACTTCAAAGCCTGCTTGATCAAAGGCTTGAACCAAATCACGGTCACAATTTGACCCAGGAAATACAATCACGGCCGCTTTCATGGCACTCTCCTTTAGGCGAAGTTAGGAAATTTCGATGTCGTAGCTTTCGATGACCGTATTGGCCAAAAGCTTCTCACACATTTCACGAACGGTTTCTTTGGCTTTCGCAGGATCAGTTTCCGCCAGTTCAAGATCAATGACTTTACCTTGGCGCACTTTTTCAACGCCTGAAAAATCGAGGGCCCCAAGCGCATGGCGAACCGCCGCACCTTGTGGATCGAGAACACCATTTTTAAGCAATATATGGACACGCGCTTTCATCTGTCTTTTCCGTCTATTAGGGCTCTATATGAGCTAGTTGATCAATGTTGGTTTGGTGGTGTGGGTCACATTCGAAGGCAAAACCCCCAAACGGCGCGCCACTTCGGTATAGGCATCGGTTAGATCACCCAAATCGCGGCGGAACACATCTTTGTCGAGCTTCTCACCGGTTTTAATGTCCCACAAACGGCAGCTATCTGGGCTAATTTCATCCGCAACAACAAGGCGTTGGAAATCCCCGTCCCAGGTGCGGCCAAATTCAATTTTAAAATCAATAAGCTTAATACCAACACCATGCATCACCCCAGAAAGGTAATCATTCACCCGAAGTGCAATATTGATGATATCATCGAGCTCTTGCTGCTGTGCCCAACCAAAGGACAAGATATATTCCTCAGAGACCAAAGGATCCCCAAGGCTGTCGTCTTTGTAGCTAAATTCCACCAATGGACGCGGCAACCGTGTGCCTTCCGTCAAACCAAGGCGTTTACAAATAGAGCCCGCCGCAAAATTGCGCACGATGACTTCTAAAGGTACGATTTCACATTCGCGCACCAATTGTTCGCGCATATTCAAACGCTTTAGGAAATGGGTTGGAATGCCAATATTTTGCAATCCCAGCATGAAAAACTCAGACAACCGATTGTTGAGAACACCTTTTCCCTCAATCAGATCGTGCTTTTCGCCATTGCCAGCTGTTGCGTCATCTTTGAAATACTGAACAATCGTTCCAGGTTCTGGCCCCTCATAAAGGGTTTTCGCCTTGCCTTCATAAAGCTTCTTGCGTCGCGCCATTGAACTCACCTTTGTTTTAAAGACAGTACTGTCCACTTCCTTGCCCTATAGGGCCAAATGCGCCTTACTGCAAGTCAAGGACGTAGAATTTCATCCTCCTTTACAAGCAACGCGGCAAAATGCCTCCGACCCTTTAATAATTGGCTATCACCTCTTGCGTACGCACAACGCAAAGGGCATATGTATGGAAACCAACACAACTTATGGGAGGGACCCCATGTCAACACCTTTTGATGATCGCGAACGCGCTTTTGAAGCCAAATTTCAACATGACGCGGAGCTCAAATTTAAAGCCATTGCACATGCCAACAAAAAGATTGGTCTTTGGGCCGCGGATATCCTTGGAAAAACAGGCGACGACGCCGACAGCTATGCAATTGAAGTCGTAAAGTCAGATATGGAAGAAGCAGGCCACGAAGACGTGTTTCGCAAAGTTTCTGGCGATCTTGGCGATAAGGTCTCCGAAGCTGATATTCGTGAGATGATGGGAAAGATCCTCATCGAAGCGGGTGAAATTTTCGGGAAATAAATCCGAACGATCACATTTAGAAGGGCGCCTTGGGGCGCCTTTTTTATTGCAATTTTATCTGTTAAAGATCTGGCAACCTCCCACGCTGTATGACGTTCCAAAAAGCGAAAGTCATATGGTTCATCCCGTTACACGTCCTCACAAAGAAAATCGTCCGCAAACGCAATCCGTACCTGCGTTTTTCATGACCTATTTGCCACGACAAGTCTTTGCCCTTGCGCTTTTGGTTGGGCTCTTGGGTCTTGCGCATTCAAAACTATCTCACATCGATACGAGCGCGATATGGCCTGCCCTTCGCAATTTTGGGGCCGTTCACTGGGGCGGCGCGTTTTTGCTCACAATGCTCAGTTATTGGAGCATTGGTCAGTATGACCGCGTTTTGCACCAAGTGCACAACACAGGTGTTCACCCCACCCGCGCGGCGCATTCGGGCATGGCGGCCATTGCCATTTCGCAGTTGGTCGGCCTCGGGCTTTTAACGGGCACACTGACGCGGTTTCGCCTTTTGCCCCATCTTGATCTCTGGCGGGTGGCAAAATTCACGCTTTCGGTGGCCATAAGCTTCCTATCCGCATGGTTCGTGCTCACAGCATTTGTGACCACCATAGCGGGGCTGCCAATGCCGTTTCATCCCATTTTACGGTGGGCACCCCTATGCGCGCTCTGCATCAGCTTGGGAGGGATTGTCGCTTTGCTTATCTGTGGCGAAATCAAACTTTGGCGTTTAAAAATCACATCCCCGTCTATCCCCGCCCTTCAGGCGTTGAGCATTTATGTTCTTATCGACACGGCAGCCGCAGCAGCGGCGCTATATGTGTTCTTCCCTCCCGAATTCACCATCGGACTCAGCCAATATTTTGCTGTTTTCCTTTTGGCCTATGGCTTAGCCCTCCTTTCAGGAGCGCCCGCGGGTATTGGCCCATTTGAATTGGTTTTCATCGCATTTTTCCCCGATTTGCCACTTACAGAGCTTCTCATAAGCCTCACGGCATTTCGCCTCACCTATTACGGCCTTCCTGCCCTACTTGGCGGGGGCTATTTACTTACAAGCAAAAACAATACCCAACCCAAAAGGCAGTTTGTTCAACTGTCTTCGGCACAAGAAAGCTACGATGTCACTCATCTTACAAAACTCATTCGCGCGGCTCCCCATGGGGAAGCTGGGCTCTTGCATGCGCCAAATGCTCATGTTTTTCATAGATTTGATGGGCGTCCAATTTTTCATGCAACGGAAACCCGACATTGTCTCACCGCCTTAGGAGATCCTATTTCTCCCACACTCTCATCAGAGGATGCGGTGGCTCTTTTGACCAGCTACGCGAAATCGCGGGCGAAAATCCCCAGTTTCTATAAATGCTCTGCCCGCATGGCCGCGACGGCACGGGCCCAAAATTATCAAACCATGCTCATTGCCCGCGAGGCTGTGCTAAATCCACAAGCGTATTCAACAAAGGGATCATCAAAACGCCAACTCCGCCGAAAATTGCGCCAAGCAGAAGCCGCGATCTTACATGTCGAAGCACCAACACCGTCCCCTTGGGATGCCTATGGCACGCTTCCGATTGCACAAATGGCCCATATATCCGAACACTGGATCCACAAAAACGGGGGGGAACGCCAATTTTCAACGGGGCCCTTTGTTCCCGCCTATCTGACCACACAAAAAATCTTCCTTGCCTATTGCCAAGATGAACTTGTGGCCTTTGCAACCTTTTGCCACACGGATGCCATGTGGTCACTGGATCTCATGCGCCAAAATGCGGCGGCCCCAGATGGCACCATGCATATGCTAATCCATACGGCGATCACCGCAGCCAAAGAGCATGGCATCACAGAGTTGTCCCTCGCGGCGGCCCCTGCAAAATATGAAACAGGCCCCCAGATAGAGCGTATCTGTCGTCAAATTTTCGACCACAAAGCAGGAGGACAAGGCCTACGGCAGTTTAAAGAAAGCTTTGGCATTACATGGCGGCCCCTCTATATGGCGACGCC
>JBMYYE010000134.1:0-4824 GCA_049609065.1 Halocynthiibacter sp.
TCGGGGCAACGATCATGTTGCCGCCTGCACCTGCTTCGTCCACAACATCCAAAAGATCAACAATATCAAAATGGTACCCGTGACCTGCAAAGACCGACACCACATCGCCAATGCGCATGATATTTGCGGCATGCTTGGTTTCTGATGTGTGCCAGACACTGCCATCATGGCTAACCTCAACGACGTCTTCGTTCACATACACGGTAAAGCGTTTGGCAGAATGCGTCTCAACCTTCACAGGTAAAACCTCTTCGCCTTGGCGAAGATGCACGGTTTGCAGCAAAGGCGCCCAAGCCGTGAACCCAGTTTGTGAATTTTTCGCCTCATGAAGCCCCATCGCCCCAAGGGCCGCCAAGGCCGTGATGCCGGCTGTGGCAACTGGTTCCGCGATAAGCGTGTCTAGATCGCGGTCAATTAACCCCGTATCGACATCCCCTTTGGAGAACCCGTCATGGCGGCAAAGTGCACCAAGGAAGGCCAGATTGGTGACCGAGCCTGCAACTTCGGTTTCCGCCAAAGCGCGTTCCATTTTCAAAAGCGCCTCTTCGCGCGATCCGCCATGTACGATGACTTTGGAAATCATTGGGTCGTAAAATGGTGAAATCGTATCCCCTGCCCGCACGCCGCTGTCTGAGCGGCAGTCTTCTGGAAACGACAAATGCGTAAGCGTGCCCGTCGCGGGCAAGAAGCCTTTGGGAACGTCTTCGGCATAGAGACGCGCCTCGAAACTATGTCCCGTGATCGAAAGATCCTCTTGTACCATAGGAAGTCCACCACCCGATGCCACGCGCAATTGCCATTCCACGAGATCAACACCTGTGATCGCTTCTGTCACGGGATGTTCTACCTGCAAACGCGTGTTCATTTCCATAAACCAGAACCCATCAGGACGTAGGCCATTTGCCCCATCCACGATGAATTCAACGGTGCCTGCGCCAGAATATCCAATGGCTTCGGCAGCTTTCACACCGGCATCACCCATGGCGGCACGCATTTCATCGGTCATGCCGGGGGCTGGGGCCTCTTCGATGACCTTTTGGTGACGCCGTTGCAGCGAACAGTCGCGCTCAAACAAATGCACCGCATGGGTTCCGTCGCCAAAGACCTGAATTTCAATATGGCGCGGGGATGTGATGTATTTCTCGATCAACACATCAGCGTTGCCAAAGGCCGTCTTGGCCTCACCTTGTGCCGATGCAAGCGCATCTTCAAAATCTTTGCCATCTTCAACGAGGCGCATGCCTTTGCCGCCGCCGCCTGCAACTGCTTTGATCAACACAGGGTAGCCAATTTTTTCGGCTTCTGCTTTCAAAAACCCCGTGTCTTGGTTGGTACCGTGATAGCCAGGGACCACAGGTACGCCGGCTTCGATCATCAAAACCTTGGCCGCATCTTTGAGACCCATTTTGCGGATCGCATCCCCTGATGGACCGATAAATGCGATGCCTGCTGCATCACATGCATCCACAAATTCAGGGTTTTCCGAGAGAAAGCCATAGCCCGGATGGATACCTTCGGCACCAGTGTCTTTGGCCACTTGTAAAATGACATCTGCTTTCAGATAGCTTTCTGCGGGGGTAGAGCCACCGATATGCACGGCTTCGTCCGCCATCGCCACATGTTTTGAGGCCGCATCCGCGTCGGAATACACCGCCACAGTTTTCACGCCCATTTTACGTGCCGTTTCCATGACACGACATGCGATTTCGCCGCGATTGGCGATAAGGATTTTCTTAAACATTTATCCCTCCAGATACGTGCTTTGTGCACGCAAAATTAGTGTGGCCTCTTCGGTCACGGATTTAAGTATCTCAGCCGCGGTTTCACGGTTTTGGATGAGGCCCACGGCCTCTCCCAAAACAACCTGTGCGGCTTTTGCATTTTCTTGTATGACCGCGCGTTCATATTCTGCGCGCGCGGTATCAGTGAGTTCATCTATTTTATGCGCCCATTCGGTGCTAAACGCGTTCTTAAGCGTTCGGCATGTGTAGCCCGCAGGCCAAGCCCGCCCCCGCGCCGCATCAATCAACGTCGAACGGAAACTGGCGTCGCCTGTGGCCTCGAGGCCTTCTTCGATAAACGAATCTGGCATTAAGCTGTCTTCGGCGAGCGCAAAGCGTGTGCCCATAACAACACCGTCTGCACCAAGCGCCAAAGCCGCGACCAGCCCACGACCATCGGCAATACCGCCTGCCGCAAGTAAAATCACATCAGGCGCATGGGCCTTTAGGTGGTCAGCCACTTCTGCAACCAAGCTCATGGTGCCGCGGGTGGCCCCGTGACCGCCCGCTTCTGCGCCTTGGGCCACGATCACATCTGCGCCTGCCGCTAGGGCCAGTTTTAGACTGTCCATATCTTGCACTTGGCAGATCAAATCCGCCCCTGCGGCTTTAATCTCAGCGGCAAAGGGTTTTGGATCCCCAAATGACAAAAACACGGCTTTCGGGTCTCGTGCGAGAACCGCAGTCAACGCCTCAGGCGCGTGCGCCAAAGACCATGTGATAAATCCACATGACATGGATGTTGTGCCGAGCACGTCATATTCACGCGCCAGCCAGCCCAATTCTGCATAGCCGCCGCCCATGATCCCAAATCCACCCGCATCCGTCACCGCGCGCGCCAAAGCCCCGCCCGTAACATAGGCCATCGGCGCAACCATCACTGGATGCGCAAGGCCGTAGCGTTTAGTGAACCGTGTTTGGATCATTTTATCTCCCAAAAGGCGGTGTCGCCCGTGAATTACATGCGGAACACACCAAATTTGGTGTCTTCGATTGGGGCACACAACGCAGCTGAGAGCGATAGGGATAGAATGTCACGGGTTTTACGTGGATCCACGATCCCATCATCCCAAAGACGCGCAGAGGCATAAAGCGGATGTGATTGTTCCTCAAACATATCCAAAGTGGGTTGTTTAAAGGCCGCTTCTTCATCCGCAGACCATGTGCCACCATTGCGTTCAATGCCATCACGTTTCACCGTGGCCAACACGCCTGCCGCCTGTTCGCCGCCCATCACGGAAATCCGTGAATTTGGCCATGTCCACATAAAGCGTGGGCTATAGGCACGTCCTGACATGCCGTAGTTCCCTGCCCCAAAAGAGCCGCCCACAAGCATGGTGATTTTTGGCACCTTCGTGGTGGACACAGCCGTCACAAGTTTCGCCCCGTGACGTGCGATGCCTTCATGTTCGTATTTACGACCAACCATAAAGCCCGTGATATTTTGCAAGAAAACCAATGTGATATTGCGTTGGGAACACAGTTCAACAAAATGCGCGCCCTTTGAGGCGCTTTCAGAATAAAGCACGCCATTATTGGCAATGATGCCAATTGGGCAGCCTTTCAAATGGGCAAAACCACACACCAGGCTTTCGCCAAAACGGGGTTTGAATTCATCAAAGCGGGATCCATCAACGACCCGCATGATGACTTCGCGAATGTCATAGGGTGTTTTGAGATCCGCAGGCACCACAGAGAGGATTTCCTCTGGATCGTAAAGCGGCTCTTCGGCGCTTTGCCAATTTACGGTTTGCGGTTTTGTGCGATTGAGATGGCTCACAGCGCGGCGCGCAAGGGCGAGCGCATGCGCGTCATCCTCTGCCAAATAATCAGCCACACCTGAAAGGCGCGTATGCACGTCACCGCCACCCAAACCTTCGGCGGTGTTTTCTTCGCCTGTTGCAGCCTTCACCAAAGGCGGACCCGCAAGGAAAATCGTGCCTTGTTCTTTGACGATGATCGTCACATCCGACATGGCAGGCACATAGGCCCCACCCGCCGTACATGACCCCATCACGACCGCAATCTGCGGAATACCACGGGCGGACATGTTGGCTTGATTATAAAAAATACGACCAAAGTGATCACGGTCAGGGAACACTTCGTCTTGGTTCGGGAGGTTCGCCCCGCCGCTATCAACCAGATACACACAAGGAAGATTACATTCCGCAGCGATTTCTTGGGCGCGGAGGTGTTTTTTCACCGTCATCGGATAATATGTGCCGCCTTTCACGGTGGCATCATTACACACAACCATGACTTCTTGGCCTTCAACGCGGCCAATGCCGGCAATGACGCCTGCGCCTGGGGCTGCGCCATCATACATGCCATGGGCCGCCGTTGCGCCAACTTCAAGGAAAGGAGACCCCGGATCAAGAAGGTTTGCCACACGTTCACGCGGCAACATTTTACCCCGTGAGAGGTGACGGGCCCGCGATTTTTCGCCCCCGCCCAAGCTCGCGGCATTTGCTGCGTTTTGAATTTGTGTGAGCGCCGCTTCGTGGGCTGCGCGGTTTTGCTTTGCCGCATCCGACGAGGCAATAAGTTTGGATTGCAGTTTCATCTGGCTCTCCCTTTTTGGGTCCTGACCTCACGCCAAATTTCAAATAAATGGCGGATTTATAAGAGGAAAAGGCGCCGCAATGGGCGCCTTACTGTCAAATTACTTCGTGATACTCATCAATTCACGGCCAATCAGCATCCGGCGAATTTCCGATGTACCCGCACCAATTTCCATGAGCTTCGCATCGCGGAACAGACGTGACACAGTGCTTTCATTCATGAAACCAGAGCCACCGAAGGCTTGTACGGCTTGGTGGGCTTGAACCATGGCTTGTTCAGACGAATAAAGAACCGCAGCCGCCGCATCCTGACGCGTGACTTCGCCCCGATCACAGGCTTTGGCCACTTCATAGATATAGGCACGTGACGTGTTCATCGCCGTGTACATATCAGCAATTTTAGCCTGCATAAGCTGGAAGTTCCCAATCGGCTGACCGAACTGTTTGCGTTCGTGCATGTAAGGCATAACCTCATCCATACA
>JBMYYE010000135.1:0-4817 GCA_049609065.1 Halocynthiibacter sp.
CTAGCTTGTATCAAAGATTTAGAAATAGATATTGTTTTACGGTTTTTAATAAATGTTACTCCAAGGTTAGTAGTTTTAGTTTTACCTCTTACAATTTTATTATCATCAATTATGGTGTTTGGTAAATTTGCAGAAAATTATGAGGGAAATCTTGCGGATTTATCTGCGGCTGATCTTTGTGCTTGCATCGTGGCTTATGAAGAAATTGACCTTATCACGGGGCGGCTTATGTCCTATGCGGGCTTGCGGTATTATCAAAACACCGTCGATGGCGAGCGTGTAAAATTCATGTCCGATATGCAAGAAAAAATCACGGTTTTCACAACGCCTTTGGTGTTCTTTGGGTTGGAAATGAACCGTATTTCGGATGCGCATATGACCGCGGCCTATGAGGCGGATGCAGGTTTGGCACGGTATCGTCCAGTGATTGATCGTATGCGCGCGATGAAACCTTATCAGCTGTCAGATGAATTGGAAAAGTTTCTGCATGATCAAAGCTCCGTTGGGGCGGCCGCGTGGAACAAGCTATTTGATGAAACTATTGCGGGTCTGATGTTTGATGTGGATGGGGCCGAAATGAACCTCGAAAGCACGTTGAATTTGCTGACAGATCATGACCGCGCAACCCGTGAAAAAGGCGCGCGCGCCTTGGCAGATGTGTTTGGAAAAAACACGAAAACATTTGCGCGCATCCATAATACATTGGCCAAAGAAAAAGAAATCGAAGATCGCTGGCGTGGCATGCCGACGCCACAAACCGGCCGTCATTTGTCAAACCATGTGGAACCTGAAGTGGTCGAAGCGCTGCGCAATGCGGTGGTTGCGGCCTATCCCGATTTGAGCCACCGGTATTATAAACTGAAAGCCAAGTGGCTCGGGCTTGAAACGATGGAAGTTTGGGACCGAAACGCGCCGTTGCCGATGGAAGATGATCGCATCATTGAATGGGATGAGGCGCGCCAAATCGTAACCGATGCCTATGCGGGGTTTGACCCTGAAATGGCAAAATTGGCCGAGCCGTTTTATACGGATGGCTGGATTGATGCCGCTGTGAAACCCGGCAAGGCCCCTGGCGCATTTGCCCATCCTACGGTTACAAATGTGCACCCCTATGTGATGCTAAATTACCTTGGGAAACCACGGGATGTCATGACGTTGGCCCATGAATTGGGCCATGGCGTGCATCAACGTTTGGCTGCTGAACAAGGTGAATTACTGTCCTCAACACCGCTTACTTTGGCGGAAACCGCGTCGGTCTTTGGCGAAATGCTTACCTTTAGAAAAATGCTTGAAGGGGCGAAAACCCAAGCCGAGAAAAAAGTGATGCTTGCGGGTAAAGTTGAAGACATGATCAACACCGTGGTGCGCCAAATTGCGTTTTATGATTTTGAATGCAAACTCCATGCGGCGCGGGGTGAGGGCGAACTCACGCCTGAGGATATCAATATGCTTTGGATGAGTGTCCAAGGTGAAAGCCTCGGACCTGTGTTTAACTTTATGGATGGGTATGACAGCTTCTGGGCGTATATTCCGCATTTCGTACATTCGCCGTTTTATGTGTATGCCTACGCGTTTGGCGATGGGTTGGTGAACGCGCTATATGCCGTGTTTGAAGACAATCCAGACGGGTTCCAAGAAAAGTACTTTGACATGCTCAAAGCGGGTGGTTCCAAACATCATACAGAATTGTTGGCGCCATTTGGTTTGGATGCCTCTGACCCTGCATTCTGGCAAAAAGGGCTCAGCATGATTTCTGGGATGATTGATGAACTGGAGGCGATGGAAGCCTAGCATTTACAAAATGTAAGCCTGCATCTTTTGCTTGTCCAATGCGCTTTCTTCCTGACCAAACTCTGGTCAGGGGGATGCTCATCCTAGGTGGAACGAGGTGCCAGAATGGGTTTTCTATGCGGCTTTTGGTAAAGAAAAAGGGTGAGGAAAACCTCGCCCTTTTCAACCGTTCATGCACCTAATGTCGGGTTGTTATGTATTTAGCATGCCTTTTTCTTCGGCAAGGTTGCGCATCCGTTTTTGGAGCTTTTCAAACGCACGCACTTCGATTTGGCGAATGCGTTCGCGTGACACATCATATTGCGACGACAGCTCCTCAAGTGTGATGGCCTTGTCTTGGAGTTTGCGCTGCGTAAGGATGTCTTTCTCACGGTCGTTTAGAACGTCCATAGCCTCAGCCAAAAGCGCACGGCGTGCGGTTAATTCGTCTTTTGCCTCATAGTCGCCCGCGTGATCTGCGTCTTCGTCTTCGAGCCAATCTTGCCACTGCGCAGCCCCTTCGCCATCTGCGTTGATTTGCGCGTTAAGGGACGCATCCCCCCCCGACATACGGCGGTTCATGGAAACAACTTCGTCTTCTGTTACACTTAAATCATTGGCGATTTTTGCGACATGTTCAGGACGAAGATCCCCATCTTCGAGTGCGCCAATGCGTGATTTTGCTTTGCGCAGGTTGAAAAACAGCTTCTTTTGCGCACTGGTGGTGCCCATTTTAACGAGGCTCCAAGAACGCAGAACATATTCTTGGATCGCAGCACGAATCCACCACATTGCGTAGGTCGCAAGGCGAAAGCCTTTTTCGGCATCAAAGCGTTTCACCGCTTGCATAAGTCCAACATTGGCCTCGGAAATGACTTCGGCCTGTGGGAGCCCATAGCCACGGTAGCCCATGGCAATTTTGGCAGCCAATCGCAGGTGAGACGTCACCATTTTATGGGCGGCGTCCGAATCTTGGTCATCGGCCCAACGTTTGGCGAGCATATATTCCTCATCCGGCTCCAATAACGGGAACTTCCGGATTTCCTGCAAATATCGGTTCAAGCCACCTTCAGGTGTTGGGGCTGGAAGATTTGCATAGTTGCTCATGCGTATGACCCTTTCAAAGTAATAAGCGTTAACATCAATATGGGACTCATAGAGATATTTTCAAGTCTCATACTAAAATAGTATTATCTTTTAATAAACAAACAGCGTGTCACGATTTGTTGACAAATATGACACCGGTCACCAGTCAAAGACCGTTAAAATGAATGTGTCCGAAAGGTTTGCATGATCCTTATATGCACAGCTTGGCTGATACGGATATGTGCCTTTAAGCGCAACATTCCCCTAACGATATGCCATTAAACCCTTTAGGGCAGGGACCGGCAAAGCTTTTTTGCCTATTTTAAAGGCGCGCGGAGTGCAGTGAGAAGGTCGTGCATATCTTGCGGTAAAGGGGCCTCAAAGCGGAGCATTTCTTTGGTCACAGGATGCTCAAATCCGAGGCTGGCTGCATGCAATGCTTGGCGGGAAAACGCGTGAGCGGCGTTGATGCCTTGTGTGCTGAGCGCCTTTGGGGACAGTTTGCGACGCCCGCCATAGGTCGGATCGCCGATGAGGCTATGACCCACATGGGTCATGTGCACGCGGATTTGATGCGTGCGCCCCGTTTCGAGCCAGCACTCGATGAGGCTCGCTGCTTCTGGTGTGCCAAACCGTTCTAGGATGCGCGCGCGGGTAACGGCGTGGCGTCCCGCCCCAAAGAGCACCGCTTGGCGTTGGCGGTCATGTTTGTGCCGCGCAAGCCCCGTGGTGATTTTCATGATGTTGCTGGTTTCGAAATTCACGCCTTTGACGCCTTTTAGGCGGGGGTCCCCAATATCTGGGGCACCGTACACGACGGCTTGATAATGGCGTTCTACGGTGTGTTTTTCAAATTGCGCCGCGAGCCCGTGATGGGCCGCGTCTGATTTCGCCACAACGAGCAAGCCTGACGTGTCCTTATCAATGCGATGCACGATGCCGGGGCGTTTTTCGCCCCCCACACCAGAGAGGCTCTCGCCGCAGTGATGCAAAAGCGCGTTGACCAAAGTGCCAGAGGGTGATCCAGGGGCGGGATGCACAACCATGCCCACGGGTTTGTTGATCACGATGAGGTCATCATCCTCAAAAATCACCTCAAGCGGGATGTCTTCGGGCAACATATGTGTGTCGGTGGCTTCTTCGATGGTGATCTCAAAGACATCTCCTTCGGCGACTTTGGCACGTGGGTCATCGATCATGACGCCGTCTTTGGTGATGGCACCCGCCGCCAAAAGTTTCATGAGGCGGGATCTTGAAAGGTTCGCTTCTTCTGGCACATCACGTGAAAGCGCTTTATCAAGACGTTTAGGGGGGTCCGGCTGGATCACCACTTCGACCTTGATGGATTGGGACATAGACATGACAGACGCTCCAGAAGATTACGTAGAACCGCTCAACCTGAAATTCCTAAGGCGGCTCGTGACGGTGTTGATGATCACGATGATCGTCGGGCTTGTAGTGCTAATCGGGCTTTTTGTCACCCGTTTCCCGAAGTTGGATGCGCAAACGATGCCATTTCCGGCGCAAATCGAACTCCCCGAAGGGGCGACAGTCACCGCAATTACCAAAGGCGATGGATGGTATGCGGTGGTCACATCACAAAATCAGATCCTGATCTTTGATGCGGCCACCGATAAGCTCCGTCAAACGGTGGGGATTAACCCTTAGCGTTTGCCACCTGGTTTGCCGCGTTGTTTGCGGCCTGCGGATGGGTTGCTTGGGTCAAAGCCAAACTTGCCTTTTGGGCTTTTGGGCTTGCCAGCTGGCTTGCCTTTGCCTTTTGCGCCAGCTTTTCCAAAGGGCTTGCCACCACGGCGTGGTGCATCATTTGAGGATCCTTTGAACCCGCCTTCGCGCGGCATATCTGATCCGCGGTCGTCATGGGATTTTTTGAACGGTTTTTTGTCGCCGTCTTTTTTGGCCCAATCGCCTTTGCCGCCTGATTTTTTCGGCCCGTCTTT
>JBMYYE010000136.1:0-4737 GCA_049609065.1 Halocynthiibacter sp.
TGCGAGATTGGCAGACGCCGACCGCCCCCACGGGTGGCGTAGCGCGCAGTTCGTAACGCGGTCAGATAGTAACGCCTGTAATCCATGATTGGACTTACGGTTTTTTGTTGCATGTATAAGATCAGTATAAGAAACGGCGGTGATTTGAAGGCGTTCATCGTGACGCGGTGCGCGTTGCGCCAAATGCAATCTCGTGTTTTGAACTTGACCGACTTTCGATCAAGTTAAATGTCTTGTCAAAATTCATCGTACCAAGCCGACCTTTGCGGGAGCGATACACACCTCCCATTGGGGCGGTCGGCGCTTGTCAATCTTATGATGGGCGATGCGCCAAAATGTTATCCCTTGGCATTTGCCGCTAAACCTGCCAAATCGTCCCGCATGACACAAAGATTTTCTTTTCAGCTACAATCCACAGATGGTAAAGCCCGCCAAGGGGTGATTTCCACACCGCGCGGTGACATCCGCACACCTGCATTTATGCCCGTGGGCACCGCTGCCACGGTTAAGGCGATGATGCCCGAAAGCGTGCGTGCAACGGGTGCTGATATCCTGCTGGGCAATACCTATCACCTGATGCTGCGCCCAACGGCGGAGCGTATTGATCGTTTGGGGGGATTGCACAAATTCATGAATTGGAACCGCCCCATTTTGACGGATAGTGGTGGGTTTCAGGTGATGTCGCTGTCGTCGCTGCGCAAATTGACGGAAGAGGGCGTGACGTTCAAATCCCATGTGGATGGATCACGTCATGAATTGACCCCGGAACGTTCCATGGAAATTCAGCGGTTATTGGGCAGTGATATTGTCATGTGTTTTGATGAATGTCCTGCATTGCCGGCGGAGCGTGCCCGTATTGAAGAAAGCATGCGTCTATCTATGCGATGGGCCGCACGTTCGCGCGATGCTTTTGGTGATCGGCCCGGACATGCCTTGTTCGGTATTCAACAGGGCGGCTTAGAACAGGACTTGCGCGGCGAAAGCGCTGAGGCGCTGCGTGCGATTGAATTTGACGGCTATGCCATTGGCGGTTTGGCTGTGGGCGAGGGACAAGAGGCAATGTTTTCCGTCCTAGATTACGCGCCTGACATGATGCCCACGGATAAACCTCGGTATCTTATGGGTGTTGGCAAACCCGATGATATCGTCGGTGCCGTAAAGCGCGGCGTTGACATGATGGATTGTGTCCTACCATCGCGATCTGGGCGCACGGGGCAGGTGTTTACGCGCAATGGCGTTGTGAACATCAAAAACGCACGACACCGTGATGATCCGCGCCCGCTGGATGCGCAGTGTACGTGCCCTGCCTGCGCCAACTATTCACGCGCGTATTTGCATCACACCTTCCGCAGTCAGGAAATCATCAGTTCGATGTTGCTGACCTGGCATAACCTGCACTACTTCCAAGAGTTGATGGACACCATGCGCAATGCGATTGCCGCAGGTTGTTTTACAGAATTTGAGGCAGAGTTTCACGCAACCCGCGCCAAAGGCGACATTGATCCGTTATAGGCATTATCAGTCGATCGCGTGTTATATTACGCTGTTGTTAAAAATTGATAGATATAGAACCCTGCAAACAAAAGGGGTTGATGGATAAGATAGATTGTCAAACTGTGCCGCCCAGCAAAGGCAAATGGACGGACCCAACCCCATGCAGGACCGGCATAGCCAAAGGCGTTTAGCCGCTGGAACAGGGCATGTGCCGCCATGCCAGCAAAAAACGCAAACCCCCACGGCATAATGGGGCGATAATCCACACTGCCCGCTGTTTCAGTGGTCCAGATGATCCACATGATCCAAATAGAGCCATCAACAGGCCCATCTGCCCAGGCGAAATAAGAAGCAAGCGCAACCGCAAAGGTCAAGGGCGCGCCCCAATGCAGAGAGATGAGAGGCTGAGACAGAACGCTCATCACCAAAATAAGATGCAGAATGCCAAAGCGGATCATATAGGGTCCAAAGGTGAAATATGTGGCCAATGATATCCCTGCTGCCGCCGTCCCCAGTAGCGCCGCGCGCCGCCACACGGTTGGCCATTTGACGCCATAACGATGCGTGTGTTGCCATGATAAACCCGCCAAAAATAGAAAGGACACGGCAATCGAACGTTCAAACATGCGCCATTCCGGCTGAAAGACGGTTCCCGCCTTGATATAGCCGAAATACATCAGATCAAATGTAAAATGAAACACAACCATGGCCAAAATGGCCAAGGCCCGCAGCAGATCAAGCCAGATGAGTCGAGACTGTTTTTGCGTCATAAAACGTGATTAACGCCTGATCCGCCAAAAGGCGAGCGTTGCCTTAGCCAAGCACAAAAATAACTGTGAAAAGTGCTAAAAACACTAAAACGGCCGTGGCAACCATGCCGCCCATTCGGGCTTCGGATTTTTGGGGCTTACGATCTGGGTCGGGGCGATGGTCTGGCATGTGGGTCCTCTATTCACAAAGTCATATGGGATATAGAGTGTGGGTTTGCAAAAACCCAGCATTTCGAAACAATTAAGGGAAAATGGTGGGTGATAAGAGACTCGAACTCCTGACATCTTCGGTGTAAACGAAGCGCTCTACCAACTGAGCTAATCACCCGATAGCAGGCGTAATAGCCAAAGCGTTGATCCTGCGCAAGAGGGTTCTGTTGAAAAAATTACCTTTTTCTTTCAGGCTTTGGCAAACTATAGCTAAGCTATCAAATCAGGAGGGTGAAATGCCATTTGATCCAATCAAACACCAGATGCTTGCAACCCGTCATTTTGATGATTTTGAGATTGGTGAACGCTTTTTCGCCCCATCACGCACGATGAGCGAAGGCGTGTTTGCAGCGTTTCAGGCAGCCAGTGGGGATAACCATCCAATCCATTATGACCGCGCCTATTTGAAAACACTGGGCCATCCTGATTTAATGGCACATGGCTATATGAGCCTTGTTCAAGCGGCAATTGGCGCATCACCCCTGGCCCATGAAATGGGGCGGGCATTGATCGGGTTCGTAGATCAATCCAGCCGATTTTTACATCCCGTTTATAATGGCGATACCCTGTATCCGGCGTTTGAAATAAATGAACTCACCCGCCAAAGCACGACGGGTATTTTGGGTGTGGCGATCGAAATCCATAATCAGGATGGCATCCTGTGTGTTTCAGGCAATCAGCGATATTTGATGCGCCTTTAAGCAGGTGGGATCCTCCCCATTTTTTCGCGCGCATCCTGCAGGAACAGGGCATAGGTTGTTTTAATCGCATCCTCATCCACGTCTCCCAACAGATCATCGGCCAATTGGGCGAGGATCAGCGCCTTGGCACCTTTTTGCATCTTAAGTGATTGAAGTGCAGCCGTGCGGTGTTTCTTTTTGTTGGGCGATATCAGCATCAATTACACGCCCCAAGCCGCGATTTGCCGTAATTCCATCATTTCCGCGTGAAATTCCTTTTCTTGATCATGGGCAAATTTTGCCTCAAACGCGTTTTCTCTGTCGTCAAATGCACTCATCACAAAAGCCCCTTATCCTATTTAATATATGGGGATGAAATGCGCGATTTGAATGAGGAATGGGATAAAAAAAGGCCCCCGTAATGTGGGGCCTCTTTATTAATGTGTGATTTGGGCGCTCCTTTGGGCTTGTTTGGCCCGTTCTGCGGCGGCGGCATCTTCGGCCGCCTGATCCCATTCGATGGGCTCTGGTTGGTCTACCAAGGCCTGTGCCAAGACTTCAGACACATGGGTGACGGGGATGATTTTTAGCCCGTCTTTGACCGAGTCTGGCAGTTCGGCAATGTCCTTTTCATTTTCCCCTGGAATGAACACCGTTGTGATCCCACCGCGCAGGGCCGCCAATAGCTTTTCTTTCAATCCACCAATGGCCAGCGCGTTGCCGCGCAGCGTGACTTCGCCTGTCATGGCGATATCCTTGCGCACCGGAATGCCCGTAAGGACCGACACAATTGACGTCACCATCGCCAAACCCGCACTTGGACCATCTTTGGGTGTTGCGCCCTCGGGGACGTGAACGTGAATGTCTAGCGTATCGAACTGGGGTGGTTTCACCCCGATCTCAGGTGAGATTGAACGCACATAAGAGCTTGCTGCGTCGATGGATTCTTTCATCACATCACCTAGTTTACCGGTGGTTTTCATGCGTCCCTTTCCCGGGAGTTTGAGCGCCTCGATGTGCAGCAGATCACCGCCGACGGATGTATAGGCCAGCCCTGTGACAACGCCCACCTGATCCTCTTTTTCCGCCAGACCATAGCGGAATTTGCGCACGCCCAGAAAATCATCCAGATTTTCGGCCGTAACGGTTACGGTTTCTTCTTCTCCTTTGACGATTTTTGTCACTGCTTTACGGGCGACTTTCGCCACTTCGCGTTCAAGGTTGCGAACACCCGCTTCGCGCGTGTAGTGCTGGATCATTGAGGTCAGCGCACTGTCGGTCAGCTCAAATTCACCTTTTTTCAGACCATGGTTTTTCACCGCCTTATCAATCAGGTGACGCCGCGCGATTTCGCGTTTTTCGTCCTCGGTATAACCTGCCAATGGAATGATCTCCATGCGGTCCAAAAGAGGACCGGGCATGTTATAGCTGTTCGAGGTGGTCAAGAACATCACGTTTGATAGATCATATTCCACCTCAAGGTAGTGATCGACAAAGGTGCTGTTTTGTTCTGGATCCAAAACCTCTAGCATGGCAGAGGCGGGGTCCCCACGGAAATCTTGGCCCATCTTGTCGATTTCATC
>JBMYYE010000137.1:0-4706 GCA_049609065.1 Halocynthiibacter sp.
TCTACCTCCCTTCAACAAGGCCGCGTCGCGGCCTGCCATGCGCTTGATACGCCAACGTTAAAGGAATCGCCTTGGTTCCCATATGGCATCTACTCTGTGCCTGAAATGTCCACCTGCGGCATGTCAGAAGAAGAAGTCAAAGAACGAAAGATCCCATATGAAATTGGGGTTGCGCGGCTTCGTGAAACATCCCGTGGCCATATCATGGGGCTTGAACACGGGATGCTCAAAATGATCGTTTCTCTTAAAACACGGCGCCTTTTGGGGGTGCAAATCGTAGGCGAAGGCGCCACCGAATTGATCCACATCGCACAAGCGGTGCTCAACCTCAAAGGCACCGTCGATTACTTTGTGGAAAACACGTTTAACTATCCGACCTTGGCCGAAGCCTACAAAATCGCAGGCCTTGATGCGTTTAATCGCATGCCAATTCCTGAGGAATTCAAGGTAAAGCGCAAAGCCACCAAGAAGAAAGACGGTTAATCACGTGACTGCCATCTATGTTGATGCGGACGCTTGTCCCGTAAAAGCTGAGGCTGAAAAAGTCGCCACCCGCCATCAATTGAAGCTCTACTTCGTTTCAAATGGCGGGCTCCGGCCCTCCCTCAACCCGCTGGTTGAAATGATCTTTGTCGATGATGGGCCCGATGTCGCGGATATGTGGATCGCAGATCGAGCAAGCCGGCAAGACATCGTTGTTACAAACGACATCCCTCTCGCCGCCAAAACCGTGGCCTCAGGTGCGGAAACCATCAGCCACACAGGCGATCGTTTCACCGAAGCCAATATCGGCAACCGGCTCGCAACCCGCGATCTGATGGCGGATCTGCGGGCGTCAGATCCCTTTCGACAAGGCGGCGGCAAAGCCTTTGGCAAAGCGGATAGGTCGAATTTCCTCAACGCCTTGGAACGCGCGATTCAAGCCGCGAAAAGGAAATAATATGCCCGAAATCAGCGCGGTTATATTTGACATCGGCAACGTTCTTATTGAATGGCAACCCGAGCGATACTATGACGCGCGATTTGGCGAAGCACGGCGCAAAGCAATGTTTGAAACCGTCGACCTCCATGCGATGAATGACCGTATCGATCGCGGCGAAGGCTTTAAAGACGTGGTCTATGAAACCGCCGATCTTTATCCTGCGTTTCGTGACGAAATACGGCTATGGCATGATGACTGGGCCGCGCTTGCGACACCTGAAATTTCGCTTTCGGTCACCCTTTTGCGGGCGCTTCGAAAAACTGGGACCCCGGTGTTTACCCTTACCAATTTTGGAATTGAAACCTTTGAAATTGGCGAAGCTGCCTATCCATTTTTGAAGGAATTCGATCGTCGCTATATTTCGGGTCACATGAAATGCATCAAACCGGATGCCCAGATTTACGACATGGTGGAAAAAGACTGTGCACTGCCTGCTGGGGAACTTCTTTTTACGGATGATCGCATCGATAATATCAAAGCTGCGGCTTCGCGCGGTTGGCACACCCACCATTTCACATCCCCCGAAGGGTGGCGCGATTGCCTGTTTTCACATGGGCTTTTGCAGGCAAAAGATATCCTCTAAACTTGCGAAACGGGCCGTGGCCCCTTAGCCTTGTTCACGCAAAGGACGGCCAAAATGCAAGCAGACCACATCCTCGTTATTGACCAAGGCACAACATCCAGCCGCGTGATCATTTATGATCGTAGCCTTCAACCGATCACATCCGAAGCCAAAGAATTCACCCAGTATTTCCCTCACCCCGGGTGGGTCGAACATGACGCTGCCGAAATTTGGCGTGACGTTCAGGTTTTGATACAAAACACTCTGAAAAAAGCGGCTCTAACATGGGGAAATATTGCCTCTATTGGTATTACCAACCAACGTGAAACTGTTGTTGTGTGGGATAAAGAAACGGGAAAACCGGTTCACAATGCTATTGTTTGGCAAGATCGTAGAACCGCCAATTACTGTGAAAACCTCAAGAAGGATGGCCACGAAACCGCCGTGCAAGCCAAGACGGGGCTTCTTTTGGACCCGTATTTTTCTGCCAGCAAAATTCGCTGGATCCTTGATCATATTGGCGCGGGTCAAAACAGGGCCAATAGAGGTGAAATTTGTGCAGGGACGATCGATACTTGGTTGATTTGGAACCTCACAAAAGGCGCCGCGCATTCCACCGATGCGACCAATGCGTCTCGGACGTCGCTTTGTAATATCCATACAGGCGCGTGGGATCCCGATCTCCTTGCTTTGTTTGATATCCCCGAAACGCTATTGCCGCGTATTTTGAACTGTGCCGATGATTTTGGCATAACCCCACAAGGTGTTCCGATCACAGGTGTGGCAGGCGATCAGCAAGCCGCCGCCATTGGCCAGTGCTGTTTTGATAAGGGCATGATCAAATCCACATATGGCACGGGGTGTTTTGCCTTGTTGAACACTGGACCCACACCTGTGATGTCCCAAAATAAGCTTCTTTCAACGATTGCTTATCAGCTAGATGACGTCCGGCATTACGCCCTCGAAGGGTCGATTTTTATTGCTGGTGCCGCGATCCAATGGCTCCGTGATGCTGTGAAGTTCATTGACGCGGCCAAAGACGTTGATCGACTTGCCGCGATGGCCACGGAAAACAACGTGATTTTTGTACCCGCCTTCACGGGGCTTGGGGCGCCGTATTGGAACGCCACATGTGAAGGTGCTATCTTTGGGCTCAACCGCAACACAGGCCAAGCCGAAATTAGCCATGCCGCTCTCATGAGTATTGGCTATCAAACGCGTGATCTTTTGCAGGCCATGCGGGCGGATTGCCCTGATCTTCTCATCACGAGCCTACGTGTTGATGGTGGCCTCAGCAAAAGCACACTGGCCATGCAGTCCATTGCCGATCAGCTGGGCATCCCCGTTGATCGCGCCGCAATATCCGAAAGCACCGCGCTTGGGGCGGCTTATCTAGCAGGCCTCAAACCTAAAATAAGCCCATCGCCTGAAGAGTTTCAAAACAACTGGATGTCTGATCATCGCTTTGCGCCAAAACAAGCCCGCGATAGTGCCAATGTGCACTATGCCAAATGGCAACAAATGGTGCGTAAACTTCTTACGGATTAAAGCTTATCGCGCAAAGAATACCAAAGCATCGCCAAGGTTAACAAAGGCGTTCGAAGACGGGTTCCGCCAGGAAATGCGGGGGTCTCAATAGAAGAGAAAAGATCAAAGCGTTCCGACTGACCCGCGATGTAATCTGCCGCAATCTGGCCTGATAACGTGCCCATCGCGACCCCATGACCCGAAAAGCCCGACATCGAAATCACGTTTTTTGACACCCGATCAAAATGCGGCATGCGCGTTCGCGTTATCCCCAATGTTCCGCCCCAAGCATAGTCAATTTTAACCTGAGAGAGTTGTGGGAAAACCTCCCCAAGAGGTCGCCGAACCGCGGTTTCAATATTTTGCGGAAATTTGTAGCGGTAAGATTCCGTGCCCCCAAACAGCAACCTATGATCATCGGAAAAACGGAAATAATTCACAACAAATTTGCTATCCGCAACGGCCACATTGCCCTTGATAATCGCCTCTTGTGTGGCTTTTTCCAAAGGTTTTGTGGCAACAATATAATTGTTGATCGGCATCACATGGCGCGCAACTTTAGGAAGCAGATTTCCAATATAGCCATTGCAAGCAACGATCACTTTTCCCGCTGAGATCATCGCATTTTGTGTGCGGATTTGCGGTGTACTTTCATCCGAAATATCCAAAACCTCGGATTGCTCAAAAATTCGGACACCCGCATGTGCGGCAAGGCGCGCAAGCCCCAACACAAGTTGCAGCGGATCAATATGACCCGCATGATGGTCAATCATCCCCCCGTGATAAATCGGCGACGCCACCCATGAAGATAGCTCATCTCGCGAGAGGGGCTCAACCTGTGAATAGCCGTAATCCTCACGCAGCTTACGCACATAATCATGGGTGGCAGACACGTGTTTTTCCTTGTGATCCGCATGGATGAGACCATCGTGAAAGCTTGCATGCACCATGTCAGATCGTGCCAATGTTTTCACAAGATCAACGGATTGGGTCGCAACCGTCCAGAGCGCCTTTGCGCGATCTACGCCAAGCATTTTTTCCAGTTCATCTTGGTCGAGGCGTTGCCCCTGCCCGACCTGACCACCATTGCGACCCGACGCACCAAAGCCGACCCTTTGGGCATCCACAACAATCACGTCATAGCCCCGCTCCGCGAGGTGAAGTGCGGATGACAACCCTGTAAAGCCCGCGCCAATCACACAAACATCACAACAAAGCGCCCCCTGCGCTATGGGGTGTGGCGTGAACGCATCACTTCCTTTGGCGTAATAGGACGGTGGGTATAATCCGGATCGATCATTGGCAAAGAGTAAATTCATAAATCCATCTTATACAGGATCCCGCACAAGGATAAGCCTCAATCCCAGCCTTGCGAATCGTCGTTTTGTAGAAGAGCACCTCTCTCTTGATGCGCAAATTTACAATTCTTCGGCAAATTGAACCACAAGACATCTAAAGCCCAAAGAAGCGCTTGATCTTCGAAGGGCATCCATAGATGTTACTTTTAAATTTGATGAAGGACAGCAAAATGGCCAAGACGCTCGCACCCAAAAGCCAACCCGAACTTTCAACATTCAACTGGGAAGATCCCTTCTTGCTTGAGGCGCAGCTCACCGATGATGAGCGCATGATCCG
>JBMYYE010000138.1:0-4648 GCA_049609065.1 Halocynthiibacter sp.
AGATTCAGCGCTTGAACAAATCCCACCGAGCCTCTCCATGGCGGCCCGATCTTTGGGCCGAAACAACGCCGCCACCTTGCGCGAAGTTCATGTGCCGCTCATCCGAAAATCCATCGGGACCGCGCTTTTGCTTGTCTTTGTAGATTGCGTAAAAGAACTCCCTGCGACGCTCCTTTTGCGGCCCTTCAACTTTAATACATTGGCCACGCGGGTCTATGAACAAGCCTCCCTCGAAAACCTCGAAGAAGCCGCGCCATCCGCGCTCATGATCATTTGCGTTGGCTGCATTGCCGTCGCTTTCCTTGCTAAAACAAGAAATGCAAAATAGTTCATTTTTTGACTTGCACGCCCGAAAACATATCGCTAAATACGCCCTCATCCAGTGCCCCTATAGCTCAGCTGGTAGAGCAACTGATTTGTAATCAGTAGGTCCGCGGTTCGAGTCCGTGTGGGGGCACCATTTAAATCAATCGCTTAGATGGCGCGTGAGTTTTAAGACGGTCTGAAAAGACTGTTTTTAGGGCGGTGAAGCCGCGTTTTCCGTTTCGTTCGATGGTGGCGTTTCCAAGTCGAGATTCGCGAACGCGTATGAGACCGCTTACGATGTATGGCAGACGTGCGCACGCACGATGGCTTTTCTGACTCTCTCTTTCATTTGCTCTTTGAAATTGCGGGCTTGCGGCAAGATGCGGTCGCCCTTGGGGCCAAATGTTTGCGCGGCGCGTTTCAGGTAGCTGTAGAAGGTCCAGCTTTTATAGTCGTCGGTCAACTCGCCCTTCTTCACGCGACTGAACTTCTGGCTGAACAGTGAGTAGTTGAAGCTTCCGATCAGCGTTGCACTGCTTGCCGTCGGGTTGGAGAGGACATGCATGGTCCCATCACGCTTTGCTGCGATCGACCCCTTTCGATAGAGGCGAGAAATGGTGCTTTCTCTGACATAGACTTTCCTGCCGTCGTACCTAAAGCCAAGGGACTCCAGCCCATTCTTGCCCCGCGGCCCGGTCAGGTGTTCAAAGGACAGGCCTTCTCCCGAGAGCGTGAATTTGACGACGCATGTCTTGGCCGCTTTTATTTAAAGCGCTTCCCCGTGTTTCTTGATCTCATCTGTCGCAAATGCTGCCGCAGCCGCAACATCGCCGCCCGGAATGATTAGCAAAATGTCGTCTGAATAGCGCATGTATTTGCCGCCGCGCTCACGTGCGTACTGGTCCAGTTTCGCGTCAAAGTCGATGAGGTAGAAGTTGACAATAAGGTCAGAAATTGGAGCGCCTTGCGGGACGCCGTGCGGAAGAGCGTTCTTCTGAACTAGCGAGGGTTTGCTTGGGTCCCCGCCGCAAATCTTAGCGCGAAAGTCCTCAGGTGAGCATAACTGCTTGGGCATCTCACGGTACGGAACCGTGAAACCTTCAATGGTGTGTTTGCCGCGTTGAATGGGCCCAAGGGAGCCTAGCCGCTTGTAAACTGACCATTGATCAACAAATCGGTATTTGGTGATGTTCTTGAAGACAGCGTAGTGGTCAGCCGGGAGCTCATCGACGCCCAAAAGATCGCACCAGATTGCCTTGATCCGGGAATGGGAGGTTCTCAAAATAACCCTTGATGTCTAAGGCAACCGCCACGCAGTCGCCCAAGCGGTCAACCTCGTCAAAGGCGTCCTTGGCGAAATCAATGTTACACTTCCCGCCATTCGTGCCGGGCTTTGGTATCTGTCGGTAGGCTATTGGGCAGTTGGATATGCCCATGTCGGCAAACCGCTTCTCATAGGAGGCAGACAGTTTGCGGCGATAGTGAGCAAAGATGTATGCGTCTCGCCTTGCGCCATATCGAATAGGGCGTGATTTCTTTTCCGGTTTTGCCGCATTTGCCGACCGGTATGGCTGCCATTCTTCATGGTAGAGGAAAAAGGGATAGAATTTATTGGACGCTACCCAGTGTTCATCTGTCACCAACCGCTCTATCTCTTTCAGAGATATTGGGGCGTCAAAGTGAGGGTAGTGTTTTAGGTCGGAATTGGTCAGTAAAAAGACGTCGGCCATATGTCCCCGCGAATGAGGACGGAACCTCGGGTCAACGCACTTACCTTTGTCATTCCCGCCCCCGCCGTTCTGCGATGTGCGTTCGTCTACAACGTGATAGTCGTATACTGTGGTAAAGCTGACAATCTGGTATTGTCGGATTACCTACAAGATGCGCTGCGCATTGGCGGAAGGAGCCCCGATTATGGAACCAGTCAATCCCCAACTAAAACATAATTTAAAGAGGTAAGCAGAATGGCACGTAAATATTGCGAAGAAAACGAACGGATCAAGCGCGATTATATGAGATACTTGAAGCAGGCCAAAGGGCAGGATCAAAAGTCATTGGATAAAGTCGCGGCGGCGTTGGTAAAGTTTGAGCAGAGTACCAATTTCAAGCCGTTTAAGACGTTTCATATTGAGCAGGCTGGCAAGTTTAAAGATCACTTGGAAAAGGCACGCCACTCAAAAACGGGCAAGCCATTAAGCCATGCAACAAATGACGCCACCTTGCGTGTGGTTAAATGGTTTTTCCATTGGTTGGCTGAACAATCTGGTTACAGGTCGCGGATCAGCTATGCGGATGTAGAATATTTTAACAACAAACGAACGAATGCGCGGATTGCTCATGCCCAGCGCGACATTTCTTTTCCCAGCATTGAACAGGCCTTTCATGCGTTTCAAGGGATGCCTGATCGCAGCGACTTAGAAAAGCGGGATGGGGCGGTGGCGTCAATGAAGTTGAAACATGTCAATTTGTTTGATGGGTACGTTTATCAAGACGCGCACAATTGCCGCTTGTCCTTGAAATCGAAGACGTTAAGTTGGGAATAACCCCAGCCATAAGCATGGGGAACATTGGGGATGGATATGTTTCAGCAAACTTTTAAAAATCTTGATGATGTGTTGTGGAAAGAGGCAGGATGTTCATCGGAATTGGACTATACGGAACAATCATCATGGTTGTTGTTTCTGAAATACCTCGATGACCTGGAAACATCCCGCAAAGGCAAGGCGACGTTGCTGGGTCAGGATTACACGTATATTCTGGATGCGAAGTTTCGCTGGTCTACTTGGGCTGTTCCAAAAAATGCAGACGGAACGTTAGATCATAACGCGGCAATGACGGGTGATGATTTGCGGCAATTTGTGGATCAGGAATTGTTTCCCTATCTACAAGGGTTCCGACAACGCGCCGAAAGCTCCGACACCATCGAATATAAGATCGGGGAAATATTTTCCGAGATTCGCAGTAAATTCAACAGCGGCTATTCCTTACGTGATGCGTTGAATTTGGTTGATACGCTTACCTTTAATTCCCAAGAAAACAAACACGAACTGTCCGAGCTGTACGAAGCCAAGATTAAAAACATGGGCAATGCTGGGAAAAACGGTGGGGAATACTACACGCCTCGCCCGTTGATCCGTGCGATGATACAGGTGACGCAACCCACAATCGGGAAAACCATTTATGATGGCGCGGTGGGCTCTGCGGGGTTCTTGTGCGAGGCTTATGATTACCTGCGCCCCAAGGCGGAATCCACAACCGAATTGAATACCCTGCAAACCAAAACCTTTTACGGCAAAGAAAAGAAATCGCTGGCCTATGTCATTGCGATTATGAATTTGATCCTGCACGGGGTCGATGCGCCTAATATCCTGCATACCAACACACTCGGCGAAAACATTGCGGATATTGAGGAAAAGGATCGCTATGACATCATCCTTGCCAATCCGCCCTTTGGGGGCAAGGAACGCAAAGAAGTTCAACAAAACTTCCCCATCAAAACCGGCGAAACCGCGTATCTGTTTTTACAGCACTTTATCAAAAGCCTGCGCGCGGGTGGACGCGGGGCGATTGTTATTAAAAACACCTTCCTCAGCAATACAGACAACGCCAGCATCGCCATACGTCGCGAACTGTTAGAGGCGTGCAATCTGCATACCATCCTTGATTGTCCCAGTGGCACATTTCAAGGCGCGGGGGTGAAAACCGTTGTGCTGTTTTTTGACAAGGGCGTTAGCACGGACAAGGTTTGGTATTACCAATTGGATGTGGGGCGCAATATGGGCAAAACCAATCCGTTGAATGATGCGGATTTGACCGATTTTGTGGATTTACAGCGTCGCCATGCAGATAGCGATCAAAGCTGGACAGTGGACGTGGCGGATTTGGATGCCGAAACGTGTGACCTATCCGTGAAAAACCCCAATACGCCAGAGGCACCACCCCTACGCGAACCCGCCGCGATTATCGAGGATATGTTGGCCCGCGATTCAGAAACCGCCGCGATCTTGGCTGAGATTAGGGGGATGTTGTGAAGGCGGGTTGGGAGGTGAAGCCTTTAAATCAAGTCGCATCGTTGTCGAAAGTAAAAGGCGGATCGCGTCCCTTAATCTATGTTGGCCTTGAAGACATTTCATCAGATGGCACAGGGCAGTTCTTAGGGAGCCGTGAGTTTCAATCGGGTAAGAGTACAACGTTCGAGTTTGGCGGCGATCATTTGCTCTACGGGCGTCTCCGACCTTATTTGAATAAAGTTCTACTCCCTGATTTTGAAGGACATTGTTCTTCGGAGATATTTCCGATCTTAACTTCATCATCTTTGGATCGAAGCTTTCTGTTTTATTGG
>JBMYYE010000139.1:0-4642 GCA_049609065.1 Halocynthiibacter sp.
GCGTTTAAAACGCCCGAAAATGCAATTGACCGGGACCGTGCGGCGGATCGGGCCCATCTTTTGGCTCTGTTGGATCATTACGGTGCCCCCCATCCGAAAGAGGCCGCAACTCATTATGCGGGGGATGTCGGACAGTTTCACTTGAAATGGGAAAGCTATACGGAATTTGTGACATTCACCTTTTTCTTGCCCGTGAAATCAGGCGACGATTTTGACACGCCGCTTTCGCCGTGGCCAGAAGGCTGGCTTGGGGCCGCGCCGGGCAGCGTATTGACCAAAGCGCGCATTCGCGTCGAAAATCGACCTGCGATCCCAACGCTGAAAAAACACCTCAAGGCGTGGTTTGTTGAAGAAAGCTTGGCGGTTTCCAATGTTTTGGAAAACGCGCTCACAATTGCAGGTGACTTTAGGTTAGATGCATTGGGCAACATGCGCTTTGCGGTGTTCCCCGATCCCGAAACGGGCGTGCGGCGCATTGGCCGTGTCGTGCAGCGGCTTTGTGAAATCGAAACCTATAAAGTCATGTCCATGCTGGGCTTTGCCCGCTGTGCGGAAATCAACGATGATCTTGGACGGATTGATCACCGGCTTGAAGAGCTGGCGGATGAAATCCGTGTGGCACCATCAAAATCCACTGAAACGCTTGATGGATTGTTACAGGTATCTGGCGAATTGGAACATCTTTTGAGCCGCATGGGGTATCGCTTTGGCGCGACCAAAGCGTACCGCGCGATTGTTGAGCAACGCGTAGAAGCTCTCCGCGAAGCACGCTTTGAGGGCATGCAGAGTTTTGGCGAATTTATGATGCGTCGATATGATCCTGCGATGCGCTCTGTTGTGGCGGCAAAAGAGCGGCTCGAAGGCATGTCAGAACGCGCAGTGCGGGCCGGGGATTTGCTTCGGACGCGGGTGGATGTGGAACGTTCTGCACAAAATCAGGCACTCTTGGCGTCGATGGATCGGCGGGCGGATTTGGCGCTTCGGTTACAGCAAACGGTTGAAGGTTTGTCTGTGGTGGCCATTGGATATTACGCGGTCAATTTGGCGACCTATCTGTTTTATCCTGTGGCGAAAGTGGTGGGCATGGGGAAAACCACGCTCACCTCTATGTTAACAGTGCCTACGCTTTTACTGGTGTGGCTGATGGTGCGGCAGATAAAGAAGAAGATGCATTAAAGCGATCTGCGGCTTTTGCCCCAACAATAATGGACACCAGTGCAATCATCGCGGCAGGGGCCATCAATGGCACACCCGCAAGCCCAGCACCGATTGTGCAGCCCCCAGCAAGTACGGCACCGACCCCCATAAGGGCGGCCCCGAGCATATATTGCCCTGTTTGGGCAGGTGTTTCAAAGCTTTGCCATTGAAAGCGTCCTGTGAAAATTGCCCAAGCAAAGCTCCCTAAAAGCGTGCCGGTGACGAAGGCCACGCCAAAGCCCGCCGTGATCGACGTCGACGCAATGCCAAAGAAAAGCGTTTCCGTCACGGTGGATGTGAAGGACATGGTTTCAACCGCAATGACATCAAATTCATCAAAGAGCACATAGCCAGTTCCAAAATAGCCCAATGGAATTAGCGCACCGATGACAGCGGCAAGCGTCAACATTTTGACCCCTGCACGGGATTTAATGGCGATGCCAAGGGCCGCGATTGTGATGATTGCGGCAATCCCAGTTGCAAAAGGGAGGCTCAATTCAACAGTGATCGATGAAATCGCCGTACGAACAGGCGCCAAGACACCTTTTAATGTGGCATGGGCGATGATGGCAAACACCACCACCACGAGCAAAGCGCGCAAATTTCCCGTGCCAGAGAGAACGCTCAACCGCCCAATACACCCACGGGTCAACACCATGCCAACCCCGAAGGCCAGACCACCAAGGATCACCGCCAAAATCGGTGTGCTCTCGGCAAAGAAGCGGTGCGCGCTAAAATCAATGAGATCAAGCGCTATGAGCCCTTGGGTCCCCAAAGTGGCAACCGCCAAGGCCATCGCCCAAATGCCAAGCGCCTGAGGGCGGTCGGCGCTTGCCCCGACGATCCCGCGGCGCAAACAAAACCCTGTGATAAGAGCTAAAATGCCAAAGAGAAGTCCAAGTCCAAGGCCAAACCAAAGGGAGGCTTCTTTCGGGGTGGTGTCAATAAATCCAAATGTTTCAAACATGGGATGTCCTTTCGTGCGTCTTGGGCTCCATATCTTGCGAATTCCCTTATTTGCAAGGGGAAGGGCCGAAACCTGTGCGGTGCGATGACGAACAAAACCAGTGGGGGTGTGCAAGAAAAGAGGCACCAGTCCCAAAATGGGCGTGCAAGGCAAAACATTTGTTTTGCGACCGGGATCTGAGTTGGACATATCAGTTTTATTTTATATTCGCTGAGCGAGCCCAATCAATGGGACCGCCTCTTGACCTTCGGTGGAAAGCTTGGTTCTGTCGGCATTCAACACCACGCACCCTAAGGAGCTGCCCATGCCTATTAAAAACCGTTTCGCAGAACTGCATTCCGAAATCACTGGTTGGCGGCACCATATTCACGAAAACCCTGAGATTTTGTTTGAATGCCATGAAACGGCGGCCTTTGTTGTGGATCGCCTTAAGGACATGGGTGTGGATAAGATCAAAACGGGCATTGGGCGCACCGGCGTTGTGGCGGTGATTGAGGGCAAGACCAACACATCTGGGCGTACAATTGGGCTACGCGCGGATATGGATGCGCTCCCTATCCTTGAGGATACGGGTCTTGATTACGCCTCCAAGACCGAAGGCGCGATGCATGCCTGCGGTCATGATGGACATACATCAATGTTGCTTGGGGCGGCGAAATACCTCTCTGAAACGCGTAATTTTGATGGAACATGTGTGCTTATTTTCCAACCCGCAGAAGAAGGCGGCGGCGGCGGCCGTGAGATGGTCGAAGACGGCATGATGGAAGAATTTGGCATCGACGAAGTTTACGGCATGCACAATTGGCCGGGTGTTCCTGTTGGGGAATTTGCCATCCGCTCTGGTGCGTTTTTTGCAGCGGCCGATCAGTTTGACATCCAGATCGAAGGACGTGGCGGCCACGCGGCGAAGCCAAATGATGCCATCGATCCAACCGTTGTTGCATCTCATATTGTACTGGCCTTGCAAACGATTGCCGCGCGCAATGTGGATCCTGTTGAACAGGCGGTTGTGTCTGTGACGAGCTTTGAAACCGAAAGCAGCACCTATAATGTCATCCCGCAAAATGTGGCGCTAAAGGGCACGGTGCGCACGCTGAATGCGGATGTGCAAGAACTTGTGATTGAGCGCCTTCATAAAATTGCGGAAACCACGGCTAAGGCTTTTGGCGCGACAGCTACGGTCAAGTATCACCGCGGGTACCCCGTGATGGTTAATGCGCAAGCGCAAACCGATTTTGCCCGCGACGTGGCCAAAAACGTATCGGGTAGCTGCGCAGAAGCGCCCCTCATCATGGGGGGCGAAGATTTTGCCTTCCTCGCCAATGCTCGCCCAGGTGCCTATATTTTGGTTGGCAATGGCGATACGGCGAATGTGCATCACCCGAAATACAATTTTAACGATGAGGTGATCCCAGCAGGCTGTTCTTGGTTCGCCGAAGTTATTGAACGTCGGATGCCAGCGGCCTAAAATGAAACCGTTTTTGATTTTGCAATTGCGCCCAGAAGCAGAGGCATCGGATAATGAATTCGAAGCCTTCCTTGAAAAAGGCGGGCTTGTCCCTGCGCAAACGCACCGCATTCGCCTTGAACAAAAAAGCCTACCTGCGGATTTAAATCTGTCGGATTACGCGGGTGTGATTGTGGGGGGCGGACCTGGCTGTGTGTCCGATGATCCGGCAACAAAGCCCGAAATGGAAGCGCGGATTGAGGCGGAGATCCTATCTTTGATGCCTGAGATCACCGAACGGGATATCCCCTATCTTGGGTGCTGTTACGGTCATGGGATCTTGGGGCATCATCTTGGGGCAGATGTGTCAAAAGAACGTTTTGGCGAAGATGTGGGCACCGCAGATTGTCACATCACAGATGCCGGTGCAAAAGACCCGATTACAGCGCATTTGCCGCCACGGTTCGACGCGTTTGTCGGCCACAAAGAGGCATTACAAGAGCTGCCCAAAGGCTGTGTTCAGCTTATTTCAAGCCCGACATGCCCACAGCAAATGATCCGCTATGGGGAAAATGTGTATTCCACGCAATTTCACCCTGAAGCAGATGGGAGAGGCTTTGCCAAACGTGTCGAAATCTACAAACACAAAGGCTATTTTGCCCCTGAAGACGCAGAAACTCTCACCAAAATGTGCCTTGCTGCCGACATACATGCCCCTGAAGGGATTTTAAAAGCCTTCGTCGCGCGCTTTGGCGGCTAAATGCGCGCGTTAGTTGTCGGTGCGAAATGTTTTTGCAGGCAGCTTATACCACGGCGTTTCCTCGTCTTGGGGCAAACAACTTAAGTGCTCAAGAGAGACATTACGCATTAAGGGGTAGATTTCTTTCGCCGAGAATTTTAGGTGCCCATCGCGCGCGATGCTTATGTTGACCACCACCTGCGGTTGGCCACGTAGGGTTTGGGTGAAGCCTGTGATTTTGAGGAACGTTATACAGCGGTTCTCACTTGCTTGTGGGTGGGGGCCCGCAAAA
>JBMYYE010000140.1:0-4575 GCA_049609065.1 Halocynthiibacter sp.
GTAATTCAAATGATTTTTACATTTTTCGCATCAATTCGTTGTGATTTTCCCGCGGTGACAGAAGAGCCCGCGCAAAATTGCGACATTCTGTCATGAAATCGAAACATGTTTGAGGGCGCAATCCACCTTAGAGAATCAATCAGGTTTATGGCGCAGCGCATCAATGCCTTTCACAATCAAAAGCCCCCACGGTGCCCCGTGAAACACAAAATCAAAGATATCAATCGGCGCGCGCAACTGCCCCGCCATCAGGAGTTTGAGCTTTTCCCAAATGTGAGGTTCAGGTTGAAACGGCGCAAGCCCCAATACCACAACCAACCCCACAACAATCGGCCATGACAGCCCGCGCATAAATGTCATATCCTCTCCTATCCGATGCCAAAATACACCGACGCATAGCCCAAAATAGCCGCAACACACAACACGCGCACCATATCCCAACCTTGCCATAAAAGCGCAATGCCCGCCCACACAGAGATTGCCAAAACAGTCCAGTTGAGACTGCCAATTTCAGGCAACCATAGCGTGAGTACCCCGCTTTGAACCTGCGTGACCTCATCAAACATGACATGAAGGGAAAACCAAAGTGACAGGTTTAAAATCACGCCGACAATGGCTGCGGAAATCGCTTGCAACGCTCCCATGATCCGCGGACGTTGCCCCAAATATTCAATATAGGGCGCACCTGTAAAAACCCATAAGAAACAAGGGACAAACGTCACCCACACGGTGAGGATCGCGGCCAAACTCCCATAAAGGAGTGCATGTTCACCCGCACGCGCACCGGCAAAAAACCCAACAAATTCCGTCACCAAAATCAAAGGGCCAGGCGTCGTTTCCGCCAATCCCAACCCATCTAACATCTCAGATGCGGATAGCCATCCCTGCCCTTGAACTGCGTCTTGGGCCATATAGGCCAGCACCGCATAGGCGCCGCCAAATGTCACTGTTGCCAGCTTTGAAAAAAACAAGCCGATATCAACAAATACCTGCGCACCACCTAAAAGCCAGATAAGCGCAATCGGCGCCATCCAAATCACAAGCCAAAGCAAAATCGTGCGCATGGTGTCCATCACAGGTGGTTTTTTAAACTCAACCACCTCAACAGGGGCGCTCTGCATGACAATTGCCCCGCAAATCCCCGCCCCCAACACGATAAACGGAAAGGGCACATTGAAAACAAAGATCGCAACAAAAGCCAGCCCCGCAAGCCCCCAATGCCACGGCCGTATGAGGGCTTTTTTTGCCAGTTTGAGCAACGCTTGCAGCACCACCACCAAAACCGCGGCCTTCACCCCCAAAAAGAGCGACGCCATCACCGATGTGGTGCCCCATAAGAAATACGTGAGCGCCAAAGCCCAAATGACCACAGCCCCCGGCACGACAAACAAAAGCCCCGCCATGAGCCCGCCGCGCACCCCATGCAAACGCCACCCCGAATAGGTCGCGAGCTGCATCGCCTCAGGTCCAGGTAAAAGCATGCAAAACGACAGCGCATTTAAAAACTGCCGCTCCGTGAGCCAGCCTTTTTCATCAACAATTTCTCTATGCATAAGGGCAATCTGCGCCGCGGGCCCACCAAAAGACAAAAGCCCAATCCGTAGAAAAACGCGAAAAGCATCCTGAAAATGTAGTGGAGAACTGCGCATAAAAATCGGTCCCGATTGAAGATTTCACACGGACCATAAAGGCCCCATAAAATCTTTCAAACGAAAAGCATGGGCTTATGCCAAAAATGCGCATTCATTGATCAAAAGCCCGCTATGAGCGCCAGATGATCGTCTCGTATTAGGACTTAGAGAGGTGGAAACCCGCCACCACTTGTTTTCCAGTACCCGTAGCCACCTGCATTTGCGAAACCCGCAGCATTGGGGCAATGGGCGCGTGTGCTCGCCTCTGCAAGGGCATTATAATGCCCCCGTGCAACTGCGAGATGGGCTGCTTTGTCACGAGAGAACGCCATGGCTCCAATTGCGGGCCAAAAGATAAACAAACTCACCGTTACAGCGGCCGTATCATTTCGTGAGGAGCGTTGTTGTTCATTTACTGTTCTTTGCACATAGCGCTGCAAACGCACCTGCTCTGCACCAAGTTCTTGGCAAGATGCCCCTTTGTAGACCAAGGATGGGATATAGGCGGCATCAATATTTACTGGGTATTCTGCGCAAGCATTTAACAAAAAAGCGAATGGCGCCAATGCACCAACGAAAAACTTCCGCATAATAACGTCCCAACCTATTTACTATTAACTTTCGTAAAAGATTCGTCTGATAATGCAAGGAAAATATTCGATATTGGTTATTTTCACGGGTGTTTTTAAAGGAAAAAGGAAAATGGCGCGGTTGACGGGACTCGAACCCGCGACCCCCGGCGTGACAGGCCGGTACTCTAACCAACTGAGCTACAACCGCTCACTATCCGCTCATAGCCTTGAGCGTGAGCGGGTTTTAGGGCCAGCCGTCGCCAGCGTCAAGCGCGGTTTTTGCCTTTTTTTCAATTGCGTGAAAATTCCTTCATTTTCCGCCCCAACCAAGCCCGCTTATTCCTGCCAATGCCCCTTCAAAACCTCAAAGAAAACATGGATTGCTGGGGAAATGAGCCTATCTGGAAAATCGTAATCTGGATTATGCAATTGCGGGTGATTTTCCCCTGATCCAAGGAAAAACATCGCGGATTGCGCCCCTGCACGGTGAAATTCGCCAAAATCTTCGGACCAGCGCATGGGATAGGACAATGTATCGGTGGGGATTCCCACCTTGCCACACGCCGTTTTAAGCCGCGCAATTTCCGCAGGTCCATTCACGCAGCCAGAAAAAATGTCCTCATAGTCAATTTTTACCTTAAGGTTGCCCACCTTCGCCGCAGTTTTCACAACTGTTTCTGCCGCCTGCACCAAATCCACCATTTCAGAATCAGATACGCTGCGCAGGGTTGCCAAAAGCGTGGCCTCCCCTGGGGCGATGCCGTAGCTCGCGGTCCCCATATCCACATGCGTGACTGTAACGAGGCGAAAATCATCCCCATCAATCTGTCCTTGTGACAGTTGCGGTAAATCCGTGATGAGACGTGCTATGGCAGGAGCTGGGGAAATGCCGTCTTGGGGATCAGACGCATGCGAAGATTTCCCAGTGAGCGTGACTTTCACCCCTCGAGAGGCGCAATTTGCGGGCCCTTCGACCAAAGCCACCTGCCCCAATGGCCGCCCCGGATAATTATGCAAGGCATAGGCATACTCTGGCATAATCTCCGCGAAACGTGGATCAGACAGCACAGCACGCGCCCCCGCACCAGTTTCTTCGGCAGGTTGAAAGAGGATCACCACACGCCCGCGCTCAGGTGGATGTTGGGTCAAAATCTTTGCCAGCCCCAAGGCAATCACCATATGCCCGTCATGGCCGCAAAGATGCCCCTGCCCGCGCCGTGTAGACGCATAGGGAAGCCCCGAAAGATCCGCAATTGGCAACGCATCCAATTCACATCGGATCATCACCGTTGGGCCAGATTTGGGGCTTTCAAAGATCGCTGCAACACCATGCCCGCCCAATTGCGTAATCTGTGTATTGCACCCCATCGCCGTCAGTTCACGCGAAACCACCTTGGCCGTCTCACATTCTTCGCCAGAAATTTCAGGATGTTGATGTAACGCATGACGCAATGCAATCAACGCGGTCAGATCATCTGGGGACAATAGATTGGTGGATAACATGGGGCCTCACACAACAGGTGCAGCCATCGTAGCATAAGGATTTAAGGGAGGAAATGGTGGGTGATGAGAGACTCGAACTCCCGACATCTTCGGTGTAAACGAAGCGCTCTACCAACTGAGCTAATCACCCGATCCGTGAGAGGGGATTTAGAAAACCACGCGTCAAAGCGCAAGGGAAAAATCAGCGAAATCCAAAATAATTTCAAGATCGTTTCTGAGAGAGGGCACACATCACCATAAAGCAGGGAAGTTAAGGGCCGCAACACATGTGGAGGATCCACGCAACGGGCGAAGCGCATCGCCTGTCAATGATTGGCCAAGCCAGCCTTCAGGCATACTTAACGGCAATGGGGCTTTTGCGATCTCTTCGGTTATCACGCCAAAACCAACTTTCTGGTAATAAGCGGGATCGCCATAGGTGAGAACAACATCAACGCCTTCCGCCTTCAAAGCGGCCAATCCGTGATGGATAAGCCCCTGCCCGATTTTTTTCTTTTGGTAGCTCGGTAGGATAGCAACGGGCGATAATATGAAAACCGTTCGCGGATCCTCTTGATAACACAGACGCGAAAAAACGATCGCGCCCGCCAAAATCCCCTCTTCCCAAGCCATATAAACCCGAAAATCCTTGGGGGGTGTTTTCAGCATGTTCGCAACGAATTGCGCAATCATTGCGCCTTCTTCGGCCCCTTCAGAGGCGGTGAATGTCTCTTCGAAAAGCGCAATGAGCGGGGCGGAATGGCCCGCATATTCATTTGAAATAATCATAGAAAACATTTATCTCATAATAATCATTATGAAAAATGGAAAGAAAAAATGGTGGGTGATGAGAGACTCGAACTCCCGACATCTTCGGTGTAAACGAAGCG
>JBMYYE010000141.1:0-4524 GCA_049609065.1 Halocynthiibacter sp.
GCAAGAATTAGAACAGATGGAGTACATGGTTCATGAGCGGTTCATATGACTTAGTAGTGATTGGCGGCGGGCCAGGCGGTTATGTTGCTGCTATACGTGCGGCGCAGCTTAAAATGAAGGTCGCCCTTGTTGAATCGCAACATTTGGGTGGGATTTGTCTCAATTGGGGGTGTATTCCAACCAAAGCGCTTTTGCGATCTGCGGAAGTTTTCCACCTTATGAACCATGCGAAGGATTACGGGTTGTCGGCATCTGGAATTGATTATGATCTTGATGCTGTGGTGAAACGGTCCCGCGGTGTGGCCTCACAGCTTTCAGGTGGCATCGGTCATTTGATGAAAAAGAACAAAATCGATGTTGTGATGGGGGATGCGACACTGCCAGCAAAAGGCAAAGTCACCGTGAAAACGGAAAAAGGCATAAAAGACATCACGGCAAAGAACATCATCGTGGCAACAGGGGCGCGCGCGCGCGAATTGCCAGGTCTTGAGGCGGATGGAGAACGGGTCTGGACGTATAAGCACGCCCTCCAACCCCCACATATGCCTAAGAAGCTATTGGTCATTGGATCAGGTGCAATCGGAATCGAATTTGCAAGCTTTTACAATACGTTGGGCGCAGATGTTACAGTGGTCGAAGTTATGGACCGTGTCCTCCCCGTGGAGGATGCAGAGATCAGCGCATTCGCCAAAAAGCAGTTTGTAAAACAAGGTATGACGATCCTTGAAAAGGCAATGGTCAAGAAACTTGATCGCAGCAAAGACAGCGTCACTGCACATATCGAAACCAATGGGACAGTAGAAAAGCAAAGCTTCGACACCGTCATTTCTGCCGTTGGCATTGTTGGAAATGTTGAAAACCTTGGCCTAGAGGCGCTTGGCGTGAAAATCGACCGGACCCATGTGGTGACTGATGCCTATTGTGGCACAGGTGTTGAGGGTCTTTATGCGATCGGTGATATTGCTGGCGCGCCGTGGCTTGCCCACAAAGCGTCCCATGAAGGTGTGATGGTTGCGGAAAAAATCGCGGGCCAAAACGTGCATCCCGTAAAACCAGAAAGCATCGCGGGCTGTACCTATTGCCATCCCCAAGTCGCAAGCGTTGGGTATACCGAAGCCAAAGCCAAAGATCTGGGCTATGACGTCAAAGTTGGCCGTTTTCCATTCATCGGTAACGGCAAAGCCATCGCGCTTGGCGAACCTGAGGGCATGGTGAAAACCGTATTTGATGCCAAAACGGGTGAATTATTGGGCGCGCATATGGTCGGTGCAGAAGTGACGGAGATGATCCAAGGCTATGTCATCGGTCGTCAGCTCGAAACCACTGAAGAGGACCTCATGCATACAGTGTTCCCACATCCAACCTTGTCGGAAATGATGCATGAAAGTGTGCTCGACGCCTATGGGCGTGCAATCCATATGTAAGGCCTAGGCGGGAATGATTTTCCCGCCAGCTTGTTGCCAATGCCCAAGCCCGCCAAGGTTGTGCACATCCTCATATCCAAGCTTCTTAAGTTGTCGGACAGCGATGAACGAGCGCGCGCCAGAGGCGCAATAAACGGCCGTAGGTTTTGATGGATCAAGGGTTTCGTCAAATTCTGGATGGCGCGGGTCGGCTTTTACATTCACCATCATCAATGGAATATGGGTTGCGCCTTTGGCAATTCCGCTGGTTTTTACCTCAGAAATATCACGAATATCAATGAGTTGTAATGTGCCCTTCTTAACCATGCTGACCGCGTCAACGGGGCTTAGTGTGGGGCCTGATTTTAGAAAACCGAACATAATATCGCCTTTTGTTTGGGTTTTTTGCATATGTAATGATTAAATTTTTTTCGTCAATTAAAACATATTATTTTTTGAATGTATTTTGAGAAATTTAAAATGTTCTTGAATTGTTCGCAAAAAACCTTGCGCCTTTTTTTATTCGTTACTATGCATTAACCAAGGCATCTGCTTGATGCGACGCGAATAGGGACCAAAGATGGCTGATCTAAAGAAAATTGAAGTGCGCGGTGCGCGTGAACACAATCTGAAATCCATTGATGTTGATATTCCACGCGATGAATTGGTGGTGATTACGGGCTTGTCGGGTTCGGGCAAATCCTCCCTTGCGTTTGACACGATCTACGCAGAGGGCCAACGCCGCTATGTCGAAAGCCTATCGGCCTATGCGCGTCAATTTCTTGATATGATGGAAAAGCCAGATGTGGATCACATTTCTGGATTAAGTCCTGCAATTTCCATTGAGCAGAAAACCACATCCAAAAACCCGCGCTCCACGGTTGGCACCGTGACGGAAATTTACGACTATCTACGGCTTCTTTTTGCACGTGCAGGCACACCCTATAGCCCCGCCACAGGCAAACCGATTGAAGCCCAACAAGTCCAAGATATGGTCGACCGGATTATGACCATGGAGGAGGGCACGCGCGCCTTCTTGTTGGCCCCGATTGTACGAGACAGAAAGGGCGAATACCGTAAAGAATTCCAAGAGTTGCAGAAACAAGGCTTTCAACGGGTCAAAGTAAATGGCGAATTTTACGAAATTGAAGATGCCCCAACTTTGGACAAAAAATTTCGCCATAATATTGATGTTGTGGTCGACCGTATCGTGGTGCGGGGCGGCACCGAACAGCGTCTGGCCGATAGCTTGCGCACTGCGCTTGATTTGGCCGAAGGCATCGCCATTTTAGAAACCGCTCCAAAAGAGGGCGACCCAGAACGCATTACATTTTCTGAAAATTTTGCCTGCCCTGTGTCGGGCTTTACCATTCCAGAAATCGAACCGCGGCTTTTTTCCTTTAACGCGCCCTTTGGTGCCTGTCCGACCTGTGATGGGCTCGGCAAAGAGCTATTTTTTGACGAACGCCTTGTTGTTCCTGATCCAACATTGCAGCTTTATGATGGGGCGCTTGCCCCGTGGCGCAAAGGGAAATCCCCTTATTTCTTGCAAACAATTGAAGCGATCGCAAAACATTACGATTTTGATAAGACAACCCCGTGGAAGAAGCTTCCAAAGAAGGTTCAGCAAGTCTTTCTTTACGGATCAGGCGAAGAAGAAATCAAATTCCGGTATGATGAAAGCGGCCGCGTCTATGAAATTGAACGCGGCTTTGAAGGTGTGATTCCAAATATGGAACGCCGCTACCGCGAAACCGATAGCAATTGGATCCGCGAAGAATTTGAACGCTATCAAAATAACCGCCCTTGTGGCGCATGTGGTGGTTTTCGGCTTCGTGAAGAAGCATTGGCCGTCAAAATCGCGGGTTTACATGTGGGCCAAGTGGTTGAAATGTCAATCCGCGAGGCGCTTTTGTGGTGCGATGAGGTTCCCAAGAGCTTAACCGCGCAAAAGAACGAAATCGCCAAAGCGATCTTAAAAGAAGTCCGTGAGCGGCTTGGGTTTTTGAACAATGTTGGCTTGGATTATCTAACTTTGAGCCGAAACTCAGGGACGCTCAGCGGCGGGGAAAGCCAGCGTATTCGTCTGGCCTCTCAGATTGGCTCAGGCCTAACAGGGGTGCTTTACGTCCTTGATGAACCATCGATTGGCTTGCATCAACGGGACAATGGCCGTCTTCTTGAGACATTAAAAAACCTTAGAGATCAAGGGAATACCGTTATCGTTGTTGAGCATGACGAAGAGGCCATTCGAGAAGCCGACTATGTCTTCGATATCGGCCCTGGGGCGGGTGTTCATGGTGGCGAAGTTGTATCGCACGGCACCGCAGAAGACATCAAAAACGATAAAAAATCACTTACGGGGCAATATTTGTCTGGGGCGCGGAAAATTGAAGTGCCAAGCCAGCGGCGCAAAGGCAACGGCAAAGAGATTGAGATTGTTAAAGCCACTGGAAATAACCTTAAAAATGTGACGGCAAAATTCCCGCTTGGACAATTTGTTTGTGTGACGGGCGTGTCTGGGGGCGGGAAATCGACATTGACGATTGAGACTCTCTTTAAAACGGCCTCTATGCGGTTGAATGGCGCGCGTCAGACGCCTGCGCCTTGTGAAACGATCAAAGGGCTTGAGCATCTGGATAAGGTGATCGACATTGACCAACGCGCAATTGGCCGCACGCCGCGATCGAACCCTGCGACCTATACGGGGGCCTTTACGCCCATTCGGGATTGGTTCGCAGGCCTGCCTGAGGCCAAAACGCGCGGCTATAAACCGGGGCGCTTTAGCTTTAACGTCAAAGGCGGGCGCTGTGAGGCGTGTAAGGGCGATGGGGTGATTAAGATCGAGATGCACTTCTTGCCCGATGTCTATGTCACGTGTGAAACCTGCAATGGTAAACGCTACAACCGTGAAACGTTAGAGGTTGTTTTTAAAGGAAAAAGCATTGCTGATGTCCTTGATATGACGGTTGAGGATGCGCAAGAGTTTTTCAAAGCAGTGCCAAGCATTCGTGAAAAAATGGATGCGTTGATGCGCGTGGGGCTTGGCTATATCAAGGTTGGCCAACAGGCCACAACGCTTTCTGGTGGGGAAGCGCAGCGCGTGAAACTTTCAAAAGAA
>JBMYYE010000142.1:0-4515 GCA_049609065.1 Halocynthiibacter sp.
CAGATGAGCTTGGTGCTGTCACTTTCACCGAGCTCTTTTTCGAGCGCATTTGACACGTCATTCAAATCTGTATCCGCACAATAAATCGTGTGGCCTTCATCTGAGCTTTCGACATCATCGGCGCCTGCTTCGAGTGCGGCCATCATAATCGTGTCCGCATCACCCGCGCTTGTAGGATATGTCACTTCGCCGACGCGGTCGAACATGAACCCAACAGACCCTGTTTCGCCCAAGTTTCCACCGTTTTTGGTGAAGGTCGAGCGCACAGTGGACGCCGTGCGGTTTTTATTGTCGGTCATGGTTTCCACGATCACCGCAACACCATTTGGCCCATAGCCTTCGTAGCGGATTTCGTCATAGCTTTCCGCATCCCCACCGATGGCCTTTTTAATGGCGCGATCAATGTTGTCTTTGGGCATGGATTGGCTTTTCGCCTCTTTCACAGCCAAACGAAGACGCGGATTTTTCTCTGGGTCGGGGTCGCCCATTTTCGCAGCAACGGTGATCTCTTTTGAGAATTTCGAAAAAAGCTTGGAGCGCAGCTTATCTTGGCGCCCTTTGCGGTGTTGGATATTTGCCCATTTGGAATGGCCGGCCATGAAAACCTCCGAGTGTCACATGTAATAATTTCTGCCTCTATACTTCAGCTCAGCTTTGCCCTCAAGGTGTAGCGCATAAAAATAAAGCTGCAGAGGTTTCCCTCCGCAGCTTCGTTGTCTTTAGATTAAGAATATGATCGTTTAAACGGCGCGATCTTTTGGCAAAATCAAGTTCAAAACCAACCCGACGATCCCCGCAAGGCCGATACCAGCCAGCGCAAAATCACCACCAAATTCAAGCTTTAGACCCCCAAGGCCCATCACCAAAATTGTGGATACGATCACCATATTGCGTGGGTTCATCAACGCGTCACCAACTTTGAGCAGCACAGAGAGGCCAACAACCGTCACCATGCCAAAGAGCAAAATCATAATGCCACCCATCACAGGCATCGGGATCGTGCCCAAAAGCCCGCCCAGTTTACCAACAAACGAGAGCACAATCGCAAAAATCGCGGCCCATGTCATGATGGCTGGGTTAAACGCCCGCGTCAAAGTCACGGCCCCTGTCACTTCTGAATAGGTCGTGTTTGGCGGACCACCAAGGAACCCGGCGGCCATCGTTGCCAGACCATCCCCCAACATCGTGTTTTGGATGCCCGGTTTTTCAGTGTAATCACGCTTGGTCACATTGCTGATCGCAAGGATGTCCCCAAAATGTTCAATCGCAGGCGCAATCGCCACAGGGATCATGAATAAAATCGCGGCCCAATGGAATTCAGGCTTCACAAAGTTTGGCATTGAAAACCACTTCGCATCCGCAATCGCGCCAAAACTCACCAAAGATTGACCCGTTGCCGCACCAATAACCAAGGCTGCGATATAGCCAACCACGATGCCAACAATAATCGGCACGATGCGCATGATGCCTTTGCCTATGATCGCCGTGATGATCGTTGCCCCAAGCGCAATTGCCGCAATCAGCATTGCAATGTTTTTCGGCATAATTTGTGTGTCGCCCGCAAGGCCCGTTGCCATATTAATCGCAACAGGGGCAAGGCTCAGGCCGATGATCATGATCACAGGGCCAACCACAACAGGCGGCAACGCTTTGTGCAACCACGCGCTCCCAAAAGCGCGAATTGCGAAGCTAAGCGCCACATAAAGCAAGCCCGCGGCCGCCAAGGCACCCGTTGTTGCGCCCATACCCCAAGTTTGCACCGCATAGATGATCGGCGCTATAAAGGCAAAAGATGACGCCAAAAACACGGGCACTTGGCCCCGTGTGACGATTTGAAAAATCAAGGTGCCGATTCCAGCTGTGAACAACGCCACGCTTGGATTAAGCCCCGTTAGGATTGGCACCAAAACCAAGGCCCCAAACGCCACGAAAAGCATTTGCGCCCCGATAAGCGCTTGCCCCACCCCAAATTTATAGTCTGCATTTTCTGTTCCGTCAGACATGTAGATATCCCTCCAATGACAGCTCATGTTTTATGATTGGAGGCATCGTATACATAAATTTGCGTCCACAAAAGCATTTTGCCACGTCAATTTTCACGCACAGCCTCAAAACTGTCTCTTTGCCCCCACAGGTTTGGTGGATCTGCGCTAAAATACGAAGCCAAACTGGAATTATTCCGGCGCAACCTTGCCAAGGACCTATTTTGTTTGGCACATCTTTGGCAACAAAAGGAAATGTCATGACCCAAGACCAAATCATTCTCTTTTCCCTCTTTGGCGCGGTCTTTGCGCTCTTGCTTTGGGGACGGTTTCGCTATGACCTCGTCGCGTTTGCCGCCTTAATGGCGGGGGTGGTGTTAGGTGTCATCCCGACCAAAGACGCCTTTTCGGGCTTTGGCCATCCTGCGACGTTGGTGGTGGCGCTGGTTCTTGTTGTCTCTGCGGGGCTTGTACGATCGGGGGCTGTGTTTTTGATCACGCGCACCTTGGTCGATAGCACGCGTAGCTTGGGCGCGCATATCACACTGATGGGGGCTGTGGGGGGCATCTTATCCGCCTTCATGAACAACGTTGCCGCACTGGCGCTTTTGATGCCTGTCGACATTCAAACCGCACGCAAAGCGGGCCGTGGCTCAGGGCTAAGCCTTATGCCGTTATCTTTTGCGACAATCTTAGGGGGGATGGTCACGCTGATCGGGACCCCACCCAACATCATCATTGCGTCAATTCGCGAAGATGCGCTCGGTGAACCGTTTGGCATGTTTGATTTTGCTCCCGTGGGCGGCGTCACAGCCATTGTTGGGTTGATTTTTGTTGCACTCATCGGCTGGCGCCTCATTCCGCAAGGCCAAGACAAAAGCAATGCGGGCGATCCGGTGGCCGATATTTCCGACTATATCGCGGAACTTGTTGTGCCCGCCAAATCAAAGCTCATTGGGACGCGCTTGCGCGATCATGTTGAAACCGCTGAAAAAGCGGATGTGGGAATTTTGGGTCTTTTGCGCGACGGCAAACGCCGCTACGGCACGGCACGCAACACGGCGCTATTGGCCGGCGATGCCTTGGTTTTGGAAGCCACACCAGATGCCCTTGATGAATTTCGCGCTGCCCTTGGCTTAGATTTTGCGGATGAAAAACGCCAAGATGCGCTCAAAGCAGACGGCGAAGGCCTCTCTTTGGTGGAGGTTGTTGTACCCGAAGGCTCACGCCTTGAAGGGCGCACAGCCATGTCCATTGGCCTTGGCTGGCGCAAGCGCACAGTCCTTATGGGGATTTCACGTGAGGGCCGCAAAATCACCAGCCAGCTGCGCAAAACAGACATCCATGTCGGTGACATTTTACTCCTGCTGATCCCAAAAGACAGCGAAGCAGACGTCATTGAATGGCTTGGTGCATTGCCTCTCGCCGATCGCGGGTTGGCCGTGACAGAAGAGAAAAAAGTCTGGCTCGCCATTGGGCTATTCGTAGGGGCCGTTTTGGCGGCAAGCTTAAGTTTGATCTATTTACCGATCGCGCTTGGCCTTGTTGTGGTTGCCTATATTTTGTTCAAAATCGTCCCTGTGACCGAGGTCTATGACCATATCAACTGGCCGGTTGTGGTTTTACTTGGATCGATGATCCCGCTTGGGGCCGCGCTCGAAAAATCAGGCGGAACCGAATTGATCGCCAACTCCTTATTGGGTCTCACCGAAGGCATGCCAAGCTGGGCCGTTTTAACGGTCTTGATGATCGTGACCATGACGCTATCCGATGTGTTGAACAACACCGCGACCACCATCGTCGCGGCCCCTGTTGGCATCCAAATGGCACATAGTATGGGCGTGAATCCGGATCCATTTTTGATGGCCGTAGCCGTGGCTGCGTCTTGTGCATTCCTCACGCCGATTGGCCATAAAAACAACACGCTCATTTTGGGTCCAGGCGGATATCGTTTTGGCGATTATTGGCGCATGGGTTTGCCGCTTGAAATCATTGTTGTTGCGGTGTCTATCCCTGCAATTTTGGTATTCTGGCCGCTATGATCCGCACCACATATACAATTAGCGAAGACGAATTCATGCGCCACAGCACGCAGTATTTCGCCCATCAAGGCCTCAGTGACAAAGGCAATGTCATTGTGGCCGCAGCAAGCGCGGTTGCGGCATGTGTGCCATGGGGTATCTTTTCCTTGCAGGTTATATTTGGCTTTGCAGCGGTGTTTTTCTTGCTGGCCCCACGGCTTCGCGATCGCAACTGGCGGCGGTTTTACCAACGAAGCCAGAAATACAAATCCCCCATCACCGCGCTTTTTTCAGATCAATATGTTGAGGTGCAATCAACCGAAGGGGAAAATCGGTTGGCTTGGAATTTCTTCAAAAAATGGTTCGAAAATGAAGAGGCATTTTTTATCTCTGCGGAAAAACGGCAGTTTTCCGTTATTCCTAAGTCAGGCCTTGAAAGCCAATCAGACGAAGAGGCCCTGCGTGCGCTTTTGAACCAGCATCTACGCCCAATGCGCAAACGCTGGTTTTAA
>JBMYYE010000143.1:0-4507 GCA_049609065.1 Halocynthiibacter sp.
CCTCACGTTCCATAATGGAACTTTCTGGCTTTATGGTGCCTGCTGGCGTACCTGCGGGCTTATCATTTAACCGGACATGCTTTGGGCGTACCTCATTGGGAACGGCTTCTTCACCAATTGTGATATTGGGCTTTGCGGCGCGCTGACCCTCCGCAGGTCCTGTTCCAACGACAACGCCATCTTGATCAATGTCACCAAGTTTGGCTTTGGCCATCCCTTCAGGCTTGTTTTCTGGCGTGTTCTCATCTTTGATTACAACAGCCCCATCCTCATTCATAACAACCTGTGGAAGTGGGGCCTCACCTGTGGCCAGCTCGGGCGCATCTGTTGTTGCCTCAGGCGCGGGCGCTTTTGATGTTTTGTCAACATCTGGCGCTTGAGATTGCACCATGTTCTTTGATGAAGGGAGCATCAAAGACGCGATACCAAGTCCAGTCACGGACACAAGCGCGCCCCAAAATAATCCTGAAATCAACCCACGCAGCATGTATTTCTCCGTCTAGAAGCCTGAAATAAGGGTTTTATGGCCTTGCCATACCCCTGCCTTTTGCGCATTTATAACCTGACGATTGCCACTTGGGCACCCATTTTTTACGAAAGTCGCAAAATGCTGCTTCTGATAGATAATTATGACAGTTTCACCTATAATCTCGTGCATTACTTGGGTGAGCTTGGAACAGAGGTCAAAGTCGTGCGCAATGATGCGGTTTCCGTTGATGAAGCGCTGGCGATGCGGCCTGATCAAATCCTTCTTTCGCCTGGGCCCAAAGATCCAGCGGATGCAGGCATTTGCCTCGATATCACACGCGCCGCCGCAGATGCCAAAATCCCGCTTTTGGGGGTGTGTCTTGGCCATCAAACGATTGGCGAAGCCTTCGGTGGCAAAGTCATGCGCTGTCATGAAATCGTACACGGAAAATTGGGGGCTATGGAACATGATGGAACAGGCGTTTTTGCCGATCTGCCCTCGCCCTTTGACGCCACGCGCTATCATTCCTTGGTTGTGGATCGTGAAACGCTCCCAGATTGCCTTGAGGTGAATGCATGGCTGTCTGATGGAACGATCATGGGGCTGCGACACCGTGATCTCCCAATTCATGGGGTGCAATTTCACCCCGAAAGCATTCGCTCCGAACATGGGCATAAGCTTTTGAAAAATTTCCTCGACCTTGCAAAGGATAGCCAATGAGCGACGCCATCAAACCTCTCATCGATGCGGCTGCAAACGGTCCTTTAAACCGTCAAGATGCGGAAACGGCCTTTCAGATTTTATTTGAAGGCGATGCGACCCCATCCCAAATCGGTGGGCTGTTGATGGCCATGCGCACACGTGGCGAAACCGTCGATGAATACGCCGCCGCGGCGGCCGTCATGCGCGCGAAATGCCGCCCCGTTGTCGCCCCTGAGGGCGCAATGGACATTGTTGGCACGGGCGGCGATGGCAAAGGCACGCTCAATATTTCAACGGCCACAGCGTTTGTTGTTGCAGGCACTGGTGTCACTGTGGCCAAACACGGCAACCGCAATCTAAGTTCAAAATCGGGGGCCGCAGATGCCCTTGGGGCCATGGGGATTAATGTCATGGTCGGCGCTGATGTGGTCGAAAAGGCGATTTCAAATGTCGGCATCGGGTTCATGATGGCGCCCATGCACCACCCCGCGATTGCCCATGTGATGCCAACGCGCGCTGAACTTGGGACGCGCACAATTTTCAACATCCTTGGGCCGCTGACAAACCCCGCAGGCGTCAAACGCCAACTGACTGGTGCGTTTTCACGGGATCTTATTCGTCCGATGGCGGAAACCTTATTACAACTCGGATCTGAACGCGCTTGGCTCGTCCATGGCTCTGATGGCACGGATGAATTGTCCATTGCGGGTGTGTCTTGGGTCGCCGAACTCAACAATGGAACGGTCACCGAATTTGAAATCACACCAGAAGACGCAGGCCTTCCAACCCACCCGTTTGAGGCCATCATCGGTGGCACGCCCGACGAAAACGCCGTCGCTTTTAAGGCCCTCTTAGATGGGGAACACTCCGCCTACCGCGATGCCGTTTTACTCAATTCTGCGGCGGCTTTGGTGGTCGCGGGCAAAGCAGCCAGCCTCAAAGAGGGCGTAAAAATGGCTGAAAAATCAATCGATACGGGCGCAGCCAAGGCAAAAATTCAAGCCCTCGCAACCCTCACACAGGAGGCATAAATGGCGGATGTATTAGAAAAAATCAAAGCCTACAAACTGGATGAAGTCGCCGCACGTAAGGCCGCCAAACCCTTAGAGGCCGTCGAAAACGACGCCCGTGAACAGCCCCCCACACGCGGCTTTGCCAATGCCTTGATCCAGGCGACCAAAACTGGCTATGCCCTCATTGCGGAGGTGAAAAAAGCCTCCCCATCCAAAGGCTTAATTCGCGAAGATTTCAACCCGCCTGCCTTGGCCAAAGCCTACGAAAATGGCGGGGCCACCTGTTTGTCTGTTCTGACCGACACGCCAAGCTTCCAAGGGGCGGATGATTTTTTGATCGATGCGCGCGCGGCCGTGTCTTTGCCAGTGCTCCGCAAAGATTTCATGTATGACACCTACCAAGTCGCCGAAGCGCGCGCCATGGGGGCCGATTGCATCCTCATCATTATGGCGTCCGTGTCTGACGCCCAAGCACAAGAACTCGAAGACGCGGCGTTTTCTTGGGGCATGGATGTGTTAATCGAGACCCATAATCTAGAGGAACTCGAACGCGCAAAGGCGCTCAAATCCCCACTTATGGGCATCAACAACCGCAATCTTAAGACATTTGAAACCACATTGGACACGACACGCCAATTGGTCAAACATGTGCCTGAGGATCGGTTGATTATCTCTGAAAGCGGGCTTTCCACGCGCGAAGACCTCGCGGATATGGCGCGCTTTGGGGCGCGAACCTTCCTTATTGGTGAAAGCCTCATGCGCCAAGACGATGTCGAAGCCGCAACAAAGGCGCTCCTCTCAAACCCACTCATGCCCGCAGGCCGCCCCGGCTAACCCAAAGGATCCTCCTATGACGCTTACACATTTTGACACCAAAGGCGACGCGCATATGGTTGACGTCTCAGAAAAAGACATCACCACGCGCACCGCTGTGGCCCGCGGTTCGATCAAAATGACGGCAGACACATTGGCCCTCATCACATCAGGGGACGCGAAAAAAGGCGACGTCATTGGCGTGGCCCGATTGGCGGGCATCATGGGGGCAAAACGCACGTCGGACCTCATTCCTTTGTGCCATCCCCTACCGATCACCAAAGTCTCTGTTGAACTATCCCCAAATGCCGATTTGCCGGGGCTCGACATCGAAGCCACAGTCAAAACCACAGGTAAAACCGGCGTCGAAATGGAGGCCTTAACAGCCGTCTCCACCGCCGCGCTCACCGTCTATGACATGGTGAAAGCCGCCGAAAAAACCATGGAAATCAGCGATATTAAACTCGTGATGAAAGAAGGCGGCAAATCTGGCCGCTTTGAGGCTTAGATCATGGGCAAAGGCCAGTCGCTCGAACTCTATTTCATCGATGGCCGCCCTGATGGCATGCTCACGGCCGAAGTTTTCGGCTGGACAGGCCATGTTCTAAGCGCGCCGCGCCTCTCTCTCAAAGACGCGATTTCCCGTGACGAAGCGGAATTCACGGGCGTCTATATCTTACTCGGTGATGAAAACGGTGAGGCCAAAGCCTATATCGGCGAAACCGAAACGCTTTCTGATCGGATCCGCACCCACGCCAAAAACAAAGACTGGTGGGAACGGGTGGTGATGATCACTTCTACGGCCAATAATTTGCACAAAGCCCATGTCAAATACCTAGAGGCGCGGTTGGTGGAAATCGCCCAAGACGCCCGCGTTATGCCTCTGGAAAATGGAAATATCCCGCCCAAACCATCGCTTACCGAAGCGGCGACGGCGAATATGGAAGCGTTCCTTGAAAATATACTCATGGTGCTCCCCGCCATTCGGGTGGACATGTTTGAAAGTGGCAAGCGAAAGAATAGAACCACTATAGCTGTGGCACCTGCATCGCCTGAAAAATCTGTTGCCTTCTTTTATAAACGCCCAAAACACGGCGTTGAAGCCGAAGCACATCTTATTGACGGAAAAATGGTTGTAAAAGCTGGCTCCAAAGCAAGAAGTTTTTGGGAAAACGATAAAAAACATTCAACTATGTCTGAAGCAAAGTCCCGCCATCAACTGATCGAAAGCGGCGTACTTGTTACAGATGGAAAACACTTAGTCTTTACTCAAGATTACACATTCAATTCCCCATCCTTAGCCTCTGGAACCCTCATGTGCTATGCAACCAATGGTCGTACCGATTGGAAAACCGCAGAGGGCCTCACTTATGCGGAATGGGAAGCCAAAGAGCTTGGAGATGGCGCATGATTTCAACCGCTGAGGCTTATGATCTGATCTTTGATCTCGTCCATAAAATGGACACCAAAAAGGTGCCGCTCAAGAAAGCTGTGGGACGTGTCTTGGCCG
>JBMYYE010000144.1:0-4503 GCA_049609065.1 Halocynthiibacter sp.
TTGGAGGCAGGGGATGTGTCGTCTGCTGCACGTGAGTTTTCTACAGCGTATGAAGCGGGTGAAGGTGATGGGGCCTTTTATCTAGGGCGTTTGTTTGAGCTTGGCCTTGGTGCCGATAAGGACGAAATGCGGGCGGCGAACCTTTATGCAGCGGGGGCAAAAGCGGGCTCAACAAGGTCCAAGGCCCGCCTTGGGCTGATTTATCATGAGGGCCGCGTTTTGCTCCGTGATTATGCGGAGGGCACAAAGCTTTTGTGTGAGGCCGCAGATGCGGGCGATAGCGATGGTCAGTTGAACTGTGGTTTGGCGTATAAAGCGGGCCGTGGTGTGCCAGTGGATGCGCAAAAGGCGCAAGACTACCTTATGAAGGCGGCCGCGCAAGAAAACATCGCGGCTTTAAATGTGCTTGGGCGCCACTACCTTGATCAAGGGGAACAGGCGAAGGCAACGGAGACGTTTAAAACGGCGGCTGATAAGGGCAATGCGCTTGGCATGTATGAATATGCGCGTCTTTTGGCGGCGCCTGAGGTAAATGATGTGGTTGGGGCTTATGCCTATGCGAACCTTGCGGTTGTGCGTGGCTTGCGGGATGCCGCCGCGTTTCGAGATGGGCTTGAGACAAAGATGAGCCCAGATGACATTGCAGCAGGTCAAGAACAGGCCAAGGCGTGGACTGCGGCGCAAATTGAGAAAAACAAAGCAAAGAGCTAACCATGCGTAAGGGTGTGATCTTGGTGTCTGGATTGGTGGCGGGGCTTGCTTTGGCACTGCCTGTTAGCGCGCAGTTGTCTTGCATCCAGATCGATAAGGTTGATTTAAAGGGTGTGACGCTCTTGAAGGCTGAGACGCTTTCAAACCGCCTGTCGCAGTTTGAGGGTCAGTGCCTTGGCCTTGGTGAAATCAACGGTGTTTTACAGCAGGTGACGGATGCGTATATTGACGCAAGCTATGTTACATCGCGCGCCTATTTGCCAGAACAAGATCTATCAGATGGGGTGCTTGAGGTCCGTGTGGTCGAAGGTCAGCTGTCACGGATTGACCTGAATAATCGCAAAAATAAACGGTGGGAACGACAGGCATTTCCGGGCCTTGTTGGGAAACCTGTAAACCTACGCAATGTGGAGCAGGGCCTTGATAACATTCGGCTTATGCGCACGTATCAGGCGGAAATGGAGCTGGAGCCGGGGGCGGATGCGGGGGATACCGTCCTAAACGTGACCGCAAAAAGCAAACGCCCGTGGACGTTTAACCTTTCAAGTGACAATCATGGGTTGGAGGATGCGGATCCTGGAAAATCTGCGGCGACGGGGAAATATAATACATCCGTGTCAGCGAGTTATGACCATCTTTTGGGCTTGAATGAAACATGGACCTTGGCGGCCAATCGAAGCGCAAGCCATCATCCTTTGAATGTTTATAGTAGTGATAGCAATACGCGGGGGTACTCTTTGGGTGTTTCTGCGCCATTTGGGCTTTGGAATCTCTCGGCTAAAAAGGGGTGGTCCTTTTACGACACCACAATCCCAGGCGCGCTAACCCCGATTGCTTCCGCGGGGTGGACTGAAACGATTGATCTATCTGCCACACGTCTTTTGGCCCGCGATCAGGCGCAAAAAACCTATTTGGATGTTGCTCTCTCGCGTCGGGAAAATGAAAACAGCCTTGCGGGTGTGACCATCAATGCCTCAAGCCGTGTTTTAACGGTGGGGTCATTGGGGCTCCGCCATGAGCGGCCTATGTTTGGCGGACAGTTCCATGGATCGGTTTCTATGGAACAAGGGCTGAAAGCCTTTGGCGCGGAGGATGTGAATGCGCGCCCAGTCGGGCAGCCGAACGCGCAATTTAGACGGTATATATTTGATGCGAAATGGGACCGTTTGATTAAAGTGAAAACGGGCCGTCTTCAGTTTAAAACCAATTTGCACGCGCAGGTGAGCGAGGATCGGCTTTATAGCACGCAGCAGATGTTTTTAGGCGGCGCATCCTCTGTGCGGGGCACAAAGGCAGGGGTTGTATCTGGGAATACCGGGGCTTACCTTCGCAATGATTTGGCGTGGACGCTGCCTTATGTCCCTGCCAAAGCGGTTGGCAATTTACAGTTTTACGGGGCTTTGGATATGGGACGTATTAAGGCCCAACCACAGTTCGGGATCGCAGGCGGCTCTGTCACAGGGGGGGCCATTGGTGTTCGCACGACAGGTGGAAAATTTTCCATCGATGCGAGCTACGCCAAAATGATTGACGTGCCGACAGGCCTGATAAAACCCAAAGGGGCGCTTTTTCTCTCTTTGGGAATGACTTTTTGAATGAATTTATTTGATGATGCGTGTGAGACACTAAAATGACGATGATCACATTAAAGAACTTCTTTTTAAACGCAGTCCGCGGGGTGTCTATTGGCCTCCTGGTTGTGCAACCTGTATTTGCGCAAGCCACGGTTGTGCCTGCGGCTACGGGCCCTGCGATTGTTCAAGCCCCAAACGGGGTGGATGTTGTCCAAATCAACACGCCAAATTCAACGGGCGTGTCTCATAACACGTATGATCAATTTAATGTTGGGCCAAATGGGCTTATCTTAAACAACATCAATAGCAATTTTGCATCGACGCAGCTTGGCGGGATTATTGAAGGCAACAGCAACCTCCAAGAGGGGGCGGCGTCTGTTATTTTGAATGAAGTCGTGGGCCCCAATCCGTCGTCATTGACTGGCTATCTTGAGGTTGGGGGCACGCGTGCGGATGTGGTTGTGGCCAACCCTTATGGGATCACGTGTAACGGGTGTGGGTTTATCAATGCGGATCGTTTGACGCTAACAACGGGAACGCCTGAATTCTCGGGTGACCATTTTACGGGTGTGTCCGTTGAAGACGGTAAAATTGCCATCGGGGAAAACGGGCTTGATGCGTCTGATGCGCTGCGCTTTGATTTGATCTCACGTCAGGTGGATTTTGCGGGCACCGTGAAGGGCCAAGAAATCAACGTGGTCGCTGGCCGCAACAATGTGATTTACGCAACGGGGGAGATTATCAAAAAGGCGCCCAATGGCACATCGCCTGCGCTTTCGATTGATTCAACCGTCTTGGGTGGGATGTATGCGGGGGCGATTTCCATCACCTCCACTGAAGAAGGCGTCGGGGTAAAGGCCCCGCAAAATATGTCCGCCAGCACGGGCGGCATGACGATCACAGCAGATGGGCGTTTGGTGATTGGCAAGGCCAGCGCCAAGGGGCCTGTGCGCGTCAAAACGACCCGTGATGCGATTGAGGTGCAGACCTCCCTCAAGGGTGAAAATGGTGTTGAAGTCTCTTCTGCTGGGGACCTTTTGATATCCGCAGATGGGCGGCTTGTGGCGGGGGCTGCTATGGTGCTCAACTCAGGTGGCGCTACTAATCTGGGCACGGATGCGCAGGTGGCCTCTGCGGGGGCACTTACGGTGACGGCTTTGGATGCCATCACGCTTCAAGGGGGCGCGAAGCTTGCGTCTTATAGCGATCTTCTTGTGACCTCAGCAACGTTAAGCGCAGATGAAGGCGCGGTGATTGCGGCAGGTGTGTCCTCTGACACGCCAAACCAAGGAAATTTGACGCTTCATGTGACGGACCGCGTGGATCTAAATGGGGCGATGGCTGCGGCGTCTGGTGATGTGGCGGTGATCAGTAAGATCGTTGATATCGCGGCGTCTGGTGGCTTGCCTGCGGGTAAATTTGTGGCGGGTAAATCGGCGGCCTTTACGTTGACGCAACTTCATAGCCAAGATGCTACGATCCGAGCAAATGAGGCGCTCTCGATTACGGGGACGTCGGGCATGTTGTCCATTGATGGGGCTGTGGTTCAGGCCGGCGGTGATGTGACCTTGTCTGCCAAGGCGCTCGCGCTGACGTCTGACATCCAATCGATCGCAGGCGTTTTAAAAATCGCGTCTTCTATCGGGGCGATCAGCACCAGTGGGACGCTTTTAGGCCAATCCGTTGATATAGATAGCGCGGGTGATTTTACCAATTCTGGCGTGGTGCAAGGGCATTCCTTGGTGGATATCGTTGCCGCCAATATGGTGAATACAGGTGCGGTGCAATCCGTGGATGGCGCGGTGAACCTCACCGTTGATCAGCTGACGACAAGCGACACGGTGTTTGGCAAAACGGCTGTGGCGATTAAGGCGGCAACATCGGTCAGCAATTCGGGCAACATCACCTCTGATGGCGGAATTACCCTTGCGGGGACAGGTGGCGCACCGGTGCTTACAAATGCCAAAGATGCAACGCTCATTGGCAATGGGGATGTGGCGCTTACCTTGGCGTCGCTGTCAAATAATGGCGCAATCGCCTCACAAGCAGGGGCGTTGCAAATCAACGCCACAGGCGCGGTTACCAATGACGCTTTCGGCGTTTTATATGGCCACACCTCATCGACGCTTAAAACGGATGGGATATTTACCAATACTGGCGGCGCAGTTTTGGCAAGCGGGAACCTCACAATCGCAGGGCTTACAAACGCCCGCGCTGC
>JBMYYE010000145.1:0-4423 GCA_049609065.1 Halocynthiibacter sp.
CGATAAAAGAAAGAACCTCTGGATCGGTGATCGTGGTCATGGTGGTCCTTTCTTTCCGCCCGAGCGTTATATGTTGCGAATGGCATTTCCCACATAAGAAGGGTGTTCCAACGTCTTATGGCCAGCCGCGATGTCATTAAGCTTGCCTTGCAAAGGATCACGCAGCGGACAGGCGCAGCCTGCTTTTGTATCGACATGCAACAACATATGTTCCGCGGTTGCAAGGCAGGCCTGATCTGGTCCACCCCAGATTTCATGCACAATACGAATGCGTTTTTCATCATGGCCGAGGAGCTGGGTCCGCACGGTGAGGTCTTCGCCGGCGGCGACTTCAAGCAGATGGCGGATATGGGTTTCGACGGTGTAAACCGAATGCCCCGTGGCGAGATAATCGTCATTCATGCCGATAAAAGCCAAAAACGCGTCTGTGGCATCGCCAAAGACCTGTAGATAGCGAAATTCCGTCATGTGGCCGTTGTAATCAACCCAATCCCCAAGCACGCGGGCGGTGTGCAGTGCAAGCGGCTTTGATATATCCACGTCTTTTGTGCCATTGATCTCACGCGCACGTTCGTAAAATCGCCGATCCATGTCGGCCACGGTTTTTCCCGCACCCCAGTCATTGGCTTTGAGCGCGCCGAAAATGCCAACCAAATTGTCGTCGCGAATGCGTTCCAAATCGCGGATCGAATGATGCCCGGATTGCGCGTCTGATTGTGTGGCAATGAGGTCGACCAATTCATCGGTGAAGTCCGGCACATCCATCAATTTGGTCCATGGCCATTTCAGCGCGGGCCCAAACTGCGCCATGAAATGTTTCATGCCTGCTTCGCCGCCCGCCACACGGTAGGTTTCGAAAAGCCCCATTTGCGCCCATCTAAGGCCAAAGCCGTAGGTGATGATGTCATCAAGTTCTTGGGTCGTGCAAATCCCATCTTTGATGAGCCAAAGACCTTCACGCCAGACGGCTTCGAGGAGGCGATCAGCGACATGCGCATCGATTTCTTTGCGAATGCGCAAAGGCTTCATGCCGATATCCGTTAGAAAATCCATGGCGCGGGTGAGGGTTACGTCCGTGTTTTTGGGTGTTGGAACAACTTCGACGACGGGCAGCAGGTATACAGGGTTAAAGGGATGCGCGACAAAAATTTGCGCCGCGATGTCTTGATTTTGCTGGAGTTCAGACGGCTTGAAGCCTGAGGTCGAGGACCCGATCATCGCGTCAGGTTTTATGAATGCCGCGAGATCGCGGTAGACCGCTTGTTTGATCTCCAATCGTTCAGGCACGCTTTCTTGAATGTAGTCTGCGTCTTTGACGGCATCTTCGAGTGTTGCACAAAATGTGAGTGTGCCTTTGCCAACAATTGGCGCCAAGAGCATTTTGGCATAGGCGCGCTCGGCATTGGCTACGACTTCGCTAACGATGCGTTCGGCTTCGGGGTGCGGATCAAAAACGTTGACGTTGATTCCATTCAATAAGAAACGCGCAATCCAGCCGCCGCCAATCACACCGCCGCCAATTGCAGCGGCTGTTTTTACGTTATGGATCATATCACCACCGTTTTTGTAGGTTGAGTTTTTCACGCACTTGGGCGGGCGTCATGATGTTAGCGCCCATATTGGTCAAAACCGTATTGGCCCGCGCAACGAGATCACCATTTGACGCAAGGACCCCTTTTTCAAGCCATATGTTATCCTCAAGCCCAACGCGGACATTGCCACCGACAAGTGCAGCTTGTGCAACATACGGGATTTGCATGCGGCCAATGGTGAAGGCGGAATAGATCCAGTTGTCGGGAATATTATTGACCATCGCCATCAATGTGTTTGGATCATTTGGCGCGCCATAGGGAATGCCCATGCAAAGCTGGATCATCACAGGATCATCGATGAGGCCTTCCTCAACCAATGCTTTCGCAAGCCAGAGATGACCCGTGTCGAAGACTTCGATTTCGGGTTTGACCCCTGCGGCCTGAATGCGCTTGGCCATCGCACGCAACATGCCGGGTGTGTTGGTCATGACATAGTCAGCTTCGGCGAAATTCATGGTGCCGCAATCAAGGGTGCAAATTTCAGGGAGCAAGTCTTCGACATGGATCAACCGTTCGGTTGCCCCAACCATGTCCGTGCCCGCAGGGTCAAGAGGGAGCGGATTTTCAGGATCCCCAAAAACGAGATCCCCACCCATGCCTGCGGTGAGGTTCAACACAACATCAACGCCGCTATCACGAACGCGTTCGACAAGTTCACGGTACAGTGCTGGATCACGGCTCGGATTGCCTGTTTCGGGGTCGCGGACATGGCAATGGGCGATGGCCGCGCCTTCACGTGCGCTTTCGATACATGCATTTGCGATCTCTTCGGGTGTGATCGGGACCTTGTTGGATTTTTTGTGACTTTGACCTGATCCAGTGACCGCCGCAGTGATAAAGATATCCCAGTTCATATACGCATTCCTTATTATCTGTCCCAATTATGGAGACGTGAAGGAATATAACCATGCGAAACTAGGCGCAAACTATGCAATATGCGCTTCTTAGAGGATCGCGAAATTTCTTGCATATATATAGTGTCTTTCAGAATTTCGTGTGTGGATTTCTCGGGGGGTGGTGGAACTGTAACATTGCCCACTGAAACGTGAGGAAGCGTTAATTGCATCCATCTCGGTGTTGTCCATAGATAGAGGTCAACGAAAGAGGGTTCCTATGACTTCACATTTTAAAAGCACGCTCAAATGGTCGGATGTAACGCCAAAGGCAGATTTCCTAAATCGGCGGGCCTTTATGACGGGTGCGGCTGCAACAGTTGCTGCAACCGCGTTGACGCCACACATGGCCAAAGCCGCCACATATCCCAATGTTGGAAAACCAAATAAGAAATCGGACATCACGGGCCATTGTAATTTTTATGAGTTTGGTTTGGGCAAAGGGGATCCGGCCCGCTACGCGTCTGCGCTTACGACGGATCCATGGTCTGTGACGATTGACGGGTTGGTGGACAAACCTGGCACGTATGACTTGGCGGATTTGATGTCGGGGCTCACGGTTGAAGAACGGATTTACCGCCTGCGCTGTGTTGAAGCGTGGTCGATGGTTATCCCGTGGAACGGGTTTGAGTTATCTTCGCTCTTGAATAAAGTCGGTGTGCAACCAGGCGCAAAATATGTGGGATTTGAAACACTGGTGCGCCCTGATGAAATGCGCGGCCAAAAGGGACGGTCGCTGAATTGGCCATACCGCGAAGGTTTGCGCCTTGATGAGGCGATGAATCCGCTCACGCTTATGGCGACGGGGCTCTATGGGGACAGTTTGCCAAATGAAAACGGCGCGCCGTTGCGTTTGGTGGTGCCGTGGAAATACGGGTTTAAATCCATCAAATCGATTGTGCGGATCACGCTGACTGATAAGCAGCCTGAAACAACATGGAATATGACCAATGGGCGTGAATACGGATTTTACGCCAACGTTAATCCAACGGTTAGCCACCCGCGTTGGTCGCAGGCTTCACACCGTGTGATTGGCGGCTTGATCCCGCGTCGTGAGAAAACCGAAATGTTCAATGGCTACGGCGAACAAGTCGCGCACCTTTATAAGGGCATGGATTTGGCGAAGCATTACTGATGGTCAATTTCATAAATACATGGGCGCGTAAAATTCCAGCATGGCTCATCTATATAATAGGGGTGTTGCCATTCATTGGCTTGGTGGCCGCGCTTTTCGCGGGACAGCTTGGTGTGGATCCTGTGAAGGAACTTGAACATGAGCTGGGCGAAATTGGGCTTCAGGTTTTGATCGCGTCATTGCTCATCACGCCTTTACGCAATTGGTTCAAAATCAACCTCATCAAATTTCGCCGCGCGCTATCTCTCGTCGGGTTCTTTTATGTGGCCATGCATTTTGCTGTTTGGCTTGTTCTTGATGTGCAGCTTTACTGGAGTGAGATCATCGCTGACATCGTCAAACGCCCCTATATTATGATGGGTGCCTTTAGCTTGATTGTGATGATTCCCCTTGCTGTGACATCGAACAATTGGGCGATCCGCCAAATGCGGGCGAATTGGCGTAAACTTCACCTGCTTGCCTATCTTGGCGTCGCCTTCGGGGCGGCACACTATATAGTGCTTTCAAAAACCGTCGCGGTTGAGCCGCTCCTTTATTGTTTTGTCGTGGCTCTGTTGCTCGGGACGCGTCTTTTGCGTCAAATGCGCAGCACGGTACGGGTGTGATCGTCCGCATATAGGAATCAATTCACATTTCTTTACGATGAGTCGCAGTATTTCACGGGTGATTCACTTTCGAGTCGCCCGTGAATCGTTCAAATGATGAGAATCTAAGCCCCTGAATCATCAAAACCTGCGATATTGCATTCGATTTGGTGGAATAGGGCGCAATTCCCTATTATTTTATTGATAATTTTGGGGGAT
>JBMYYE010000146.1:0-4396 GCA_049609065.1 Halocynthiibacter sp.
CTGGCCCAAATTATGTCCCGTGAATTGGGTGTGAATTTTCGCATGACATCGGGCCCTGTTTTGGCCAAGGCAGGGGATTTGGCAGCGATCCTCACCAATCTTGAAGAACGTGATGTGTTGTTCATTGACGAAATCCACCGCCTAAATCCAGCGGTCGAAGAGGTGCTCTATCCCGCGATGGAGGATTTTGAATTGGACCTCGTGATTGGCGAAGGCCCCGCCGCGCGCACGGTGCGCATTGATCTGCAACCGTTTACGCTTGTGGGGGCGACGACGCGCCTTGGGCTTTTGACAAATCCATTGCGCGATCGTTTTGGCATTCCAACGCGGTTGAATTTTTATACGGTTGAGGAACTTCATAAAATTGTCAGCCGCGGTGCGCGCTTGCTTGGGGTTCCTTCTGATGATGATGGGGCGCGTGAAATTGCAAAACGGTCTCGTGGCACACCGCGGATTGCGGGGCGTTTGTTGCGCCGTGTGGTTGATTTCGCCCTTGTTGAAGGGGATGGCGCGATCACGAAATCGCTCGCGGATAGCGCGCTGACACGGCTTGAGGTGGATGATCTGGGTCTTGATGGGGCGGATCGGCGCTATCTTCGGCTGGTGGCTGAAAACTATGGTGGCGGCCCTGTAGGGATTGAAACCATGGCCGCGGCCCTTTCTGAAAGCCGCGATGCGTTGGAGGAGGTGATTGAGCCTTACCTCTTGCAACAAGGGCTAATTCAGCGTACGCCCCGTGGCCGAATGCTCGCTCATAAAGCATGGCGGCATTTGGGGATTGATGCCCCGAAACACGCACCTCAAAGTGAGCTTTTTGAATGACGACACTGCTGCCTTCTGATGTTACCGCGCTCTTTACGCATGCAAATAATCAATACCGGTTTGCCCGTTGGGAACGCCCGATTGCGCCCATCGTGTTTGGGGTGGAGGATCAGACGCTCCAGATCGTGAAAGGCGCGATTGAGGCAATGGCGGTTTTGGTCGGCCATCAAATGGCGGAAACGGATCCTGAGCTTGGCTCAAATTTTTATGTCTTTTTTATCCGTGACTGGTCTGAGTTGACGGATACGCCCAATATGGATCAGTTGATTCCAGAATTGGAAAATGTCGTCGGACGTTTGCAAGTGGCGAATGCCACCCAATACCGCGCGTTCCGATTTGAAGATACTGGCGCAATCCAAGCGGCGTTTTTATTCGTGCGGATGACCGATGAAATGCAAGACGTGCCTGCAGATCTCATCGCGATTGAACAGGCCGTGCGTGGTCTGTGTCTTTGGTCAGAAACCGCCTTTAAGGACCGTGCGTTTTTTATGCGTGACGATGAAGGGCACATGGCCCTCGCCCCTGAGATCGCGGCCATTGCCGCGGCGGCCTATGATCGTGTGATGCCGGTGGCGGCGGATGACGCGTCCCATGGCTTGCGGCTTTTTGCCCGCCTTGATGCGTCTGTCACAGGGGGTGCGGCATGATCCATCAACTCCCGATCCGTGTCTATTATGAAGATACCGATCTGGCGGGGATCGTTTACTATGCCAATTACCTGAAATTCATTGAACGCGGGCGGAGCGAATTGGTGCGCGCCCTTGGCATCAGTCAGACCCAGATCAAAGACGACACAGGTGTGGTGTTTGCCGTGCGACGCGTGGAGGCGGACTATCTTTTGCCAGCAACGCTTGAAGATGATCTTATGGTTGAGACAGAGGTTTTATCCGTGGGCGGGGCCCGTGCGGTGATGCGCCAGTTGGTGAAGCGGGGGGAAACGGTGTTATTCCAAGCGGATGTTACCATTGTTTCCTTGGCGGATACGGGCCGTCCAGCGCGCTTTCCAGCAGAATTTCGCTCAAAACTTACGGAATTTGGCGAAAACTAATCCCTTCACGTATGATTTATTGGTATTTCAGGACGCCCTGCGTTAGGTATCGTTTAATAGAGCCGGAAAACTGGCCCCAAAAACGAGCAGGCATATGGAACAAACAACCCTCGCAGTCGCGCAGGAGGTCGATTTTTCGATCCTCGCCCTCTTTTTTCGCGCATCCTTCACCGTAAAGATTGTCATGTTGATGCTGATTGTGGCGTCAATTTGGTCATGGTCAATTATCATTACAAAATTGATCGCTTATCGTACATCGCGCGCGCAAGCCGCAGAGTTTGATCAAGCATTTTGGTCTGGTCAGCCCCTTGATGCCTTATTTTCACAAATAGGCACCACACCTGAAGGCGCATCGGAAACGATTTTCGCCTCTGGTATGTTGGAATGGCAACGGTCGCACAAACAAGATGGCGCGCTCATTGCTGGTGCGCAGCAACGGATTGACCGCTCGATGGATGTGGCGATCAATAAAGAAGCCGAAGGCATGAACAAGGGCCTATCGGTTTTGGCGACGGTTGGTTCAACCGCGCCGTTCATTGGTCTTTTTGGCACCGTCTGGGGCATCAAAGGCGCATTCGAAGAAATCGCCATTCATCAATCAACCAACCTTGCGGTTGTGGCCCCTGGTATTGCCGAGGCGCTTTTAGCAACTGCTTTGGGTTTGCTTGCCGCGATCCCTGCCGTTGTGTTTTACAATAAGCTGTCGGCCGATAGTGATCGGATCATTGGTGGATATGAAGCCTTCGCAGATGAGTTTGCAACGATCCTGAGCCGCCAGTTGGATACGTAACATGGGGGCAGGTGTTGTAAAATCAGGGGGCAAACGCCGTCATCGCCGTGCGCAATCGGCGGCGATGTCTGAAATCAACGTCACACCATTTGTGGATGTGATGCTGGTTTTGTTAATCATTTTTATGGTGGCGGCCCCGTTGATGACGGTGGGCGTGCCAGTTGAATTGCCTAAAACCGCAGCCACATCTTTGGCCGCAGAAGAGGAAGAACCGCTCACTGTGACACTCACGGCAGATGGTCGAATTCTTGTGCAAACCGCAGAGATTGCGCGCGAGACACTCATCGCGAAACTGCGTGCCGTGGCGGATGAACGTCAAAGTTCAAAAGTGTTTTTGCGCGCAGATGGCGCCATTCCCTATGAGCAGGTTGTGCAAATTATGGGGGCGCTGAATGCGGGGGGCTTTCGCGATATTGGGCTTGTGACCGATACGGGTGGTCCGCGACTAAACGAGGCGCAATAGCCAATGAATAAGGGGCTTTATATTTCTGGGATCGGCCATGGTGCGGTGATCCTTTGGGTGATGGTGATGGGGGTCTTCACGTCTTCCTCAATCGAGCGCCCATTGGAAACCACAGATGTGTCGATCATTTCTTCAGAGGAATTTGCAGCTCTCTCGACGGCGCCTGCGCCCCATGATGTGCCGGCCGCTGTTGAGCCTGCGTCAACACCTGAACCAATCCCCGAACCAGAGCCACTCCCTGAGCCTGAGCCCGAACCTCTTCTTGAAGCTGAGCCCATGCCAGAGCCGGAGCCAACACCTCAAGATAGCGAACGCGTGGCACCTGTGCCTGTGGTCGCCCCACCTGAGCCTGTGAAAGAAGATCCCATTCAACGTGATGAGGTGATCGCCGAAGACGGTGGGCAAACCGTGCAGCCCGAGCAAGAAGCAACCGCGCCGAAAGAGGCATCGGATGAAATTATCACCGAAGCCAAGCGCGATAAAAAAACAACGGCCCCAACCCAGTCATTGCGCCCGAAACGGCGTCCAAAACCCAAAGCTGAGCCCGCGCCAGAGCAGACACCCAAAGACGACCCGCTTAAATCAGCAATCGCAGATGCGCTTCAAGAGGCCGCTGAGCCTGCGCAGCCTGATCGCGGTTTGCCGGTGGGCCCGCCACTGACCCGCGGTGATAAAGATGCGCTTCGAGTGGCTGTGTCACAATGTTGGAACGTTGGGTCGTTATCAAGTGACGCGTTGCGCACGCATGTTGTGGTTGGTGTCTCCATGAACCGGGATGGGAAACCTGAAGCTGGAACGATTAAAATGCTCTCTTTTACCGGGGGGGATGAGGCGTCTGCCAAACGGGCCTTTGATGCGGCGCGGCGCGCGATTATCCGCTGCGGGGCCAAAGGTTACAATCTTCCCAGTGACAAATACGATCATTGGAAAGATATTGAAATGACATTCAATCCTGAAAAAATGAGGATCAAGTGATGATAAAACGAATTTTAGTGGCTTTTGCTCTTCTTTGCGCGGTGCCGCAGGTGGGTTTTGCCCAATCTGGGCCTTTGCGCATTGAAATCACCGATGGCGTGATTGAGCCAATGCCGTTCGCAGCGCCGGTCTTTGTTTCCGAAACCTCAGGAAGCGGCAGCACCGCAAAAAAAGTGACGGAAGTCATTCGTGCGGATTTGAAAGGCACGGGCCTTTTTCGTGAAATCCCCGAAAAGGCGCATTTGTCGAAAATTTCGAGTTTCGGCAACCCAATTGCCTATGCCGATTGGAAAGCCGT
>JBMYYE010000147.1:0-4310 GCA_049609065.1 Halocynthiibacter sp.
CGCGCCTTGGCGTAATTTTTATGGCCGCACCAAGAGCAACACGCTCAAAGATCGGCAACAAGATTACCTTGATGAAGATCTGGCACAGTTTTCGCCGGGAAAAATCACCTGGGAAGAAAACCCAAACCGCGATCCTATTGATCTTGAGGCGCTCTTTGGCGGCAAAGAGGTCTGGCTTGAGGTTGGCTTTGGCGGGGGGGAACATATGTTTCACCAATCCGCGACCTATCCAGATGTGGGCATCATCGGCTGCGAACCCTATGTGAACGGGGTCGCCATGTTGCTAAGTAAACTGCGCAAAGAGGGGCGCGACAACGTCAAAATTCACCCCGGTGACGTGCGCGACATGTTTGATGTTTTGCCTGATGCGTCGATTTCCAAGGCATTTTTGCTCTACCCTGATCCGTGGCCCAAAAAACGCCACCACCGCCGCCGCTTTGTGACGCCAGAGCACCTCGAACCGCTGGCGCGTGTGTTGAAATCTGGGGCAATTTTTCGTGTGGCAACCGACATTCCTGACTATGTGCGCCAAACCCTAGAAGAGGTGCTGCGCAACGGATCCTTTGAATGGCTCGGTCAAACCCCCGAAGATTGGCGCGATCCGTGGGATGATTGGTATTCCACACGCTATGAGCAAAAGGCACTCCGCGAAGGGCGCACGCCGCATTACCTGACATTTCGTCGGATTTAGCGCGCGATTGGCTGGACGGGCATGGGTGCGTGCGCTATCAGTTCAAAGAACAGATTTAAGGGGAAATCCATGTCATCAGGTGGTGAAATTATTGCAATGCAATCGTCCAAATCTGGGCCGCTCACAGGTGTGGCTGAGGTCCCCGGTGACAAATCCATTTCCCACCGCGCGATCATCTTTGGGGCGCTTACCGTGGGTGAAACCAAAATCACGGGGCTTTTGGAAGGCGAAGATGTGCTGGATACCGCCAAAGCCATGCGGGCCTTTGGCGCAGATGTGATCCGCCATGGAAACGGAAATTGGTCCGTGCATGGTGTGGGCGTTGGTGGGTTTCATGAACCTGAAAACGTGATTGATTGCGGCAATTCGGGCACCGGTGTGCGCCTCATTATGGGCGCGATGGCAACAACAGATATTACGGCGACCTTCACAGGCGATGGCTCCCTTCGTAAACGTCCCATGGGCCGCATCACCAATCCGATCGCGGAATTTGGCGCGACCTCTTATGGACGTGACGGCGGGCGCTTGCCCATGACGGTTGTGGGGGCGACAAACCCTAGCCCTGTGCGCTATGTGTTGCCGGTGGCCTCCGCGCAGGTGAAATCAGCTGTGCTTTTGGCGGGATTGAATGCGCCGGGTGAAACCATTGTGGTCGAAAAAGAAGCCACACGCGATCACACGGAACGTATGCTTCAAGGGTTTGGCGCGGATTTGATCACGCGTGAAACGGATGAGGGAACGGAGATCATTCTCAAAGGTCAGCCGGAATTGAAACCGCAAACCATTGCGGTGCCACGTGATCCATCCTCTGCGGCGTTCCCTGTCTGTGCGGCTGTGATGGTTGAGGGCTCCGAAGTGTTTGTCCCTGGCGTGAGCCAAAATGGCACCCGTGATGGGATTTACAAAACGCTTGTTGAAATGGGCGCTGATATTACATTTGAAAACCCACGTGTTGAGGGTGGCGAACCTGTTGCGGATTTGCGTGTGCGGGCTTCAAACCTCACGGGGGTTGAGGTTCCAGCGGATCGCGCCCCAAGCATGATTGACGAATACCCGATCCTTTCGGTGGTTGCGGCCAATGCCACGGGTAAAACCGTGATGACGGGGATCAAAGAACTGCGTGTGAAAGAATGCGACCGGATTGATGCCATGGCGCGCGGGCTTCGAGCATGCGGTGTGACGGTAGATGAAACCGAAGACAGTATGACGGTCCATGGGCTTGGCGCAGGCAATGTGCCAGGTGGCGGGACCTGTGACACGTTTCTCGATCACCGGATCGCCATGAGCTTCATGTGCCTTGGCATGGTGTCCAAAGCCCCCGTTAAAGTTGATGACGGATCGCCGATTGCGACGTCGTTCCCGATTTTTGAACCGCTCATGAATGGGTTAGGTGCGAAGGTAGAACGCCTATGAAATTCACCATCGCAATAGACGGGCCGGCGGCTGCGGGGAAAGGCACGCTTTCCAAAGCGATTGCTGCGCATTTTCAGATGGCGCATTTGGATACAGGGCTTTTGTACCGCGCAACAGGGGCGCGCGTTTTGGATGGGGCCGAGCCGTTGGAGGCCGCAGAGGCGCTCACACCTGCGGATGTGACACGGGATGATTTGCGCACGCCAGAAGTGGCGCAGCAGGCTTCCAAAGTGGCCGTAATCCCCGACGTGCGAGCCGCCTTGGTGAATTTTCAGCGCGCTTTTGCCGCGCGAGAGGGGGGAGCGGTCTTAGATGGCCGTGATATTGGCACGGTGATTTGCCCCGATGCGGATGTGAAATTATTTGTCACGGCCAGTGCCAAAATCCGCGCCGAACGTCGGTTTTTGGAACTGTCCGAAAAAGGCATGGACATCACGCGCGAACAGGTTTTGGCGGATGTGATTGCCCGTGATAAACGCGACGCCGAACGCGAAACGGCCCCAATGGTGGCGGCTGCGGATGCGGTGTTGATTGATACGTCGGACATGTCCATTGATGAGGCTGTGAAACAGGCCTCTGATATCATCAGTGCACGACTCGGGGCGGATACCTAATACTTCACAGTTATTTGATTTGAAAATACAAAGGGTGACGCATCGTTAGCCTTGAACTGTGGGTTCAATTTCTTAGCTCTGTCTAGAGATCGGCAATCGGGCCGACAGGAGAAATAGAATGCTTAAAGATTTGATGAATTGGCGCTATGCCACAAAGGCGTATGACCCCGCAAAGAAGATTCCAGCAGAGAAATTAGACGCAATACTTGAAGCGATTTCGCTTGCGCCGACATCATCTGGCACCCAGCCTTTTGAAGTGTTTGTTGTCACCAATGATGACACGCGCAAAGCGTTTCAAAGCATGGGAATGAACCAACCAAATATCAAAGCCTGTAGCCATGTTTTGGTCTTTGCAAGTTGGGACAACTACACCGCGGAGCGTATCGATGCGGTGCGTGAATTGGGCGAAGCCACACGTGGCGGCCCAAATGAAATGGCCACCCAGTATTACGAAGGCCTAAAGGCGATGTATTTGCCGCGTGATCCGGCTGTGAATGTCGATCATGCGGCGCGCCAAGCTTATATCGCGCTTGGTTTTGCAATGTTGGCCGCAGCAGAGCAGGGCGTTGATGCAACCCCGATGGAAGGCTTTAATCCTGCAAGCGTGGATGCCGCACTTGGGCTTAAGGAAAAGGGGCTAACGTCACAGCTTATTTTGACGCTTGGCTACCGGGATGAAGCCGCCGATTGGTTGGCCCCATTGCCAAAAGTGCGCAAATCCCGTGAGGATCTTTTCACCTTTGTTGAGTGAAAAATAGGGAAGGGGGCAATGCGCCCCCTTTTGTCTCATTCGTGATCAGAAACCCCATAAAAATAAAGCTCATGTGCTTGCGTTTTTTGGGAATCCCCGCTATAGATCGCGACGTTGAAACAGCGATAATGTCAAAACAGACACTCTTACCTTTTGGGTATGGCTGGGCTTGCGTATTAACGCGGCCTGTTTTGTTTTTAAAAATCAATGCTTTAACCAACTCATCAAAGACCGGCGGAGACAACCGCACGGCCAGAAAACACTAAAAAGGAATCTGAGACCAAATGGCTCAAAACGTATCAATGGAGGACTTCGAAGCCCTCCTTAATGAAAGCTTCGAAATCGACACACCACAAGAAGGGTCTGTCGTAAAAGGTAAAGTCATTGCTATTGAAGCTGGCCAAGCCATCATCGACGTAGGCTACAAAATGGAAGGCCGCGTTGAGCTTAAAGAATTCGCAAATCCTGGCGAAGCTCCTGAAATCGCAGTTGGCGACAGCGTTGAGGTTTTCCTCGATCGTGTTGAAAACGCCCGCGGTGAAGCCTCTATCTCACGTGAAAAAGCACGTCGTGAAGAAGCATGGGATCGCCTCGAAAAAGCATATGCAGACGAAATCCGCGTTGACGGTGCGATCTTTGGTCGTGTTAAAGGCGGCTTTACTGTTGATCTCGGCGGCGCTGTTGCGTTCTTGCCTGGTTCACAAGTTGACGTTCGTCCGGTACGTGACGCTGGCCCATTGATGGGTCTCAAGCAGCCATTCCAAATCCTCAAAATGGACCGTCGTCGTGGCAACATCGTTGTTTCTCGTCGTGCGATCCTCGAAGAGAGCCGTGCAGAACA
>JBMYYE010000148.1:0-4302 GCA_049609065.1 Halocynthiibacter sp.
GGTTATAGGGCGTTCCGCGGATCAGAAAATTCTTGGCCGCTGGGCCCCATGCACGTGCCAACCAATCAATATCGGCCTGAAACCCACCCGATGCGGCGACGACGGCGCGGGGTTTGAACACCTGTTCCACACCCGTGATTGTTGCACGGACTTGTGCAATTTGGTTTCCATCGCGTTCCAGATGATCAACATGCGCCTCATATCGAATGTCGACACCCAGGTTCTCAGCGGTGCGATAAAGCGCATTCACCAATGCTTTCCCCCCACCAAGAAAGAATGCATTCGTGCGCCCAAGGGATAGGGTGCCAGACAAAGACGGCTGAAACCGAATGCCCTGTTCTTCCATCCACGGATAACATTCGGCAGACGTTTCGATGGTCATTTTGGCCAATGCCTCATCGGTTTGACCCTTGGTCACCTTTAGCAAGTCTTCGTAATATTCATCGACATCATAGGTATCTGACAAAACGCCGAGTGGGCCGTCATGCATGCAACGAAAATTCCGCGTATGGCGTGAATTGCCCCCGCGATAGGGTTTTGGCGCAGCCTCAAGAACCAGAACCTTGGCGCCTGTGCGACACGCTGTGATCGCCGCACACAACGCGGCGTTGCCTCCGCCAATCACCACTATGTCATACTCTGAATTCTCCATCACACCTGACCCGATCCAATTGCATGGGCTTGTCAAAATTGTATCCACGTGTATACACATTGTGCATAAACTTACAAGACCCTGAGAAAAACTACGATGAAAAATGCTGAAACGGCATATGATAAGCTCTTTGACGCAATTCAAAGCGGAGATATTTTACCTGGTGGCCGTTTACTTGAAACAGAGTTAGCGCAGCGTTTTAGTGTCAGCCGAACCCCTATTCGTGAAGCCATACGCAGGCTTGAAGCAGAAGGTATCGTGCGCCACACCCCCCGGATTGGCGCTATGGTACGACAGCTCGGGCAAAAAGAAATTGTTGAACTCTATGAAATGCGCATTGTGTTAGAGGCAACAGCCGCTGAAATGGCAGCCCTGCATGCTTCACAGGCAGAGATAGAAACTCTGATCTCTTTAAATGAGGACATGGCAGACGCCGGCAATTCAGACCATGCTGTCGCGCGGATCAATCGTCAATTTCATCTGTGCATAGTCGATGCGGCAGGCAATCAATTCCTCAATCACTGCTATCACGATTTGTCGAATACGTTGATGCTTTTGGGCAAAACAACGTTGGACACGGCGCAGCGGGTACAGATTGTTTGCACCCAACATAATGACATCATTACCGCGCTTCTAAATCGCGATGCTGCACAGGCCGCGCAGATGATGCGCATACATATGCAAACCTCTCTTACTCACCGTCTCAAGGCTTACCGTGATCAACATTAACGTTCTCAAAACGCATCTGGTCTGCATTACGGGTGCTATGCTCTTTTTAGGGCTTGGACTGCCTTTGCCATGGCTGTTTGGGCCACTCTTCGCCAGTCTAACTGTGGCGGTGTTTGGAGTACAGCTTAAGACTTGGAAACCGCTCAACGATGGGATGCGTACCATTTTGGGGGTTGCGATTGGAGCGACTATTACTCCTGCGTTTTTCCTGAGCGTGCCATCGCTTGCGCCTACGTTGATCATGGTGCCGATCTTGATCATTGCTATCGGGATCTGTGGCGTTTTTTATTTCAAAAAGCTCCTGAAATACGATTTTCCGACCGCCTATTATGCCTCTATGCCAGGTGGATTGCAGGATATGATCCTCTTTGGCGAAGAGGCAGGCGCAAATGTGCGCGCAGTCTCGCTCATACATGCAACACGGGTGTTGATCATTGTGATAACGCTCCCCTTGATCCTGACACGTGTTTGGAACGTGGACTTGATGGTGGCACCTGGGGCGATGGCCCACGAGGTGGGGGCATCACAGATCATCATTTTAGCCTCATGCGGGTTGTTGGGATGGCAAGCGGCAAAGCGCGTTGGCATGTTTGGCGCTTCCATCCTTGGACCACTGATTCTAGCGGGGATCGCGTCTATGCTGGATATCGTCACTATGCGCCCCCCTGCCGAAGCGATTTGGGCAGCACAGTATTTTATCGCCATGGGGATCGGAGTGAAATATGTTGGGATCACAGTGGATGAAATTCGTCGTGATATCCTTGCAGGTCTTGGGTTTTCGCTATTTCTCTTTGCACTCACAGCATTTGCGATTGAAATTTCGCTGATCTTTTCGCACTCACCTGTTATCGAAACAATCTTGGCACTCGCACCAGGTGGTCAGGCCGAGCTTGTTGTATTGGCGCTGATCGTCGGGGCCGATATGACCTTTGTCGTAGCACATCATTTGTTGCGGATCTTTTTTGTGATCCTTGGTGCGCCGGTGCTGGCGATGCTTATTCCTAAGCGGCTGCGGGATTGATCACATGGATGGGAGTGCCCTCTGCAAATGCAGCCACTTGGGCAAATATATCGTCGAATTGTAAATTCAACTCATCCTCAGTTACAAAGCCAATGTGCGGCGTGCAGATCACGCGTGGATGTGTTGCAATCGGATCATTGGCCACCTTGATTGGCTCTTGGTCAAAAACATCGAGCGCGGCTTGCGCGGGTCGCCCCGCATTTAGAGCACCTAGTAGTGCCCCAGCCTCAATCACAGCGGCACGTGATGTGTTTACAAAGAGCGCATCCTCACGCATGCTCATGAGGTCAGTTTTGGTGATAATGCCTCGCGTTTCAGGTACAAGCCGCACATGCACAGATACTACATCCGCCGTTTCAAAAAACGCAGCACGATTATCTGCTACTGTGCGTCCATCTGCCAATAGACGCGCGCGCCCTGCCTCCGAGGCCCACCAGATAACCTGCATTCCAAACGCCTCGGCATATTGCGCGACTCGTGTGGCTATACGGCCATAGCCATAAAGCCCAAGCACCCGACCGTATAGCGTCTTGCCCACACCCATCTGCCAATTTCCTGCTTGCATATGTGTCATTTGCTGCGGAATTTGACGCATCGCAGCGAGGATGAGCGCAAAGGTATGTTCAGGCGCTGCATAGCTGGGTGCAGTACTTTTGTTTTGGTTCGCGCTCAAGGTAACGCCACGACGCGTGCACGCATCCACATCCACATGCGGATAGGCCCCACGATGCGAGATAAGCTTGAGCTTAGGCAGGCGGGCAAGCAAGTCATCCCCAATCACGGTCCGCTCGCGAAATAATGTGATCGCGTCAAATGGCGCGAGCCGATCGGCCAAAGCGTCGATATCTACGCAATGATCTGTAAAAACAGTAACATCAAGACCCTTAAGATGTTCATAACACGGCAAGGTTCTGAGCGTATCGAACCAATCATCTAAGATCGCGACTTTCATTGTGACCCTTTCCATATTGATCGTGGGATAAAGACATGGCCTTGGGCTAATTTGCGGCATGTCCGAACAAGTCCCGCAGATTTGTGAATAAATGCACCGTCTTTACGTTCAAAATCGATGATGACGTCCATTGTTCCCATCGGATGCTCAAGTGTGACAGTCACTGGCCCACGCTCTATCGTAGGAGACATGCCATCGGCAACGGTTCCTGGAGTGAGAACGCATGACGCCATGCATTGGCTTCCTGTAACAGCCATCGTCGGATGTGTATTCCACGGCATGAAATAGCGCGTGGCTACGGTTCCACCCGATTGCGCAGGTGCCAACAAGCCAAATTTAGGGGTGACCGATGCACTGACATCTCCCATTCCCATGGCTGCGCCCGCTTGGATACGGATGGCTTCCATCCTCGCAAAAAAGTCTTTGTTCGCATCAAGTTCGGCAACAGTTTCATAGCCCGTCAGACCAAAATCGGCAGCGCGTGCAATCACCATAGGCATTGCAACATCCATGCAAGTAACCTCGATCCCGTCAAAGGTATTAATCACCTGTCCAGTCGGCAAAAACGCCCCCGTGGATGAACCTGCCACTTCCATGAAGTTCAACTCAACAGGCGCTGCAGTTCTAGGAACACCGTCAATTGCAGTATCACCGTCATAGATTACCTCCCCGCCAGCCGTTAGTACGCTCGCGACAACTTTGGCATCTGTGTTGACAGCACGAATATTGACCTGTGTGCTGCCCTCTTGGGCTTGGATCAAGCCCATTTCAATCGCAGCAGATGCCACGCCCGAGAGAATGTTGCCGCAGGTTGGCTTGAAGTCAACAAGTCGATCTTCAACAGAGACTTGGGCAAAGAAATAATCAATATCAGCCCAAGGATCCATAGACCGCGAGAGCATTGCGACTTTGGTTGTCACAGCATTGCCGCCGCCGATCCCATCGATA
>JBMYYE010000149.1:0-4279 GCA_049609065.1 Halocynthiibacter sp.
AGATAGGCGCTGAACCACGTCGTATTTTGTGTCATCAGCACAAAACGGGGACATTGATGGCGACAGATAGCTTTGCGGAAGAGCGTTTTCTAGGTCATGTAACGTGCTATCCGGATGGCGATCAAGGAGCTTCAATAACTCAACAGCAACGCGCAAACCGCAGTCATAGCCATGGCCCAAGGGCGGCGCGATAAAGTAGTGGCCTGACTTTTCAAATCCAGCAAGAGCACCGGTTTGCGCAACGCGGCGCTTCATGTGGCTATGGCCTGTTTTCCAATACTCAACCGTGGCCCCATGGGCGTGTAAAACGGGATCGTTTTCAAAAAGGGAGGTGGATTTTATATCCACAACAAAATGCGGCGCAGGGAAGTGTTTCGCATAATCGCGGGCTAAAAGAAGGCCGATTTTGTCTGCAAAAATTTCGGCACCAGTGTGATCAACCACACCGCACCGATCCCCATCCCCATCAAAGCCAAGGGCAATGTCAGCTTTGGTCTGTTGAACCACATCTGCCATGTCGTGCAGCATTTCAAGCGCCTCTGGGTTTGGGTTGTAATGTGGAAACCGGTGGTCAAGCTCCGTGTGCCGTTCGATCACCTTAGCGCCGATACGGTTCAAAAGCTCAGGCGCGAAATCCCCTGCTGTTCCATTCCCTGTCGCGCAAACCACACGCAAAGGGCGGGACAGTTGAAAATCACCCACGAGGTCATCTAAATACTGGGCCTTTATATCTTTAACGGGCGTGATGGATCCGCCTGATTTTGGCGTGATATGCGTATTTAGCGCGATATGTTTAAGCTCTGACATTTCATCAGGACCATGGGTGAGGGGGGGATTTATGCTGGTCTTAAGTCCGGTCCACCCATTTGGATTATGTGAGGCCGTGACCATCGCCCCTGGAATGTTTCCCAAGCAAAATTGGGCAAAATACAACATCGGCGAAAGGGATAGACCAATATCCAAAACCTCAATGCCCATTTCGGATAGCCCAGCCATCAGCGCATTTTTGACGTCTTGGGAATAGGACCTAAAGTCATGACCAACAGCAATTTTTGTTTTTTGATGTAGATGGAGCTGCTGCCCAAGCGCGCGCCCAACATGAAAAATCCCCTCAAGGTTGATATCGTCGGGATACCGCCACCGCATGTCATATTCACGAAAGCCGAGCGGATTGAGAGTTATGTCTTGTTTAAGCGGCATGGGGTGCTTTAACCAATTATGTGAAAATACGTATTATATTGAAGTATATTAATAAATGACGGTGTAATTTGTAAATTATTGATTAACAGTTTTGAAATCTCTTTGATTTTCGCGCATCACGTGAGATATGTTGGAGAGAATATATAGAAACAAGGATTACTACTATGCGTAAAACATTCGCTCTTATCGCCGCTGGCGTGTTTGCTGCATCTGCTGCATCTGCTGGTTCTTACTCTGACGCAATGGTTGAACCTGCGCCAATGATGGAAGAAAAATCAGGTTCTTCTGTTTCTGCAGGTGCTGTTATTGCGGCTCTTGTGGTTATTGGCCTGATCGCCGCTGCTGCTGATTAATACCGTTTATATACGGTCTAAAGCGGGTCCCATGGGGCCCGTTTTTTATTGTCTGGACATTTTGGTGATCAAAATAGAGAGTGCCCGTTATGACTTATGATACCTTTTTATCTTTGGTGATGCTGGCGTTTGGGACGCTTTATACGCCTGGACCAAATAATGCGATGTTGGCGAATTCTGGGGCAACCTTTGGCGTGAAACGATCCGTTCCGCATACGCTTGGCGTGGCAACGGGTTTTGGCTTTATGCTAACAGGGGTTTCCGTTGGGCTTGGCGCAGTTTTTGAATGGCTGCCGCAACTTCGCACCGCGCTCCTTATTGTGAGCGTCGGCGTTTTGCTTTGGCTGGCCTATAAAATCGCAATGACAGGGAGCCTGAGCAGAGGCAAAGGTGAGGCGCGCCCATTTACCTATACGGAAGCCGTGGCCTTTCAGTGGATCAACCCCAAAGCGTGGGCCATGGCGATGTCGGTTACGGTTGGCTTTGCCAGCAGCTGGATGTCGTCTGCAATTGCGGTTGTGACGTTTGTTTTGCTTGGCCTTGGATCGGCATTTGGGTGGATGTTGATTGGTGCGGCGCTTCAAAAATGGTTGGAAATCGGTGATCGATTGAAGTGGTTTAATCGGTTTATGGCGGCTCTTATTGTGTTGTCGGTCTTCTTGATGCTGAAAGACGCCTTTTAACGCCTCACCCTTTTGTACGATAAATGAACGAGCACAAAATGACCTATAAAATTCAGGCCTTGAACATAAAAGGCCAAGGGCTTGTGGATGGCTATATTGCCCCGATGACACTGCCTGGCGAAGAAATCGATGCAGTGCGCATTGATGACATACTGACGGATATCAAAATTCTAACGCCGTCCTCTGATCGGGTGAAGCCAAGTTGTTCGCATTATAAATCCTGCGGTGGCTGTAGCTTGATGCATGCATCAGATGAGTTTGTTGCAGAGTGGAAGCGTAGCTTTGTCCAAAAGGCGCTCTCGGCGCGTGATATCGATGTTATTCCTGTGATGACCCATGTTTCTGGCGCCAATACACGCCGTCGTGCGGCGCTTTCGGCGCGACGCACAAAGAAAGGGGCGCTTATTGGATTTCACACGCGGGCTGCGGATACGATCATTGATGTGCCAAACTGCCAATTGCTAGCGCCAGCCATCAAAGATGCGATGCCTGCGCTGAAAGAGCTTGTGCTCATAGGTGGATCGCGCAAGGGCGAAATGACCCTTACCGTGACGGATTCCCTTGGGGGGCTGGACGTTGCGGTTGAGGGTGGCAAAGATCTCGACAATGCGCTTTTACTGGAACTCACGCAGTCGGTTTTGCGCTTGGGTTTCGCCCGGTTGAGCTGGAATGGTGAAGTTTTGGCAGAAGTTAGCGCTCCGCTTCAGTCTTTTTCTGGGGTAAAGGTGAACCCACCCTCTGGGGCCTTTTTACAAGCCACAAAACAGGCGGAAGAGGCCCTAACACAGGCTGTTTTGGGGTTTTTGGATGGGTGCGATAAGGTCACTGATCTTTTTGCTGGTTCTGGCACGTTTAGCCTTTCGCTTGCGAAATCCGCAGAGGTCCATGCCATAGAAGGCAGCAAGGACATGATTGCGGTCCTTGATCGTGGTTGGCGCGAAGGACGAGGGCTCAAACATGTGCGATCTGAGGCGCGTGATCTTTTCCGTCGTCCGCTGTTGCCAGACGAGTTTAAGAATGTGGATGGCATCGTAATTGACCCACCACGTGCAGGGGCTGCGGCGCAGATTTCAGAGATTTCAAAAACAGATGTGCCAAGAATCGCGATGGTGTCTTGCAACCCCGTGACATTTGCGCGTGATGCACAAGTGTTGATCGCCGCGGGCTGGGCGTTGGAAAAAGTGGATGTTGTGGATCAATTTCGCTGGTCTACTCACGTGGAATGCCTTGGCTATTTCCAAAAATCGTGAATTAAATGTTGCGCCTTTAATCTATTTCCAATAATCGTGAATTAGATTCGTAAGGACACAGCATGCAGACCAAAGACGCAAGCGACATTTTTTCTACACTTGGCCATATTGGGCGCTTACAGGTATTTCGCCTGTTGGCGCGTCACGCACCACGGCGTGTGGCCGCTAGCGAAATTGCCAAGAGCTTGGGCCTAAAACCAAATACGCTTTCGGTTTATGTTGGGGCGCTGCAAAAATCGGGCCTCGTGACGCGAGAGCGGATTGGCAATTCCCTTACCTATGGTGTGAATCCTGCGATGATTGGCGGGCTGGTTGATTTCATCATTGCGGATTGCTGTGGGGGTAACCCTCAAATCTGCGCGCCGCAAACCCAAGCAGCGCTTGATCCCGATCGAGGGATGGATGCGGGGCGTAAGCTTAATGTGTTGTTTATCTGTAGTAAAAACTCCGCGCGCTCTTTGATGGCAGAGGCCATATTGCGGGACATTGCAGGCGCGCGCTTTAATGTTTTTTCGGCCGGAATGACCCCAAGCGGTGCGCCAAACGAATATGCGATCGATGTGCTGCGCCAGAATGGGCATGATGTTTCGCGGTTGAAGTCACGCTCGATCGAAGAGGTCATACAAGAGATCGGTGAGGATCTCGATTTTGTGTTTACAGTGTGTGATCAGGCGGCGGATACGCATGAGTTGCGCTATTCTTCCTTACCATTGACGGCACATTGGGGGATTGCGGATCCGGTTTCTGAGACTGGCGACATAACAACCAAGATGATCGCATTTAAACATGCATA
>JBMYYE010000150.1:0-4249 GCA_049609065.1 Halocynthiibacter sp.
GCGGATCTTTTGCGCATGGACAGCAAAGAATACGCCGTCGGCGACACAAAATTCCGTGTATCCGTCTTGGAAACCACAGCGCCCAAAATCGTTTTGGACCGCAAAGCGTCCCTCATGGAGAGCATGACAAAAGTGGCCGACGAAGATGGCGTTGATCAAGTGCTTCTTTTTGTGGTCGACATTTTGAACGAAGAAAGCACCCTCCTCGTGCCAAATGACTTCGTCAAAGACGTTGCAACAAAATCCTTTGGCATCACCGCCGAAGGTGACGCTGTGATCCTACCAGGTGTGATGAGCCGTAAAAAGCAGATCATCCCAAACCTCAAAGTGTAGTCACACAGCATATCACAACACAAAGAAGCGGCCCCAAAAAACGGGCCGTTTTTGCGTTTAGAGACGTTTTGAAACAAAACCTTTTCATTCCTACGATAGGCCTTATGAATATTCATAGATTTACCCACGAGGACCCACATGTCGCAAATCATCAACAACCTTAGCGAAATTTCAGGTAACTACGACGCGCTTTTCGTCGACCTTTGGGGTTGCGTACATAATGGTGTCACAACCTTCCCCGAAGCGGCAGAGGCGCTCATCCAATATCGCAAAACGGGGGGAACCGTGATCTTAGTCACAAATTCCCCGCGTACGAAATCTGCGGTCGCAAAACAGCTGGCCGGCTTTGGCCTCTCCACGGAGGCCTATGATGATATCGCCACCTCTGGCGATAGCGCGCAATTTGCCTTCTTTAGCGGCGTCGTCGGTCAAAAAGTGTATCACATCGGCACCGATGAAGAATTGTCCTTCTATACCCGCGATGATGACCTCCTTCCGATGCTCGACATCACACGCGTTCCCCTCAAAGACGCAGACGGCATCGTTTGCATTGGTCCAAATGACCCAATCAAAGAAACCCCCGACGATTACCGTGCGGATTTCCTTTATGCCAAACAAATGGGGCTCAAACTTCTATGTGCGAACCCTGATATCATTGTGGATCGTGGGGAGCACCGGGAATATTGTGCAGGCGCTCTGGCCCAGCTTTATACCGAAATGGGCGGCGAAAGCCTCTATTTCGGGAAGCCGCATCCGCCAATTTATGATCTGGCCCGCCGCCGTCTGGCAGCACTACGCCCCGAGATCGAAGACAGTGGGATCCTCGCCATTGGCGACGGCCCGCACACGGATGTCTCAGGTGCGATTGGCGAAGGTCTCGATGTGTTGTTCATTTCAGGGGGCTTGGCTGCACAGCAGACAAAAACCGATGGCCAACCAGATGCGCAGGCCCTCGAAGACTACCTCAATGAGGTGGCGCTTTCCCCACGGTTTACCATTGGGAAATTGCGTTAATTCATATCACGTACAAAGCTCTGAGGGCGCATAACGCGCCCCCAGATATCATACCACATCTCATATTATGAGGCGTTTGGAAGAAGGCCGACTTCCTGAGCTGCGGTGATTTCTTCTGCGCTCAATGTGCCGTCCGCATCTTGGTCTACCTTCTCAAATGTCCCTTCTGGGGCCTCTGGGTGGGCGGCGGAAAATTCATCAGCGGATACCACGCCATCAGAATCTACGTCCATTTTGTCTGCAGCAAAGCCAGCAGCAGGCAACGTCAAAGCAAGTACAAAAGTAGCGGCAGTAAGTTTCTTAAACATGAGATTGTTCCTTTTATGTGTCATGTAGACGAAAGCAATGTGCTCTCCCGATGAAACCTGCGCCGTGGGATGAGGAATGTCTTGAGGGACACGCAACTTGGGCTATTTCGTGCAAAAAGAAGCCAAAATGCCCCATCACAATCAGCGCCCTTATGCCGTTTTGAAATCTGCGATTTGGAACGGCAATGCGCCGCGTAGCGGTCTTGGGCGATTTAGCAACATCCCGCGCAAAAGGCCCCACATCACTCCACATCACTGGATGCGCAGTTTCTTGCTCGCACTGGGTGGGCCATGGTTTTCCGACAATCCCCTTCGTTCTTGCCTTGACTTTCTGCAATTGCAAAGTAATAAAATTACAAAAAATAACATTAAGGCGCACAATATGAATACCGTAAGTTCAGATTCGGAGATTGGAACCATCCATTACGAGGACATGCATGTCGGTTTGAACCGCTCGCTCACCAAAACCATCGGCGAACATGAAATCAATCTCTTTGCGGAAGTATCCGAAGACCGCAATCCAATTCACCTTGATGAGGAGGTTGGCAAAGCCTCCATGTTTGGTACGCGCATTGCCCATGGCATGTTATCTGCATCCCTCTTCTCAGCCATTATCGGTGAACGCCTCCCCGGGCATGGCACGATTTATCTCACCCAGAACCTTAAATTCACGGCACCTGTTAAAATTGGCGATACAGTGACCGCCACGATCACCGTGGCTGAGATCCTTCCCAAAGGCCGCGTTGCCCTCACTTGCGAAGCACGCGTCGGGGATACGGTTGTGATAAAAGGTGATGCAATGGTGCTTGCACCAAAGCGCGGCTAAAGCTATCTGATCCCTATGCGGATCATTAGAGATTATCAATTTACAACAGCTGACGATCGCGGCGCAGTGGCCGCGATTGGCAACTTCGATGGCGTTCATTTGGGGCATCAATCGGTGATCGACCTCACCCGTGAAATTGCCCAACGCGAAAATGCCCCCATGGGGATCATGACCTTTGAACCCCACCCGCGGGAACTTTTCCAGCCTGACACAGCGCCTTTTAGGGTGATGAACTCCGAAGCTAAGGCGCACCGCCTTGAAAAGCTCGGTGTTGATCACCTCTATGAGCTGACCTTCAATCACGGGCTTGCCGGCCTCAGTGATGAAGAATTCGCATGCGACGTGATCGCGGGGGGGCTTGGGCTTAAACATGTGATTGTTGGCGCAGATTTCCAATTTGGCAAAGGGCGCAGCGGCACGGTTGAGCGGCTCAAATCCTTTGGCGACACGTACGGATTTGACGTCACCATCGCACCGCTTAAATCAATTGACGATGTTGAAATTTCATCCACCGCTATTCGCAAAGCGCTCACCGATGGGATGCCAAAAGCCGCGGCCAACATGCTTGGCCATTGGCACCGCATTGATGGCGAAGTCATCCGTGGTGATCAACGCGGGCGCGACCTTGGATTTCCAACCGTCAACATGTCGATTGAGGGGCTACACCCCCCACGCTTTGGCGTTTATGCGGTTTTGGTTGATGTGCTCACTGGGCCCCATGTTGGAAGTTACCTCGGTGCGGCCTCCGTTGGGGTGCGCCCGACATTTGGCGTCAACACCCCCAATATTGAAACATTCATTTTCGATTTCTCAGGTGATTTATACGGCGCGCATCTTTCAGTGGCCTTGGTTGAATATCTGCGCCCTGAATTGAAATTCAACGGTCTTCAAGATTTGATTGAGGCCATGGATGATGATTGCGCCAAGGCGCGCGAAATTCTGGCCGCGCTGTGAAAGAGCCCATCAAGCGACACGGGCTCGGCCCAAAGTTTTGGGAACGCCCGATTGCGTCGTTGAACCCAAAGGAATGGGAAGCCCTTTGTGATGGCTGCGGGAAATGTTGCCTCAACAAACTTGAGGACGCAGATACGGGCGATGTCTATTTCACGCGCATTGCCTGTCGGTTGCTCAACCCTGATACGGGCCGATGCGAACATTATGAAAACCGCAAACAGATCGTTCCAGAGTGCCTTGTGCTCACGCCTGAAACACTCCCAAAGATCGCCTATTTCATGCCTGCAAGCTGTGCCTATCGGCGCCGGTTCGAAAACAAACCCATTCCCGATTGGCATCCTCTTTTGACTAAAAATGAAGACAGCGTTGAAGACGCTGGACATTCGGTCAAAGGCTGGACAGTCTCTGAATTTGATATCCCTGAAGACGAGTGGGAAAACCATTTAATCGAAGAGGAACTCTAATGTTTTTCGCATCTGATAACGCCGGCATCGTACATCCCAAAGTCATGGACGCCCTGCAAAAGGCCAATACGGGCTATGCGTCCCCCTATGGGGCCGACCCCGCCATGATCACCGTGGTTCAACAAATCCGCGACCTCTTTGAAGCGCCGCAAGCCGCCGTCTATTTGGTGGCGACGGGGACCGCCGCGAACTCAATCATCCTTGGGACTTTGGCACAGCCATGGGAAACCGTGTTTTGCGCCGATCACGCCCATATCCAAGTCGATGAATGCAACGCGCCTGAATTTTACATCGGGGGTGGCAAGCTCACCCTCATCGACAGCGCCGATGGCAAATTCACGGCCACTGAT
>JBMYYE010000151.1:0-4166 GCA_049609065.1 Halocynthiibacter sp.
GCTGATTTACGTGTCGCCCCTGCCTCACCTGGAAAAGCAGAGCGCCTGACCCCGCTTTTAACCCATCCAAGCGCCACGATTTACGTGAACCTCGAAGAGGCAAACCTCCTGATGCGCAAAGAGTACAGCGCCGCGTCTGAGGCCGCACAGGCCATCGTCGCAGGCGGTGCGTTTCGCTGCCTCGTCACGGATGGCGGCAAAGAGGCCGCGGTCGCGTGCAAAGGCACCATCCACGTTCAAACACCACCTGATGTCATGGTCACGCGCGTCACAGGCGCAGGGGATACATTTATGGCGGCCCATATCGCGGCGGAATGTGATGGTGCGGATGAAAAATCCGCGCTAGAAGCCGCCATAACCGCCGCCGCGCGCTATGTGTCAGGAGAAACCGCATCATGAACGTCCCGCTTCACTATTCCGCTGAGGTCCAACAGGCAAAATCCCAAGGCCGTGCCATCGTTGCCCTTGAAAGCACCATCATCACCCACGGCATGCCCTACCCGCAAAATGTCGAAACGGCACGGCTGGTTGAAAATGACGTGCGCAAAGAAGGTGCAACACCTGCCACGATCGCCGTGATAAACGGCGTCATTCATGTGGGGCTTGAAGGTGATGAGCTTGAAGCTTTGGGCCAAGCCAAAAACGTGATGAAAGTGTCACGCGCCGATTTGCCTGCCTGTGTTGCATTGGGGCGTATGGGGGCGACAACCGTGGCGGCAACGATGATCGTGGCGCATATGGCGGGCATTTCAACCTTTGCGACCGGTGGCATTGGTGGGGTGCATCGCGGGGCTGAATTGAGCTTTGACATCTCAGCCGATTTATTAGAATTCGCAAAGACCCCGGTCATTGTTGTGGCTGCAGGACCCAAAGCCATTTTGGACATTCCAAAAACATTAGAAACGCTGGAAACTCAAGGCGTTCCAGTGATTTCTTATGGTCAAGACGACGTGCCCGCATTTTGGAGTCGCAGCTCAGGCCTCCTTGCACCTTTGCGTATGGATGCCCCCAAAGACATCGCCAAATCCCAGTTCATTCGTGAAAAAATGGGGGTTGCTGGCGGGTCGCTGGTTGTTAATCCGATCCCCGCTGAAAATGAAATCCCCAAGGATTCCCTTGCCCCGATTATTGAGCAGGCTCTTCGGGAGGCGGATGAAAACGGGATCTTGGCCAAGGATGTGACGCCGTTTTTGCTCTCGAAGATTTTTGAGCTGACCGAAGGGCGATCGCTTACCGCGAATATTGCGCTCGTGCGCAACAACGCGCGCGTGGCGGCCCAGATTGCTCTTGCGTTTCAAAGACTTCAGAATGCTTGAATAGGCGCAATCCACCCCCTACATTAAAGGGGCGACAGTGAGGACATGCATATGACACAGCCAAATTCGACCAAGCGCCGCTGGCGGCCGTTCTCTGGTCTGCGCGCCTCTTTTTTGACGGGGCTTGTTGTCATTGCACCAATTTGGCTCACCGCGTGGCTCGGTTGGAGCTTTGTCGGTTGGGTGGATGAGTTGGTTTTGCCCTTCGTGCCAGACAGATTTCGTCCCGAGCGCTATGTCGGGATCAATTTACGTGGTGTTGGGCTTATTATTTTCTTGGTCTTCACCATCACGATCGGCTGGTTGGCCAAAGGGTATCTTGGACGTTGGATTATTGGCACGGGCGAACGGATCGTAAACCGTATGCCTGTTGTGCGGTCTGTCTATTCTGGCGTGAAACAGATCACAGAAACCGTTTTTGCCCAATCCGAGGCCAAATTTGATACGGCCTGCCTGGTTGAATACCCCCGCAAAGGCATCTGGGCCATTGCGTTTATCTCCACCAAAGCAAAGGGCGAAGTCAGCACTAAAATCCCCGTGGATGAAGATATTATTTCTGTGTTTTTGCCAACCACACCAAATCCGACATCCGGATTTTTGCTATTCGTGCCGCGTCATTCGATCATTGAACTGGACATGGCCGTGGAAGACGCTGCCAAATTGGTGATTTCAGCAGGGCTGGTTTATCCCAATGGCCAAGAGGCAAAACACGCACTTGAGAGCAGCGCATCATGATCGGCCCTGCCCTTGTTGGCTTTGGAACTGGGTTTTCACTGATCCTTGCTATTGGCGCGCAAAATGCATTTGTGCTGCGCCATGGGTTGATGCGCCAACACGTGTTTTGGCTATGTCTGTTTTGTGCAAGTTCTGATGCAATTTTAATCGCCTGCGGTGTGGCGGGGTTTGGCGCAATCGTGAAGGCTGTCCCGCTCTTCCCGTTACTCATGTCCATTGGTGGTGCGCTTTTCTTGATCATATATGGGATTTCAAAACTGCGCGCGGCCTTTTCGGGCGGGGAACGGATGGAGCTTTCGGGTGAGGTCACAACCTTGAAATCCACGCTCTTGACGGCGGCGGCCTTTACCTGGCTCAACCCCCATGTCTATGTGGATACTTTGGGGCTTATTGGTGCAATTTCAACGCAATACGGTGATTTCTTAAGTAAGATTTATTTTGGCGCTGCTGCTGTTTTTGCCAGCTTCGTGTTCTTTTTTGGGCTTGGCTATGGGGCGCGGCTATTGGCACCGATTATGCAATCTGCCAAAGCATGGCGCCGCCTAGATTTCCTCATTGGCTGTGTCATGCTTTGGATTGCAGCAGGGCTTTTACACCACGCCTATGGGCTTTTATAAAGCGGTCCAGCCGCCATCGACGGAAATGGTTGTCCCCGTGATTTGCGCCGCCGCATCGGAGGCCAAAAAGACGGCTGTGCCCCCCATCTGTTCAACCGTTGCAAATTCTTTTGATGGCTGACGGGTGAGCATGACGTTCTTCACCACCTCATCGCGGCTCATGTTATATTCTTTCATCGTGTCAGGGATTTGGGCCTCAACCAGTGGCGTCAACACATAGCCAGGGCAAATGGCATTGCAGGTGATCGGCTCTTGCGCGGTTTCAAGAGCGGTGGTTTTTGTTAGGCCCACAACCCCGTGTTTGGCTGCGATATAGGCGGATTTATAAGGGGATGCCGTTAATCCATGGGCGGAGGCAATGTTAATCACCCGCCCCCAGCCTGCTTTGCGCATCATCGGCAAGGCCGCAGCGGTGGTGTGAAAAGCAGACGAAAGGTTAATCGCAATAATGGCGTCCCATTTGTCGGTTGGAAAGCTCTCAATCGGTTCAACATGCTGGATGCCTGCGTTGTTGACGAGGACATCACACTGCGCGGCCTCCGTCACCAAGCGGCGACAATCCGCGCCTTTTGACATATCCGCCTGAATATAGCGGGCATTTACGTTGAATTCCTTGGCAATCGTTTTGGCAAGCGCATGATCTTCATCTCGATTCGTAAAGGAGTTGAGAATCACATCAGCCCCCGCACGTGCAAGTTCGCGCACCACCCCAAGCCCAATCCCTGAATTGGATCCTGTTACGATTGCTGTTTTGCCTTTTAATGTCATTGCACATCCCCAAAATTACAGTTTCTTTCCTGTAATAAACCCTATTTTTATTGGGTCTGCACGCATTAATTTGCCTTATAGGACAAGGCGTTCAAAATATAAAAAGGGCAAAAAAAAACGCCAGCGCGAAGCTGGCGTCCAGTTATTGAGGCAGGTTTCATACAGGCAAGAAACCTATCGAGCAGTGATCTCTTTATAAGCGATGTTTTGCCTGAGGCCAAGGGGTAAGTTTTGCTTGGCGATGGGGATTGAATTAGAATAGGTCTATATAAACAAAGAAAAAAAGAGATTGTTCACAAAATGGCATCAATAAAATCCCAAAGCCTCCGACGGTTCATTTCTGTATCTGGGGGAATCATGTCGGCGGTTGTCATGTTTGGGGCTGCAAGCAGTGCTCTAGCGGCGCCCAGTCACGGGATTGCAATGTATGGGGCGCCTGCCCTTGCGGCTGATTTTGAACATCTGCCCTATGCCAATCCCAACGCCCCCCAAGGTGGGAGCATAAAGTTTGGCGAAACCGGGGCGTTTGACTCCCTCAATCCATATGTATTGAAAGGATCGGCCCCTTGGGGAATGCAAACCCATATGTTTGAAACGCTGATGGGGCGCAATTGGGATGAGCCGTTTTCGCTTTATGGATTATTGGCCGAAAGCATTGAAACCGATGACACACGGATGTGGGTTGAATTCACGTTACGGCCCGAAGCCCGCTTTTCTAATGGGGCGCCCG
>JBMYYE010000152.1:0-4093 GCA_049609065.1 Halocynthiibacter sp.
TGCCCAAGGTGAGACTCGAACTCACACGCCCGTGAAGGCGGGGGATTTTGAATCCCCTGCGTCTACCATTCCGCCACTCGGGCACCGATGGGTGGGAATTAACGATCCTCACCGCGAAGGTCAAGCGGATAAAGTCATAAATTTACAAAATATTTTCAAAGCAAGTTTGCGCAACGAGCGCGGGCCCATTCCCGCTCATATTTAACCTCGGAACCCTGTGGCCACGACAAATTTTTCGGAACTATCCGAACGTGATGCAGGTGGTTTCACATTTATGACCTTTGTGAATTTCTGCTTTAAAAGCTTCTGCAGGTCGCCTTCTGCGCCGCCAGCTAGTACTTTTGCAACAAATGTACCGCCTTCCTCAAGAACATCAAAGGCAAAATAGGCCGCAGCCTCACAAAGCGCCATAATCCGAAGGTGATCGGTTTGCTTATGACCTGATGAGGCCGCAGCCATATCCGACATCACGACATTTGCGCTGCCGTTGAGCCACGTTTTAACCTTCTCATCCGCGTCATCTTCCAGAAAGTCCAAAACATGGGTTTCGGCCCCTGGAACTGGTTCAACTTCCTGCAAATCAACACCCAAAACCGTGCCAACCAATTTGCTTTTCTTTTCACCTAATGCATTCACACGTTCAGCTGCAATCTGGCACCATCCGCCTGGCGCACAGCCAAGGTCAACAACTTTGGCCCCAGGCACCAAAAATCGAAATTTATCATCCAATTCCAATATTTTATATGCCGCGCGCCCCCGAAGACCATCTGCTTGGGCGCGTTTGACATAGGGATCATTGAGCTGACGCTCAAGCCAGCGCGTTGAGGATAGTTTACGACCGCGGGCGGATTTCACCTTCACGCGCAAATCGCGCGCGCCGCGCCCTGATGTGTTTGTGGTTTTCTTTACCATTACAACGTCCCTTCAAACGCACCTGCGGCGTTCATTTGTGCATAAAGCAGCCCCTCACGCAGGCCCCGATCCGCCACAGAAAGACGATCGGTGGGCCAAATGCGCATAAGAGCCTGTAAAATTGCGGATCCAGACATGATCAGCGACTGCCGATCTTTGCCAATGCGATTGTCTTTTCGCCGCCCCGCCGGTCCGAGATCCAGATAACTGTTAATCACGCTATTGATTTCATTGGACGTCATACGCAGCCCATCAACCTTATTGCGGTCATAGCGTTTGAGGCCAAGATGGCTCGCGGCGACCGTGGTGATTGTGCCAGACGTGCCGACGATTTGAAAATTGCCTTGGGGCCGCTTCATTTCATATGGGGCGAAATCTTCAAGCGCTTCTTCAAAATGACAGCTCATAAGCGCAAAGCGCGCCACATCATCATCCACATCATTGAACTGATCGCGAAGGGTGGCCACCCCCAGTGGCACCGAAATCCAATCCACCACTCGTGCGCCATCTTCGCCGCCAAACCCCTCATAAAGGGACATGATAGAGGGTTTTTTGTTCTTCTTCTTAAGGTGAGAGAGATCGATCCAGATCAGCTCCGTTGAGCCGCCACCAATATCGACAACAAGTAATTGGTCCGTTTTCTTTGACACCAATGGCGCACAGCTAATCACCGCGAGACGTGCTTCTTCTTCGGCCGCAATGATATCAAGCTTGAGCCCCGTTTCGCGCTTCACCAACCGCAAAAAATCGGCGCTATTTTTGGCGCGCCGACAGGCTTCGGTTGCGACCAAACGGCGATGCTTTACACGGTGATGGGTGAGTTTTTGACGACAAACGCGCAACGCTTGAACCGTGCGCCCCATGGCCGCACGTGACAAACGATCCGTATCCTCAAGCCCTGCCCCCAATTGGACAGTCTTTGAGAAACTATCAATCACTTCGAACTGATTTCCCGACGGTCGGGCAATCAGCATTCGACAGCTATTTGTGCCCAGATCAAGCGCTGCAAACAAATCAGCACCCGATTTGGGGTTTGGCGCGGGGGTTACAACCGCTTTGGGGAACGCGCCCGCACCTTTGGGACGCTTGGGCGTCATGATACGCCCTCCATTTCAAGTTACCCCTAGAATACCAGTCATTTCAAAAGGTTCAAGCCATGGTTTTACGTGTGAAAATTCAAACCCGTCGCTGGTTGGTTGTTTTGTGTCGAAATTCGCCCCTTTTATCGATAGAACCACGCTTAAATGAGCACAGGAAGAGGAATCAAATCATGCACGCAGTTACCATCGTTTATTGGCGCGACATCCCGGCACAAGTCATTGTCGGTAAGGGACGCCGAGCCGCGAAAAAGCCGCTCTCAGAACGGTTTGAACAAGCCATCGATCGCGCCGCCATGAAAATCGGCAGCACAGATGCGGATGCTTACCTCGCGGAGTGGCGCAAAGCCGATCCATTCCAAGTCGAAGGGGATGCAACAGAAATCGCGGATGCGGAAATTGCAAAACTAGAAGCGGCCTATGACAAAGAGCGTCTTTTGGCGCTGATCAACAACGAAGGTCACACCCCGTGACCCAAAACCCTTGGGAGAGGCTCATGTCCCTATTACCTTTTAAGAAGAAGGCACCAGACACGATCACGGTTTCACCAGATGTCGAAGCGTTCATGGATGGCTATTCAATCGAAGTGATGCCGCGCACGGCCGAAAAAGTGGAAAATTTTCGTGATCTCTTGCCCCAAGGGACCCGCGTTTATATCGCCCATATCGAAGGCACACCCATTGATGAAATGGTTGCCACCGCCAAGCGTTTGGCGACGGATGGCTTTAATGTTATGCCACATTTCCCGGCCCGCATCATCAAAGACCAAGCGACCCTAGGCGATTGGATCGCACGGTACCAAGGCGAAGCTGATGTGAAACAAGCCCTGCTTTTGGCAGGTGGCGTTGATAAACCACATGGGGACTATCATTCCTCCATGCAGCTTTTGGAAACTGGGCTTTTTGACAAAGCGGGCTTCACAAAGCTACATGTTGCCGGCCATCCTGAGGGCAACAAAGATATCGATCCTGATGGATCTGATGCAAATGTCATGGACGCGTTGATGTGGAAACAAAAGTTTTCCGAAACAACCGATGCGCAGATGGCGCTCGCCACGCAGTTTTGCTTTGAAGCGGGCCCCGTCATTGAATGGGCTGACGCGCTGAAAGCTGCAGGTGTCGACATTCCCATCCACATTGGTGTCGCGGGCCCTGCCAAATTGCAAACATTGATTAAATTTTCCATTGCCTGTGGCGTTGGGGCCTCTTTGAAGGTATTGCAAAAACGGGCAAAGGACGTTTCCAAACTCCTCTTGCCGTTTGAGCCTACGGAATTCATCGGTGAATTGGCCGCGCACAAAGCCAAAAACCCCGATTTCAATATTGAGAAACTTCATTTTTTCCCACTGGGTGGGATCAAAACAAACGCAAACTGGGCCATTAACCATGGTGGTTCTTCCGCCATTCCAGCAAACCAAGAATAGGACGCCCCATGACACGGACGATTATCGAAAGCAAAACCAAAACCGCCGTTATGGGCTTTGACGAGCCCTTCTGCGTCATCGGGGAACGCATCAACCCTACTGGGCGCAAAATCTTGAACCAAGAGCTTGAAAACGGCGACTTTTCTCGTGTTGAAGCGGATGCTTTGGCACAGGTTGCAGCCGGTGCGACGGTTCTCGACATCAACTCAGGTGCGGTGTTTTCTGGCAAAATGGCCGAAGACCCTCGCTATGCTGACAACAACTTTGTTGAGCCCACATTGATGCGCGAACTCGTTGAAAAGGTACAGGCCGTCACCGACTGCCCACTTTGCATCGACAGCTCTGTTCCTGGTGCCCTTGAAGCTGGGCTTGCCGCGGCTGAAGGTCGCCCTCTTCTCAATTCCGTGACAGGTGAAGAAGAGCGCCTTGAGCAAGTTCTTCCGCTTGTGAAAAAATACAACGTACCCGTGGTGGCCATTTCAAACGACGACACAGGTATTTCCGAAGATCCCGAAGTCCGCTTTGCCGTGGCTAAGAAAATCGTTGAGCGGGCGGCCGATTTTGGCATCCCAGCCCATGATATTGTAGTTGATCCCCTCGTTATGCCGATTGGCGCGATGGGCACGGCGGGGCTTCAAGTGTTTACACTTGTACGTCGTTT
>JBMYYE010000153.1:0-4075 GCA_049609065.1 Halocynthiibacter sp.
CCAAATCGATGAATCGCGGCACTCTTTGTTTCTAGATATAGTAGCGCCAGAAAACCCCATTAAAGCCTTCTGGCGCGTGGCATCACCAATTTTGCGCGACTTGGTCCGCCAAATCGCGGTACGCCTGTGCCATTGCACCATCCCCTAAGGCAACGGGTATCCCCGCATCGCCCCCCTGACGGGTTTCAAGATCAATAGGCAGCTGCGCCAAAAGTGGGACATCAAGGGACTTGGCCTCATCTTCCACACCACCATGACCAAAGAGATGCGCCTCATGGCCACATTTAGGGCAATGATAAAGCGACATGTTTTCAATCAGCCCCATAATCGGCGTTTTCAGTTTCTGGAACATATCGATTGCTTTTCGCGCATCGATCAGCGCCACATCTTGCGGAGTTGAGACAATGATCGCACCGTCCACTTTGACTTTCTGCCCAAGCGTGAGCTGCACGTCACCCGTACCCGGCGGCAAATCAACGATTAACACATCAAGCTCCCCCCAGTTCACTTCGCCAAGCATTTGCTGCAACGCCCCCATAAGCATAGGGCCCCGCCAAATCACCGCCTGATCCCCTTCGATCATAGAACCGATGGACATGAAACGCACGCCATGGGCCTCAAGCGGGTTGATGCGATTATCCGCATCCAATGATGGCTTTGCACGATTGCCCATCATGCGCGGTTGCGACGGACCGTAAACATCCGCATCCAAAAGCCCCACCTTGTGGCCTTTTTGTGCAAAAGCCACTGCCAGGTTTGACGACACCGTGGATTTCCCAACGCCACCTTTACCAGAGCCAACCAAAATAACCCGTTTAACACCTTTCGGATTCAAGGGTTCCGATTGGGGTTTCGGATGGCCGCCCACTTTTAGCTTAGGAGGCTCAGGCTTCGCATCATGTGCGGTCAATACAGCCGACACAGATGAAACACCTTTGATTTCCTCAACGGCCGCAATCGCCGCCAAACGCAGCACATCCATACGTTGCGCCATCTCAGGGCTGGGCGCTTCGATCACAAAGCGCACCTGTCCATCTTCTTCTTGAAGGGCCCGCACCATGTCCCGTGACATCAAATCCCCACCATCAGGGAGTTTGATTCGAGACAGCGCCTTGCGAATTTTCGCGGATAAATCAGTTTTTCGAGTGAACATCTTACACACCTCATCACATCTCCTCACCAGAGACCGCATTTCCGAGGAAGGTTCAACCTTGAAAATAAAGGCTCTCCTTTACGTTAACGTTAGGTCAGTAATGGGTATGCATTTTCTGCATGGCGGCATTGCAGGAAAATACATTGTGCATTCGCAGAAACTTCCTATTTTCAGTTTCAACAGCGGCCCCATAACGGGGACAACAAAAGAGTTATGAAAATGGCACACGTAAATACAGTTCGCACACATGATTTTGGCCTTCTTGAAGGCATCTCATCTTATTTCACAGCGCTCAACGCGTCTTTCGCACAGTACCGTGCTTATCGTCAAACGGTTGCGGAACTCAGCGAACTTAGCAATCGCGAGTTGGCAGATCTTGGGCTTTCACGCTCTGGGATCAAGCGCATTGCTCTTGAATCTGTATACGGCAAAAACGCCTAAGAAACGAAACAACAAGAGGCACTTCCTCCTCCCTGAGCCTCTTGCTTGACTGCAGCAGCGTCTACTTCCTCCTCCCTAAGACGCTGCTGCACAAAAATACCCAAAAATGATTTTGGGGCACATATACAGCAGGTCCTTCCTCCTCCCTAGTGACCTGATGTAGCAAAGAAACGGCGTGTCTTCTCCTCCCTAGACACGCCGTTTTCTTTTTTCAGATCACTTCAGATTTTGGTTAAAACGGGACGTCGCCTGCACGTTCTGCAGCGACGACAAAACTTGCGATAAGTTTCTTTGATCCTGCCTTTTCAAACTCAATATCGAGCTTGTCACCTTCAATCCCCATCACATAGCCATAGCCAAATTTGGCATGGAAAACGCGGTCCCCTTGGGTGAAGCTCGACACAGGCTTCGCATCAATCACAACATTGGTTTTGGGCGTTTGGGTCTGGCGATCACGGGCGCGGGCCTGCATCCGCTTCCAACCAGGGGAGGCATAGGCATCCGCACTGCTGACGCGGGCCGCCATGTCATGGGGCGTTTCGTGGCTACCACGCGCACCGCCGCCACCGTAAAGACCCGGTTGCGTCAACACATCCACATGATCGGCTGGCAATTCATCAATGAACCGCGATGGGAGCTGGGACTGCCACTGCCCAAACACACGGCGATTTCCCGCAAATGAAATCGTACATAATTCTTCGGCCCGCGTGATGCCCACATAGGCCAAGCGGCGTTCTTCTTCTAACCCTTTGAGGCCGCTTTCATCCATGGAGCGCTGTGATGGAAATATACCTTCCTCCCAGCCCGGTAAAAACACAGCTGGAAATTCCAAGCCTTTGGACCCGTGCAGTGTCATGATTGATACTTTAGCAGTGCGCCCAATCGGTTCATGCTCACCCACCTGTTGATCACTCATCTCATTTTCCATAACAAGCGCGATATGTTCGAGGAAACCACCCAGATTTTCAAACTGCTCGAGCGCCTTAATCAACTCTTTGAGGTTTTCAACACGACCGGGCGCCTCGGGCGTTTTGTCATTCGCCCACATGGACATATAGCCACTTTCGTCCAAAATCGTTTCCGCAAGCGCGATGTGATCTTGTGGATCTTGGGCGGCCTGTTCATGCCAGCGCGTATAATCCACAAGGAATTTTGCAAGCTCAGTCTTGGCTTTGCCTTTAATGTCACCTGCTTCGATTAAGCGCCGTGTGGCTTCGATTAACGGCACATTTTGCGCGCGCGCCGTGAGCTGAATGGTCTGCAGGCTTTTATCGCCAACACCACGTTTGGGTTTGTTGATGATGCGCTCAAATGCAAGGTCATCTTCGGGCTGCACAACGAGGCGAAAATAGGCCATGGCATCGCGAATTTCCATGCGTTCATAAAACCGCGGCCCGCCAATCACGCGGTACGGAAGGCCAATGTTCAAAAAACGATCCTCAAAGGCCCGCATTTGATGGGAGGCGCGCACGAGGATTGCCACCTCATCTAAGCAAAACTTATCAACTGGGCTAGCCAATAAGGACTGATACATGTTTAAGGATTTTTTATCCTCCTTAAGAAGCTTTAATAGCATTCTCTGAATTCTGAAATTTGAAAATGCAGAGTCATTTTCGAAAGCATTTTTTACAAATGCATGACGACTAGGTCGCCCCAAACCATGCTTTGCGCGCCGATCTAGCTCTTGCTGCCAATCGCCAGACCGAGGATTATATCTTCGCTTCGCCTCAGGAGCGCAGCCAGAAACCAAATCTTCAATCTGGTCACCGATCCAACGCGCCTCTTCTTCGCCATCCCAATGGCCAATAAGGCGCACCAATTCGCCATCTTCACTGGCGGTCCAAAGTGTTTTGCCGAGACGGTCTTCGTTGCCAGAAATCACCGCGCTGGCGGCCGCCAAAATATGCGGGGTGGAGCGATAATTTTGTTCAAGACGCACGATTTTCGCCCCTGAGAAATCTTTCTCAAATCGCAAAATATTTCCGACTTCGGCGCCGCGCCAGCCATAAATCGACTGATCATCATCACCCACACAGCAGATGTTTTTATGCCCTTGTGCCAAAAGGCGCAGCCAAAGGTACTGACAGGTATTGGTGTCTTGGTATTCGTCGACAAGGATGTATTTGAACCAGCGCTGATACTGCGCCAGCACATCTGCATGGGTTCTAAAAATCGTCACCATATGCAGCAAAAGGTCATCAAAATCACAGGCATTTATCGTGCGCAGGCGTTCTTGGTATAAGGCATAAAGTTTTGGGCCTTTGCCATTATAAGCCCCTGCCTCAGATGCGGATAACGCATCAGGCGTAAGCGCATTATTTTTCCACGTCGAAATCACCGCCGCCAGCAATTTTGGCGGCCAGCGTTTTTCATCAATGCCTTCTGCACGCACCAATTGTTTCAACAAGCGCAACTGATCATCCGTGTCCAAGATCGAAAAGTTTGATTTCAACCCGACAAGTTCCCCATGGCGGCGCAACA
>JBMYYE010000154.1:0-4036 GCA_049609065.1 Halocynthiibacter sp.
GCGTCATCCACAACCACCGAGAGGTGATAAGAGGTGCCCATGTCACGGCGTTGTAAAACAACATCGCCAATAGACGTACACATATCAGCGGCCGAAACGGTATAGGGTCCATGAAAGGGTGTGCCCGTGCCGCATTCGTCAAATGTGAGAGCCTGAAGGTTAAGATGTTTGAGCGCCGCCGCCATATCGAGCCTGAGTGCCACATTCGCGGCCTTGGGCCTTTTGGCTGGGCGCGCAAGAGTTCGGCAGGTCCCAGGATATAACAGTCCATCTGGCCCATAAATTGGTGTGCCTTCTTGCGGCGCGGAGGCCGCCGCGTGGATATCTTTGCGCTGACAGCTGCATGGATAGAGTAACCCATGGTCCCAAAGTTGATCTAAGGCGTGATCATAGGCGTTGCTGCGCTCTGATTGCCGCAAAACGGGCAGGGACCACGATAGCCCCAACCAGTTGAGATCCTCAAAAATTTGCGCTTCCCAGTGCGGCTTTGCACGGGACTGATCGATGTCTTCTATGCGAAGATGAAACTCACCGCGTTTGGCAACCGCGAGGTCATGGGCATAAAAGGCCGCATAGACATGCCCAAGATGTAAAGGGCCCGTAGGAGAAGGTGCAAACCGTGTTTTCAATTTTAAAACAATCTCCTAGGTGAATGTCTTAATTCACACTTAGCCATTCATCCCACTCTGATTTTGCCCGATCCGTATAAGCTTTATAGCGATCTTTGCGCCCTCTGCGGCCAGATTTCAACCCTTCAACAGGGCGGAAAAGGCCAAAATTGACATTCATTGGTTGGAAGGTTTTTGCCTCCGCCCCACCTGTAATATGGGTGACCAAAGCACCCATCGCCGTATCGATAGGGGCCGTTTGAATGTCTTGGCCCAAAATTTCCGCTGCCGCAAAGCGTCCAGCAAGAAGGCCCATTGCGGCACTTTCCACATAGCCTTCCACGCCTGAGATTTGCCCGGCAAACCGAATATTTGGTTGTGATTTCAGGCGCATTTGATCGTCTAAAAGAGTGGGTGAATTGATAAAGGTATTGCGATGAATGCCACCAAGGCGCGCAAAAGACGCATTTTCAAGGCCTGGGATCGTTTTAAAGACCTCGGTTTGTGCCCCGTATTTCATCTTGGTTTGGAAACCAACGATATTCATCAATGTTCCCAATGCGTTATCATGGCGTAATTGCACAACCGCATAGGATTTTTCATCGGGTTTATGGGGATTTGTCAGCCCCACAGGTTTCATCGGCCCAAAGCGAAGCGTTTCACGTCCGCGTTCGGCCATGACTTCGATCGGCAGGCAGCCATCAAAATAGCCCGCGGTTTCGTTTTCGTGAAATTCCGTTTTATCTGCTGCTAAAAGCGCGTCGATAAAGGCTTCATACTGCGCCTTATCCATTGGGCAATTGAGATAGGCCTTCTGCTCTTCTTCTGTTTCGCCTTTATCATAGCGCGATTGCCACCACGCGACGTCCATATCAACGCTTTCCGTGTAAACAATAGGTGCAATGGCATCAAAAAACGCCAGCTGATCGGCAGACGTCGCATTGCGAATGCTTTCACCAAGCGCCCCAGAGGTGAGGGGCCCTGTGGCCACAATCCAATGGCCCTCTTTTGGCAATTCGGTGATTTCAGACCGCTTAACTGTGATTTTGGGATGTGCGGTGATGGCATCTGTAATTGCTTGGGCGAATACATCACGGTCCACGGCCAACGCCCCACCCGCAGGGAGCGCATGTTGATCCGCGGTTGTCATGATGAGCCCGCCTGCCTTGCGCATTTCCCAATGCAAAAGCCCGACGGCATTTTGTTCATCATCATCAGATCTAAAGGAATTGGAGCAGACCATTTCCCCAAGATTTTCAGTGCGATGCGCGAATGTCTTAATCTTTGGGCGCATTTCATGAATGATGACATCGACGCCTTGATTTGCGGCTTGCCATGCGGCTTCGGACCCTGCGAGGCCCCCGCCAATGATATTGAGTGTTTTATCCATGAGGGGCCATGTAGCCTTTATTTGGGTAAAAGAAAAGGGCCCGATACGGATCGGACCCTTGGTGTTTTACGTGAGAGCTTTATGCGTCTTCGCTGTCCTCATCGTCGTCTTCCTCGGCGATCCAGGCCACAGAGACAACGGTTTCGCCTTTGGCGGTGTCAAAGACTTTTACACCACCTGCGGAACGCGATCTAAACGAAATGCCTTCGATCGGACAGCGGATGGATTGGCCTTTTGATGTGGCGAGCATAATTTGATCACCCATTTCGACAGGGAAGGACGCAACGAGTTCGCCACCGCGCATGGCTTTGTCCATGGCCGTTACGCCCATGCCACCACGGCCGCGTACGGGGTAATCATGCGCTGATGAAATCTTACCTGCGCCACCTGAGGTGATGGTTAAGATGAGATCCTCTGCGGCGGACATTTCTGCGTAGCGCTCTTGTGTGATGTCGCCTGTGCCGGTTTCTTCGTCATCGCCTGCGTCTTCATCTGTGACGCCAGCCATAGCACGGCGCATTTTGAGATAGGCGACACGTTCATCGGACGTTGCCTCAAAGTGGCGGATGACCGACATGGAGACCACTTTATCATCACCTGAAAGTTTAATCCCGCGCACACCGGTGGAGTTTCGGCCCTTAAAGACACGGACATCCGTGGTGGAGAAGCGGATCGCACGGCCGGAATTGGTGACAAGCATTACGTCGTCATCTTCGGTGCAGATACGCGCATTTACGAGAGACACACCGTCTGGAAGTTTCATGGCAATTTTGCCATTTGACATCACATTGGTGAAATCAGACAACGCGTTGCGGCGCACATCACCCGCATCCGTGGCGAAGACAATTTGCAGGTTCGCCCATTCCGTATCAGGGGCATCCACCGGCATAATTGCGGCAATGGAGACGCCTGTTGGGATTGGCAAAATGTTGACAATTGCTTTGCCTTTGGCGGTGCGGCCGCCTTGGGGTAAGCGCCAGGTTTTCAATTTATACACCATACCATCGGTGGTGAAGAACAAGAGTTGCGTGTGGGTGTTTGCCACGAAAAGGTTGGTGACCACATCATCTTCTTTGGTGGACATGCCCGAAAGCCCCTTACCGCCGCGTTTTTGGGCGCGGAAATCGGCGAGAGGTGTGCGTTTTGCGTAGCCAGAGGACGTGATGGTCACAACCATATCTTCGCGTTCGATGAGGTCCTCATCGTTCATATCACCGGACCAGTCGATGATTTCGGTGCGACGCGGAACCGCGTATTTTTCTTTTACTTCAGTGAGCTCACCGCGAATGATGTCCAAAATCCGTTCGCGTGAACGCAAGATATCAAGATATTCACGGATCGCAGCGGCAAGAGTTTGAAGCTCATCCGTGACTTCTTTTACGCCCATGGCGGTGAGGCGCTGCAAACGCAGCTCCAAAATGGCGCGTGCTTGCGTTTCTGATAGGTTATAGGTCCCATCCTCGTTCATTTTATGGGTCGGATCATCAATGAGCTTGATATATTCCGCAATATCATGGGCTGGCCAGCGGCGATCCATCAATTTTGCACGTGCATCTGCGGGGTCGTTTGAACTGCGGATTGTGGCAACGATTTCATCTACATTGGATACGGCGACGGCAAGACCACAAAGGACATGGCTACGTTCGCGCGCTTTGCGGAGTTCAAATGCGGTACGCCGCGCGACGACTTCTTCGCGAAAATCAAGGAAAGAGGTGAGGAAACGGCGTAAAGTGAGCTGTTCTGGTCGGCCACCATTCAAGGCGAGCATATTCGCGCCAAAGCTCGTTTGCGCAGGGGTGAAGCGGAACAATTGATTGAGCACGACTTCAGGTGTTGCATCACGTTTTAATTCGACAACCACGCGCACCCCGTTACGGTCACTTTCATCTTGAACGTGAGACACGCCTTCGATTTTCTTTTCGCGCACTTGTTCTGCGATTTTTTCAATCATCGATGCTTTGTTAACTTGATAAGGAATTTCATCAATAACAATGGCATAGCGGTCTTTTCTAATCTCTTCCACACGGGTTTTGGAGCG
>JBMYYE010000155.1:0-4015 GCA_049609065.1 Halocynthiibacter sp.
ACTGTGGTTTCGGTTTTGGGGCGAAAGCTTTTCATTTTGCCTGTGCCTGGTGATTATGAACTTGTGGAATTGGGCACAGGGGTGGCGGTGTTTTTCTTCCTCCCATGGTGTCAATTGCGCCGCTCCCATGTGAGCGTCAATCTTCTTGTTAATCGGTTTTCCAAGCTGGGCCAGCAGATCTTTGTAACCCTGGGCAATGGCAGCCTCCTTCTTCTCTCTGGCGTCATTCTTTGGCGTCTTTGGAATGGTTTTGCCGAAAAATTCCCCTATGGATCCGATGCACTGCGTGATTTTTTCAACATGGGGTATAAGCCCTTTTACCCAGAAACATCCTATGAATTGCAAATCCCGATCTGGATCCTATATGGCGCGGCTTTGGTTGGCGCCTTGGCCTTTGTGCTCACCAGTTTACTCACATTGATCGAAGATCTCGCCCCCCATCAGAAAGACCCACGCCCATGAGCAGCACAGTTTTGGCCTTTGGCGGTATTGGCCTGATGTTGGTGACGATTTTTTTGCGTATTCCTGTTGCTGCGGCCATGGGGTTTACTGGATTTATTGGCACATGGGTGATGCTTGGATCGCCCAATGCGCCGCTTAGTCAATTGAAAACACTGACATTTGATACATTTTCAAACTATTCGCTTTCTATTGTGCCTTTGTTTTTGCTGATGGGGCAATTTGCGACGAAATCCGGGATGAGCCGCGCGCTTTTTGCCTCTGCCTCAGATTGGCTCGGGCATTTTCGCGGCGGTGTTGCTATGGCCTCTGTTGGGGCCTCGGCGGGCTTTGGTGCAATCTGTGGATCATCCTTGGCGACGGCCTCAACCATGGGGCAGGTGGCGCTCCCTGAAATGAAACGTCGCGGGTTTTCCGATAGCTTATCAACGGGCGTTTTGGCGGCAGGCGGCACATTGGGAATTTTGATCCCACCGTCAATCGTGTTGGTGATCTACGCAATCTTAGCAGAACAAAACATCGCCAATCTTTTCATGGCAGGTTTAATCCCAGGCATTTTGGCAGCAGTGGGGTATATGATCACCGTGCGTCTTTACGTCTTTTTTAGACCAACTGCGGCGACGGGTGCGCCCAAAACCACATGGGCACAGAAAATAAACGGGCTCTGGCACGCATCGCCTGTGGCGCTGATTTTTGCCCTTGTCATGGGTGGGGTTGCAGCCGATTGGAATTGGTCAAGATCAGGTATACAAGCATTGTTCACCCCCACAGAAGGCGCGGCGATTGGTGCTATTTTGACGGGGCTATATGGCTGGTTTCAAGGGGGGCTACGGTTGCCAGAACTCAAAGAGTCCATCCTAGAAACCGCCGAAAGCACGGGTATGATTTTCCTTATTTTGCTTGGCGCACAGCTTTTCAATTCTTTTCTTGCCCTGACCCAAGCCCCGCAAATGATCGGCGCATGGGTTGAAGCAGCGGGTCTTCCTGCTTTGGTGGTTTTGCTGGCAATGCTTTGTGTTTACTTGATTTTTGGGTGTGTAATGGACAGCTTGTCGATGATCCTATTGACGATGCCTGTCTTTTTTCCAATCGTTGAAGCCCTTGATTTTGGCATGGGGCCAACGGAAACGGCGCTCTGGTTTGGGATTTTGGCGCTCTCGGCGGTTGAGATTGGCTTGATCACACCACCGATTGGTCTCAACCTCTTTATTATTGGAAATGTCGATCGCGAAATCCCAATGCATAAAATCTATCGTGGCGTCATGCCCTTTGTGCTTTCGGACCTGGTGCGGATTGCGATTTTGATTTCGATCCCTGCGATCACACTTTGGTTGCCATCAAAATTCTTCTAATCGCGGGCTATCACGGGCCAATCATTGGGCATTGGGGATGAAAAGCTGTTCTCCGGCCACCTGGTGGGAGGCAATGACCTCTTGGCCCTTAGGGGACGTAATCCACGTGACAAAGGCCTCTGCACCTTCACTATTCACGTTGGGACAGGCCTCAGGTGACACTGCAATCACGCCATATTGGTTGAAAAGGGCGGGGTCCCCTTCAAATTGGATTTTGAGATCCGCTTTGTTTTGAAAGGCAACCCATGTTGCACGGTCCGACATCACATAAGCCCCCATGGCCGCCGCCGTGTTAAGCGTTGCCCCCATACCCGCACCGGTTTCGATATACCAAGTGCCAGAATGTGGGCTTGGATCTTTGGCGGCCAATGCCCATAGGTTGCGTTCTTTCTTATGGGTGCCACTATCATCCCCACGTGAGGTGAATGGCGCAATACCTTGAAAAATGGAGGTAAAAGCAGTTTTGATATCAGGAGATTTTGATAGACCTGCAGGGTCTTTTGTCGGGCCGATAAGCACAAAATCATTATACATCACATCGTAACGTGCAGTGCCATAGCCTGCATCAACGAAGGCTTCTTCCGCAGCTTTTGCATGTACAAAAAGCACATCCCCGTCACATTTTTGCGCATTCTTAATGGCCTGTCCTGTGCCCACTGCAATCACATGGGCTTTGACGCCTGTGTCGGCCTCAAATACCGGTAAAATCGTATCATAGAGCCCAGAATTTTGGGTCGATGTCGTTGATTGGATGAGGATTGGTGCCGCCAAAGAAGGCATGGCAAATGCAAGTGTTGTTGTGAGAAGGAGTGTTTTCATTCTAGAACCTTGGGCAATCGTCCGGCGATATAATCGGCCGCAACAGGATGAGGATTGGAGAAGAAGGCCGCACGCGGGCGCTGATCAATCAGGCGCCCATGCTGCAAAAATAGCACGTCATCGCCTATGCGTTTGGCTTGGGCGATGTCATGAGTGACCCAAATGATGATATGGCCTTGAGCTTGGAGATCGATGACAAGGTCCTCGATCTCGGCCGTGGCGGCAGGGTCAAGATTGGCGGTTGGTTCATCAAAGAGCAATATATGTGGGCGTCGTGCCATGGCGCGCGCAATGGCGAGTTTATGGCGTTCCCCGCCTGAGAGGGCCTGTGCCTGCGTTTCGCTTAGGTCAGCTAGCCGAAATTGAACCAAAAGCTCTGCCAAACGACCTGGCCGTGCGTTGCGTGGAATTTTTGCGTATTTCAGCGCATGGATCAAGTTGTGCCGTAAGGTTCGGTTTAACACAGTGGGCGTTTGCGGGACGTAACCAATGTCATTTGGGGCAGGGGTGATCGTGCCGCCAGTGGGTTTAATTAGCCCCGCTAAAACCTTTAGCAGCATTGATTTCCCTGCACCATTTGGCCCAAGGATAACCGTAATCCCCGAAGAGGATGGGGCAATGTTTATACCTTTTAAGATCTGCTTTCCGTCTTGCAAAACATCAATATCAGTTGCGATTTGTGGGTGTTCGCCTGTTGACTTTAGAGGTTCATGTAATGCAATTATGTTGCTATCCACCATAAGACACCTCCATTGATTTTGGCTTAAGATTCATTACAAGTGCGTTGATTACAAAAGAAATAAATAACAAAACAAGCCCCAAAGCCAAGGCAAATGTTAAATTCCCTTTCGATGTTTCAAGCGCAATCGCCGTTGTCATCACGCGGGTAAGGTGATCAATATTTCCGCCCACAATCATCACGGCGCCAACTTCGGCAAAGGCGCGGCCAAGGCCGGCTAAAATGGCCGTTAGCACCTGTGCGCGTTGCTCAACGATATGGGTGCCCAACCGCATGATCCGGTTCCCGCCAAGCGCGCGGAGCGTCATCCCAAGCGCGCGTTCAGATCCATCAAAGGCATCGGTGCTTAGGCTCACTATAATTGGTAATATTAGGATAACCTGCGCAAGGATCATCGCCCAAGGCGTGTAAAGCAGCCCCAAAACCCCAAGCGGCCCAGATCGCGACAGAAGAATATAGAGAAAAAGCCCGACAACAACGGGAGGCAGCCCCATCAAAGCCGAAAACAAAACGCGCATAACACGGGCAAAGCGATTTTCAGAGAGGGCAATAGCACCCGCAATCGTGATGCCCAACATCCCTGCGATAAAGACCGCTGTGAGAGACACGGCAATGGACAAGCCCACAATTTCCATGAGCGCAGCAT
>JBMYYE010000156.1:0-3959 GCA_049609065.1 Halocynthiibacter sp.
TTTCAAAGCAAAGCTCACATGAAACACCTCTTTGAGCATCTGCTCACATACCTCAACGCCGAGCCCGAAATTGGGGCCTTTGATCAGCGCCTTTAGATCCTGCACCAAATTTTATAAATGTTCCGCCGTTAAGAAACTTGCACAAAATAAGCGATCAAATCTTCTCACAGCTTTGTGAAATGGCCTTGGCCCCAATTGTTTTAAAGTGTGAATTCTGAAATCCTGCGGTTAACTCCAAAAGAAAAGGCAGCTTTATGAAAACGCTCACACCTATATTTGTTGGATTGGCCATCGCCCTTACAACATCGGCCCCTATTGTTGCAAAAGACATTCAATCCACCGTGGTTGCAGGGGGGTGTTTTTGGTGTGTGGAATCCGATTTCGAATCCGTACCTGGTGTTGTAGAGGCAGTTTCAGGCTTTGCCGGCGGGAAAACCAAAAACCCAACCTATAAAAAGGTATCACGCGGAAATACGGGTCACATCGAGGCTGTGAAAATCACATATGATGCGGATATCGTGAGCTATCAAACTCTTCTTCATAAGTTCCTACGCTCCATTGACGTGCTAGATGCTGGCGGTCAATTTTGCGACCGTGGGCACACCTACACCACAGCTATTTTTGCAAAAACGGATGAAGAGCGCGCCATTGCCAAGGCTGAAATCGCCGCGGCAAGCAAAGCTCTTGGGGCAAAGGTTGTCACACCCATTTTACCCGCAAGCCGTTTTTACGCCGCGGATGAAGGACATCAAAACTACTATAAAAAATCAGGGAAGAAGCTGACACGGTTTGGGCTTATCTCTAAAAAGGAGGCGTATAAACGTTACCGCAAAGGATGTGGTCGCGATCAGCGCGTCAAAGCAATCTGGGGCAAATCTGCCGCTTTTGCACATTAACTAAAGGAGCATTCGATGGGATATATTGCAAAAATTGGCCTTCTGAGCACCGCAATTCTGTTTGCCGTGGCGCTCAAGCTTATGGTGCCATCCCATACAACTTTGATCGCGGAAAAAACGCCTGAGGCAGCGCTTTACCTCATTCAATTCGATCTGCCCGCAATCACGTGTGACCACGGGCAAATCGACGTTTAATCATTCCTCGTCGAGGATCCGAACCGCACCAAGAGATGCGTTTGACACGTGATGCGCATATGCTTTTAGCGCTGTGGATACATGGCGTTCGCGGCCTTCTGTTTTCCACGATGCTTTGTCAGCTTGCGGATGCGCGGCGCGGCGGCGTTCGATCTCAGCGTCGTCTACCAAAAGATCAATGGAACGGTTTGGAATAGAAATCGCGATACGATCCCCATCTTCAACCAATCCAATAAGCCCCTTTTCGGCCGCTTCCGGTGAAACGTGACCAATGGAAAGACCCGCGGATCCACCAGAGAAACGACCATCCGTGACAAGCGCACAGGTTTTATCCAAGCCTTTAGATTTCAAATAGGCCGTTGGATAAAGCATCTCTTGCATACCCGGACCGCCTTTTGGACCCTCATACCGCACGATCACGACGGAGCCCTCTTTCACGTGCCCCGCCAAAATGCCGGTCATCGCAGCGTCTTGGCTTTCGAACACTTTGGCCACGCCTTCAAACTTATACATCTGTTTGATCACGCCCGCCGTTTTCACGATACAGCCCTGCTCGGCCAAGTTCCCAAAGAGCACACAAAGGCCGCCTTCTTGGCTATACGCATGTTCAAAATCACGCACACAGCCATTTTCCGTATCAAGATCAAGCTCCGTATAAGAGCGGCTTTGACTGAAGGCTTGGGTCGTGCGCACGCCACCTGGGGCCGCGATAAAACGATCATGGGCCTCATTGTTGGTCGTCCGGCGCACATCCCATTTATCAAGGAAATCACCCACGGTTTTTTCATGTACTGTCGCACACCCCCGGTGAATTTTGCCTTCGCGGTCGAGTTCCCCCATGATCCGCGCAATGCCGCCTGCGCGGTGCACGTCTTCCATGTGGTATTCAGGTGTGGAAGGCGCAACTTTACACAGATGCGGAATAACACGGCTCAACCGATCCATGTCGGCCATGGTGAAATTCACGCCACCTTCATGGGCAATCGCCAACAGATGGAGCACGGTATTCGTTGACCCACCCATCGCAATATCGAGCATCATCGCGTTTTCAAATGCTTCAAACGTTGCGATGCCGCGTGGTGTCGCAGTGGCATCATCATTTTTATACCAGCGTTCACAAAGCTCAACGATCGTGCGGCCTGCTTCTTCGAAAAGACCTTTGCGTTTCGCATGCGTCGCAACCAAAGATCCATTCCCTGGGAGCGCAAGGCCTAAAGCCTCTGCCAAGCAGTTCATAGAGTTCGCGGTAAACATACCTGAACAAGATCCACAGGTCGGGCATGCGGACCGTTCGAGTTTATCCACATCTTCTTGGCTGCGGCTTTCATCCGTCGCACCAACAATTGCGGTCACGAGGTCGGCTTTTTGTTCCCCATCTTGGAGGATCACTTTGCCCGCTTCCATTGGACCGCCGGATACGAAAATCGCCGGAATGTTCAACCGCATCGCCGCCATCAACATACCGGGCGTGATTTTATCGCAGTTGGAAATACAAACCATCGCATCCACACAATGCGCGTTGCACATGTATTCGACACTATCGGCGATCACTTCGCGAGACGGCAAAGAATAAAGCATCCCGTCATGGCCCATGGCAATCCCGTCATCCACGGCAATGGTGTTCATTTCTTTGGCGACACCGCCTGCGGCTTCGATCTGTTTTGCCACAAGATCGCCCATATCTTTCAAATGCACATGGCCCGGAACAAATTGCGTGTAGGAATTCACAACCGCAATAATTGGTTTTCCGAAGTCACCATCTTGCATGCCTGTGGCGCGCCAAAGGCTCCGCGCTGCGGCCATGCGACGGCCAAAAGTAGACGTTTTCGAACGAAGATCAGGCATATTGGCCTCCTAGCTAATGCTGTTTGAGATAAGTCTTTACATCGGTGAGGGCGGGAATACCAGATGCCGCACCGTCGCGTGTAACCTTTAGCGCACTGGCCGCAGCCGCCATGCGCATCGCAGATTTAATATCGGTGCCAGCATCCATTTGGGCGGCAAAATATCCGGCAAAACAATCCCCAGCGGCGGTTGTATCCACGGCCTTTACGTTAAAGGCATCAACGGAAATCGTGTCTTTGCCATCCGTCCACACGGCACCTTTGGACCCTTTGGTGATAAGGCGCGCAGGCCGCGTGGTAAATTCGGCCTCAAACTGGGCGTTTTCCCCTTCATTCATCAAAAGAAGGGTCGCGTATGGCAACACGGCCTCAACAGCCGTTAAATCAAACGGAGCCGCAGAATAATACACATCCATTCCTTGTGCGCGTGCGATTTTTGCCGCCTCAACCTGACAGGTGGTTTCATTTTGCAAAAGCAAAATATCACCTGATTTACCCTGTGTTAGAGCCGCATTGATACGTGCTTTACTTTGATCCGCATTGGCACCTTCATAAATCACGATGGCATTTTCACCCACCTCATCCACATTGATAATGGCATGGCCGATTTTATCTTCTGATCTATGGATGTGGTCCGTATTGATCCCATCTTTAGTCAAAAGATCAATCACCCAATCATCTGACGCGCCAATTGCACCAATATGAACAACACGCGCCCCCGCGCGGGCCGCCGCAATCGATTGATTGCACCCTTTACCGCCGAGCCCAACCTCAAACGAGGTCGCTTTGAGGGTTTCGCCCGGCTCAGGCAAATGCGGCACATGATAAACATAATCCGCATTAATGGAGCCGAGACAAAATACGGTCATTATCCCACCTTACAGCTGGCGAGGATCGCCATATTAAGGATGTCATTGACAGTAGACCCAGTTGAACAAATCTGAATGGATTTATCTACGCCACTCAAAATCGGACCAATCACCGTCGCGCCAGCCATTTCTTGCATCAATTTGGTTGAAATCGA
>JBMYYE010000157.1:0-3924 GCA_049609065.1 Halocynthiibacter sp.
ATAGTTATAGGCCGTTGATCCCGCAGGCGTCGACACGAGTGCGCCATCACAAACGAGTTCCTCTAGCCGCATCCGTCCATCCACATGAATACGTAGCTTGGCCGCTTGGGCGCCTGCGCGCAACAGCGACACTTCGTTGATCGCCAAAGCGCGGTGTTCCCCGCCCGTAGCGGTTTTCGCAACCATCGAAAGCGGATTGACGGTTTCCACTTCGGCCTCTGATAGGCGTTCCATCAAGCCATCTTCGGAATATTCGTTCATCAAAAACCCAATGGTGCCGCAATTCATGCCATAAACCGGCGCGGCGAGGTCTTGGGTTTCGTGAAGCGTCTGCAACATAAAACCGTCCCCGCCCAATGGCACAATCACATCCGCGTCCTCTGGCGAAGACTGACCATAACGCGCGCTTAACGCCGCCAAAGCCGCTTGGGCAATCGGCGCATCCGACGCAAGAAAGGCGATTTTTGTGATTTTACGGTTCATGAGCGGACCATTTCAAAACAATTTTTCAAGCATTGGCCCGTGCGCATAGGAAACACAAGCCCTCTTTGGGCACATCATGACGTAAAAACGCCGCTGGAAACTGTGTTTAAGTCGTTTTGACAGGTTTTTTTCTGACGAATCCTGCGTTAATAACGCTCACGCAGTTTTAATAGACGTATTTTGCACAGAGGGACCCCCTATGACCAACACCGTCCGCGACGCAGGCTTTTTCACTGAGAGCCTCTCAACCCGTGATCCAGAACTTTTTGGCGCGATTACAGATGAACTCGGTCGTCAACGCGACGAAATCGAATTGATCGCCTCCGAAAACATCGTATCCGCCGCCGTGATGGAAGCCCAAGGGTCTGTCCTCACCAACAAATACGCCGAAGGTTACCCAGGGCGTCGCTACTATGGCGGTTGCCAATATGTGGACGTGGCTGAGAACCTCGCCATTGATCGTGCGAAGGTGCTTTTTGGGGTGGAATTTGCAAATGTTCAGCCAAATTCAGGGTCCCAAGCCAACCAAGGTGTGTTCCAAGCACTCATCCAACCGGGCGACACGATTTTGGGTATGGATTTGTCCGCAGGTGGTCACTTGACCCATGGGGCGCGTCCAAACCAATCTGGTAAATGGTTCAACGCTGTGCATTACGGCGTACGCGAAGATGACAACCTCATCGATTATGATCAGATCCAAGCCTTGGCCACCGAACATCAACCAAAATTGATCATCGCGGGCGGCTCGGCCATTCCACGTCAAATCGATTTTGCAAAATTTCGTGAAATCGCCGATAGCGTTGGCGCCTATTTGATGGTGGATATGGCCCATATCGCGGGTTTGATCGCGGCGGGTGAACACCCATCGCCGTTCCCACACGCCCATGTTGCAACAACCACAACGCACAAAACATTGCGCGGTCCACGCGGCGGCATGATCGTCACAAATGACGCAGATATCGCGAAAAAAGTGAACTCCGCGATTTTCCCAGGCATCCAAGGCGGTCCATTGATGCATGTGATCGCAGGCAAAGCCGCAGCCTTTGGCGAAGCATTGCAGCCAGAATTCAAAGCCTACCAAAAACAAGTGCGCGCAAACGCAGTTGCGCTTGCTGATCAGTTGATCAAAGGCGGTCTTGCGATCGTTTCAGGCGGCACAGACACGCATTTGATGCTTGTGGATTTGCGCCCGAAAGGCGTGACAGGCAACATCGTTGATGCCGCTCTTGGGCGTTCGCATATCACAACCAACAAAAACGGCATCCCGTTTGACCCAGAAAAACCAATGGTTACATCTGGCATCCGCCTCGGCACACCTGCGGGCACAACACGCGGCTTTGGCGAAGCAGAATTCCGTGAAATTGCGGATATGATCATCGAAGTCGTTGATGGCTTGGCCGCAAACGGTCCAGACGGCAACGAAGCGGTTGAAGCGGCCGTTCGCGGTAAAGTCGCAAGCCTTTGTGCACGGTTCCCGCTTTACCCAAATCTATAAGACCACTTGATATCTTCTGAAAAACGCCCCAAAACTGGGGCGTTTTTTTATGGGACAAGATCACATGGGCACGACACAAATGTTAGAGCGTCAACTTGGTGATTGGCTCCGTCCATATTTACCTCGCCCGCTGGCCGAATTGGTCATGTTTGGGTTGAAAATGGGCTGGGCCACGCTCTTTGGGGCCCTCTTGTTGCTGGCGATCCTTTTAAGCAAAGCGATCTGGCAAGAGACATGGCCCGTTGCGCGCTATGATGCGCTTGTAATCTTTGCCGTTTTTGCACAAATTTTGTTCCTCAAATTTAGGCTTGAAAGCTTTGATGAAGTCAAAGTGATTTTTCTATTCCACCTGTCGGGCACCGCGATGGAAATTTTTAAAATCCATGCCGGATCATGGGCTTACCCTGAAATTGGCTATCTAAAAATCATGGGTGTTCCGCTTTTCTCTGGTTTTATGTATGCCTCGGTCGGCTCTTTCATGGCGCGTTCAATTCGGCTCTTTGATATGAAATTTGCCCCCTTCCCGCCCACATGGGGGATCTATGTGTTTGGGGCGCTGATTTATGTGAACTTCTTCTCGCATCATTATATGTATGATTTCAGGTATGTCTTATTTGGCCTAAGCCTTGTGCTTTTCTTGCGAACACGGATTTGGTTTCAAATCGGGGCCAATTATTACTGGATGCCTTTGCCACTCGCCGCCTTTTTCACGAGCTTTTTCCTGTGGGTCGCCGAAAATATCGGCACCCTGACAGGCACGTGGCTTTATAATGGGCAAACAATTGTCGAGCGCGTGAGCTTTGCCAAATTGGGGTCGTGGTATTTGCTGCTATTCGTGAGCTTTGCCACGGTTTTCATTGTTATAAAAGATGCAACATTCCGCGCCCATATGCGCCCTAATGAGCGCCCTTAAACCAGAAACATAGGCACCTTTTGCGCAAAGATCTGCTTAGATAGCATCCCTGTCAACATGTCTGCAGGCAGCCCAAAGGCTGCCTGCATTTTTTCAAGACGCGCAATGCTATTTCATAGAGTTGAAGCCAATTATATTGCCTTCGGTATCTTGACACAAAAGCACCCAACCAAACTCGCCAATTGAGAATTTGGGCCGAACCACTGCACCGCCAGCTTTGAGAGCACGCTCTTGTTGCACGGCGCAATCCTCAACCATGAAATACACAATAGTTCCGCCGACACCTGGTCGCGCATGCGGGGCTTTAGCAAGAGCACCGCCCGCACCATAAGCACTCATCTCGGCAGGGAAACTCATCATTTGGGTTTCACCTGTAGGATCGACGATGGGTTCCAGTTTTGAGCCAAGCATTGTTTCATAGAAGCTCACGGCACGATCCATGTCATCTACGAAAATATCAAACCATCCAACTGCGTTCATTTTTGTCATATTCTTTTCCTTTTTCAAACGTTTATAGGCGTATTAAGCCGCCTTATTTTGTGTTGTTTCATTCCCCTCAATGGTGCGTTCCAGATGCCAAATCTTCGACACGATTTGCCAACCATCCGCCCCGTGCACAAATCCGAGATGATCCACAAAGACGTTTTGATGCGCGCGGATGCGGACTTTTACGGTTGCGCTGATGGGCGATAGAAAATCGATCAGCAAGATCTCTGCCTCACGCGGCTGCTCTTTGCTAGCAGGCGAAATGCGGCCGCCAACATCGCGGCTGAAACTGTCAATCGGCTCCACAAAAACAGTGCCATTATCCGCATCAAACAAACTTGATTGTGGGTGAAACACCGCCTCAAGCTTCGTTGTATCACACTCATGGATCGCATCAAAATAGGTTTCAATTGCGGCCAGAAGCTCAGGTTGAATGCTCATTTTATATCTCCGTTTTTTCTTCTCCTATGGCTTGCCCTTTAAAATTTATTTGCGATACTAGCAAAAATGACAACATACGGTCGGATTCTGCCAACATGACATCTAT
>JBMYYE010000158.1:0-3864 GCA_049609065.1 Halocynthiibacter sp.
TCTCTCATATATGAAAAGAAGGCGCCCCGTGAGGCGCCTTTTTTAATGGGCAGCTACGATTGAACGCAGCATCGCCAGAAGCTGCTCATAGGCGCCATTTTCGCGAAACTTTTTATCGGATGATGTCAGCGCGATGACGATGTTGTCCTGCGTATCAATGAAGATATGTTGGCCATAGACACCGCGTGCCTGAAATTCATGTCCTGTTGCATCCGCAGGGATCCACCATTGGTAGCCATATTTATAAAGCCCGTCGGATTTCGGGGAGGAGGGGCGCGTGCTTTCTTCGATCCACTCTTGGGACACGATTTGCGTTCCGTTATATGAACCACCTTGCAAAATCATTTGTCCAAAGCGGGCATAATCACGCGTGGTGAGGTTTAATCCCCCAAGAACAAAGGCCACACCTTCGCCATCAGTGAGGTATTTGGGCGCGGCTTCTAGACCTAAAGGCTGAATGATTTTTTCGGACATTAGATCCGGAATGGAGCGCCCCGTTGCCCCGCGGATGACCATGCCAATAACATGGGTGTCAATGGACACATATTGCCAAGCCTCGCCCGGCGCGCCGATTGTGTCCGTGATGGAGGCCGCGAATTCATCCAAGGACCCACCAAGCCCAATGGTGCGGCCCATTTTGTTGATGTCAGACCAAAAATCGAGGTAATCCTCGTTGAATTTCACACCAGAAGACATGTGCAACACATTGCGGATCGTTGCGGGTTCATAGGCGCTCCCTCTCAACAGGGGCACATATTTCACCACGGGATCATCAAGACTGTCGATATGCCCTTCGGCAACGACAACGCCCATGAGGGTCGCAAGGAAGCTTTTGGCAACGGACCAACTGATGCGCAGATCATCTTCTGAAGTGCCTTGGTAATAGGCTTCATGGGTGATCTGTCCGTCTTTTAGCACAACGATGCTGGTTAATGCGCGATCTGTGATGAAGTCATCAAAGCCAGCAGGCAGGGCCACAGGCATTGCATGGGCGGGCAGGGGGCTAACGGTGCCGTTGCCTTTACTCAAAGGCGTCGACAAAAACGCCTGATCCATGTTGCTAAAATTATGAGTGATTTTATCTGCATCAAAAAGCGATAGAACCGCGCCAAGGCGTCCGATATCTTCGCGTTTGGTAAATGCGATACCTGCCACCACAACAAGCGCAAGACCTGTCCAGCGGATGACGGCTTTGCCACGTTTTGCCATTTTCATTCCTCCTGTTTTAGGAAGGAAAGCATAGGCATGGTTAAATAAGCAAGGGTGACGTCGCGCGCCTAGCTTTTAAACTTATCTTTAAGCTTTTCAAATGGCGAGCGTGGGTCTTCTTTGACGGCCCTTTGTGGGGGGGGGGCGGTTTCGGGTTTTGGCTTGTCTTTGTTGCGTGGTGGGTTGGTGCGCAAAGACACGGCATTCATGAATTTTGACCCATCGCCTTCGGCGAGCACTTTCGCTCCCTCGGAAATGCCGCGCATCATATCATCGAGCCATCCCCGTTCTGATTTGGCAAAGTCATTGAGGACATAAGAGGAAACTTTGTTTTTATCGCCAGGATGCCCGATGCCAAGGCGCACGCGGTGATAGCTGTCGCCAATATGTTGATGCATGGAGCGCAGGCCATTATGGCCGGCATGCCCGCCGCCAGATTTCAGGCGAAGTTTTGCGGGTGCGAGGTCCAATTCGTCATGAAACACCCAAATGTCATCAGGTGTCAGTTTGTAAAACCGCATGGCTTCGCCGACGGCTTGCCCTGATAAATTCATGAATGTAGTGGGCTTTAGAAGGATCACTTTTTCGCGGCCCAAGCGGCCTTCGGTGACATGGGCCTGAAATTTGCTGCGCCACGGGGCAAAACCATGATCATCAGCAATGGCGTCGATGGCCATAAATCCAATATTGTGGCGGTTGCCCGCATATTTTGCCCCAGGATTTCCGAGACCCACGAATAGAAGCATGTCTTTTCCTCAAATACTGGGGGCAAATTGCCATATCCCAACAAAAAACGCGAGGCCGAAACCTCGCGTTTTATAAGACAATAAAAAGAGCGCTTATTCTTCTGCTGCTGCTTCTTCTGTTTCTGCTTCCGCTTCGCCTTCAGCCTCATCTTCAGAGGAGCGAAGGCTTGATGGTGCAGAAATGTTCGCGATTACGAAGTCACGATCAATCGTTGGTGTTGCACCTTTTGGCAATTCAACGGATGAAATAGTGACGGTGTCACCCACGTCAAGATCGCCAAGATCAACAGTGATCTGATCAGGAATGTCACCCGCAGTCACTTTGAGGTCAACTTCAGAACGCACAACAGTCAACACGCCACCGCGTTTGATGCCTGGGCAAGTTTCTTCGTTCACGAACTCCACAGGGATGTGAAGGTCGATTTTGCTGTTGCGGTGCAAACGGAGCAAATCGATATGTGTTGGAAGATCTTTAACAACGTCACGCTGAACACCGCGGCACACAACACGAACGTCGTCTTGGCCTTCGATTTTCAGGTTGAAAAGCGTGGACATAAAACGGCCCGCTTTCAATGCTTTCAACAAAATGTTGAATGGGATTGCGATTGCTTGTGGTTCTGCGTTGTCACCATAAACAACACCAGGCACGAGGCCTTCACGACGTGCTTGGCGAGCGGCCCCCTTGCCTGTCCCCGCGCGAACTGTCGCTTCTAGATCTGGAATTTTACCAGCCATGTGTATTCTCCTAAATGTGAGGGCATCCTCCAAGGGTGTATGCCCAGTTGAACTGTGGGCTATAGGATGGAATCGGAGAAAAGAAAAGAGGAAACTGTGCGGTTTCCCCTTAAATTTATGGCTTCACTGTGGTCTGAGCGCCAGAATTGAGCACAGTGGCCAAAACTGCACCTTCGTGAAATTTGAGGCACGTCCGGGCCGTTTGTAGATCCATCACGTTTTGGGCGAAAAGTTCTGGAAATTTTGACATGATTTCAGAGCGTTGCTCAGACAAAAGCGCATTTAGGCTTTGATCGCCAATAAAGAAGCTTTCGCTTTCTAGGCCTGATGTGTTGAGGATTTCATGATCCGCGAAGGCAAGGTGGAAATAGGTGACTTCGGTGGCTTCTGTGACGGCTCGGATAGAATGATCATTGATGAGATGTTTGGCCGCAACGAGGACTTCGTCCACACCAAAGAGCATTTCAGCCATGTAGCCTTTCAATAAGAGACGGTGATTGGGGGAAACTTCGATATCGCACAGCGCCCCAAGGGTGCCTTTTGATATGCGGATGGGATGTGTTCCAGTTTCGGGGATGATGCAGCGATAGCCAACCCAAAGCAATTTTTTCCAATCCCCACTGGCATTTTTGATCATGTCGCCCGCGACGAGTTGTTCGATGGGGGTTTGACCGTTTTGCGTTTCAAAAAGGGTGCCTGCGGTAAAGCATGGAATGTTGTTTGTGATTTCAACAAAATCTACATCCGTGTTGCCGACGGCATCTTCAACGGTATAGGTGAAAACCGCGGTCGTTCCCGCAACACCCGTGCCCTGAATATCAAGATGCCCGCTTGGGAGAAGTGTGACTTGCTCCCCTGAAGGGAGCGTTACGGTATCGCCGATGCTGACAGGAATATCATTGATATGCGTGATGGTCATGGCGGTGCCCGATGATGTCGTGTCATTCGCCAATACATCAATGGATTTTGTGCCAGTAAGAGGCGCCGTGATCGAATCGCCGCTGGCAATCAACACCGTTTGAACACTGTCAGCCGCGATAAGTACATTCGTATCGAAGCTTTCGTCGCCACCATCCGCAATGGCAAACTTAAATGTATTCGGTTGGTTTGGAATGGTTGGAACCTTCAAAGATAGGGTAACTGTGAGCCCATCCATTTCCGTGTTGAAGTTGTC
>JBMYYE010000159.1:0-3765 GCA_049609065.1 Halocynthiibacter sp.
AAAAGAACCGGAGATTTGGAAATTGCCCGCAGCATCGGACCGACGCTCATATCTGCCGCGGTGGGTTTGCCCCCAAAAAGGAACGCATTATCCCCCAAAATACCCGTGATCGCGTCAATATCTTGGCGCACACGGGCAAACCGTTCAGCCCGCGTAAAGCGCCCCAGACCATGACTGTTGAGGGCATCGACCGCGCCTTTGCGAATACGAGATGTGATGACCCCCCGCATAAATGAAGGGATCTCAGAGAAAAACAAATCACGAATATACACCCAGTTTTCATCCTCTTTCCAGCGATCTGCCATAAGCCCAAAGTAGATATTTTCTTCGGTCATTCGAATAACGGCACGTGAAATTGCGCGGTCCCGATCCGACAAGCCATCATCAAAATCAACATGATAGCGCGTCTCCAAATGCGTGCGAATTTGGTCGCTATCTGGAACAATATCCTCCCCATCTACGAGAACAGGATATTTTTGCTTGGGGGCTTTTCGTGGATCACTCAGGTAACGTGGGGTCCATTTTTGACCAGATGCTTGCAACAGGCAGATCGCCTTAACACAAAAGGGGCTGGCGCTTGGTTCATCGAAAGCAGGCTTGTACATTTCAAGTGTAATCATAGGGGTCCTCAATTCATTTCCTAAGGCATAGCACACACCTACTGACAATTTATGTCAGCAGGTGTAAGGTACCAACACATATGTCAAAATCGCTTCGTCATCATCACATAATGCAGCTGCTACGTCAGCTGCCTGCCCCAGTTAAGGCCCGTGATTTGGCCAAGGAACTATCGGTCACAATCCGCACCATTTACCGCGACATTGACAGCCTACGCCAAGCGGGTGCGATCATCGATGGCGAAGCGGGATTTGGCTATGTTTTGACAGAAGACCCCGCTTTGCCGCCCATGTTGTTCACCCAAGATGAAACAGAATGCCTCGTGCTTGGATTACGCGAAGTGCGCGCGGTGGGGGATCCTGTTTTGGTGCATGCTGCCGAAACTGCATTACTGAAATTAAAAGCCGCGCTCCCTGATCGGATGCGCGCTGAATTGGACCACGCGGTGCTCCATGCGCACCGTTTTGGGGCGCGCCCTGAGATATCGATCGATGTGGCCGATCTAAGGCGGGCCATCCGCCAAGAACGTGAAATTCACATCACGTACCAAGATGCCCAAGGGGTCCTCAGCCAAAGGCGTATTTTGCCGCTGAGCGTGCTTTATATCGACAACGTGCTTTTGCTGCCATCTTATTGCAAATTGCGATCGGCTTACCGTGCTTTTCGCTTGGATCGCATCCAAGGTTTCACCAAAACTGGGATCGGATTTCGTCCGCGCCGTGTGGCAATGCTACGTGAATTTCACGCGCTACACCGATCTTAGGACGCCGCCGTCCACGCCCGCGCCGCATCCCCAAAGGCGGTGAACAATTTACGAGACACAGGGTCATCGGCCGCATTCCATTCAGGATGCCATTGAACCGAGAGCGTAAACCCCTTAGCCCCATCAATATAGAGCGCCTCTGGCGTGCCATCAGGCGCATGCCCGTCAATCATCACCTGATCGCCAGCGCGCTTAATACCTTGACCATGAAGGGTATTGGTCATGACTTTTGGCGCCCCCATCAAATCATGGAACACGCCACCTTGGGTGAATTCCACCTCATGGCGCAGTTCAAATTTTTCCTCGAGCGTGCCATCAGGCGGCATGCGGTGATTGTCACGTCCTGGCAGATCACGGATCTCAGGATAAAGGGACCCGCCCATGGCAACATTCACCTCTTGAAATCCGCGGCAAATGCCAAAAAAGGGCTGTCCACGCTCCACACAGGCCTGCACCAGCGGCAACACGAGGTTGTCACGCGCCTCATCAAATTCGCCATGCGCCTCTGTTGGCTCTTCTCCGTAATGCTTTGGATGCACATTCGGGCGCCCACCCGTAAGTAAAAACCCGTCAAAGTGATCCAAAAGATCATCCACCGTTACAAAGTCAGGATTGGATGGCACCAAAAGCGGCATGCATCCAGAAACCTTTGATATTGCTTCTGAATTCATAATTCCGCCTGCATGAACAGGGTATTGATCATTGATCAGGTAGCTGTTGCCAATAATACCAATCATCGGTCGCGACATGGGACACCTCTTATTTGTGCCTCGCTCTATATCGCCTCTCTCAACAAAAGGCAAAGACAGCCCATTTCCGACTTGCATCTTAGGCATGGGACCCGCATCTTTTGAGAAACCCTATAGGAAAGCTTAGAACCATCATGTCAGGCGCGCCCACAATTTACCTCAAAGACTATAAACCCTTTGACTTTATTCTCACGAAAACCGAATTGCATTTCACATTGGCGCCTAAAGCGACACGCGTGCGCTCAAAGCTGTTCTTTGACCCCAATCCTGAAACTGATACGCGCGACTTTTTCTTGCATGGCGAGAAGCTCACCTTCAAATCTGCGAAAATAAATGGCGAAACCGTCACGCCTGACCTCACGGAGGACGGGCTTCGCCTTGTGGCACCTGAAGGCGCCTTTACCTTTGAGGCGGAGGTCGAAATCGCCCCTGAAGACAACACATCGCTTGAGGGGCTTTATATGTCCAATGGCATGTATTGCACCCAATGTGAGGCTGAGGGTTTTCGCAAAATCACCTACTACCCTGATCGCCCTGATGTCATGGCACCTTTTCATGTCACCATCGAAAGCGACCTGCCTGTGCTCTTGTCAAATGGTGATAAGGTCGCGGTTAAAGATGGCGTTGCCAAATGGAATGATCCATGGCCCAAGCCTGCCTATCTTTTTGCGCTTGTGGCGGGTGAGTTGATCAATCACCCTGATACATTCACAACCAAATCTGGCCGCGAGGTTGAGCTTAATATCTGGGTGCGTAAGGGCGACGAAGATAAATGTGCCTTTGGTATGGAGGCCCTCAAAGCGTCCATGAAATGGGACGAAGATGTCTATGGGCGTGAATATGATCTCGATATTTTTAACATTGTTGCCGTGGATGATTTCAACATGGGCGCGATGGAAAACAAAGGGCTCAATATTTTTAATAGCTCATGCGTTTTGACATCCCCTGAAACGTCAACGGACGCAAATTTTGAACGCGTTGAGGCGATCATCGCCCATGAATATTTCCACAACTGGACCGGCAATCGCATCACGTGCCGCGATTGGTTTCAGTTGTGCCTAAAAGAAGGGCTCACCGTATTTCGGGACCAAAAATTCACCGGCGACATGCGCAGCCATGCCGTGAAACGCATTGATGATGTTCTTGAACTGCGCGCGCGTCAATTTAGGGAGGACGCCGGGCCTCTCGCCCATCCTGTGCGCCCTGATCGGTTCCGCGAAATCAACAATTTCTATACTGCGACCATCTATGAAAAAGGCGCGGAAATCATCGGTATGATCAAAACCATCGTTGGTGATGACGCCTATGATAAGGCGCTTTCGCTTTATTTTGACCGCCATGACGGGGATGCCGCCACGATTGAGGATTGGATCAAAGTGTTCGAAGATGTGACGGGACGTGACCTGTCGCAATTCAAACTTTGGTATTCCCAAGCGGGCACACCACGCGTGAAAGTGTCCGAAGCATGGTCCGCGGGCACCTATACATTAACGTTGCTCCAAGTTTTGCCAGACACACCTGATGGCCTTCAGAAAACCGCGCAGCATATTCCAGTCGCGGTCGGGCTTTTATCCCCTGAAGGCGAAGAAGTGCAAGAAACAACCGTGCTTGAGTTGACCGAAACCAGCCAGAGCT
>JBMYYE010000160.1:0-3737 GCA_049609065.1 Halocynthiibacter sp.
GACTTCAATTGTGCGGCAACCACGGAGCTATCCACACCACCAGACATGGCCACGACCACGCGTGTGTCCTCAGGTGATTTGGCAAAACCAAGCGAATTCAATGCGTTGTCCATTATGGTTACGCGCTCCTTTAAAAAACCCTTCGAAATATAGGTAATTAGTGCCTGGGGACAAGAGCTGATTTCATTTCACATTAAGAGTTTCAGGGGAAGAAAGGGCATTGGTACTATGAGGGTGTGACATGTATTTAAAGAAAATCACAACCACGCGAACGGCCAAACTCCCAAATGGGGATGTCATGAGCGTGTCAGATTTGCCGCCACGCGAAACCGTCCGGTGGGTCGCGAGCCGAAAGGCCGCTGTTGTAAAAGGGATTGCCTTAGCTTTGATCAGCAAAGAAGACGCGATGGAGCGATATGGTTTATGCGAAGAGGAGCTTGACGCATGGATCCATTATGGCGGCACCTACGGTCAGAAGGGGCTTAAGTCCACGAAAGTACAGCAATATCGACAAAAATGATTGTCAGGATAAAGAACTGTTCCTAGGGTAAGAGAATGTTAACCTTTTAGCTGTTAAGGTTTTTCTAGAGGGGCAATTCGGAGTTAAACTATGCGCGTATTGCTCGTAGAAGACGATCCAACGACGTCACGAAGCATTGAGCTGATGCTCAACCATGCAAATTTGAACGTATACAGCACAGATCTCGGCGAGGAAGGCATCGATCTGGCTAAATTATACGATTACGATCTGATCCTGCTGGATCTGAACCTGCCAGATATCAATGGCCATGAAGTGCTGCGCCAATTGCGGATGTCAAAAGTGGAAACACCTATTTTGATCCTGTCTGGCGCGGATGATACTGAAAGCAAAATCAAAGGATTTGGCTTCGGTGCGGATGATTATATGACCAAACCCTTCCACCGCGAAGAATTGGTTGCGCGTATCCATGCGATTGTGCGCCGCTCAAAAGGGCATGCGCAATCCATCATCAAAACGGGAAAAATCAACGTTAACCTTGATGAAAAAACGGTTGATACAGCCGGGCGTACCATCCACCTCACCGGGAAAGAGTATCAAATGATTGAACTTCTTTCTTTGCGTAAGGGAACGACGCTTACCAAAGAGATGTTTTTAAACCATCTTTATGGCGGTATGGATGAACCTGAACTTAAGATCATTGATGTCTTTATCTGCAAACTTCGCAAAAAATTAAGCGAAGCGACGGATGGCGATAATTACATCGAGACGGTCTGGGGCCGTGGATATGTTTTGCGTGATCCGCAGGCTGTACAAGTTGAAGAACAAATCGCCGTTCCTGCTTAGGGGGCGCTAGACCTCGGAACAATTGGACCGTAAACTGAGAATCGTTCCAATTGTCCGAGGCGATATGACACGCGACATTCCTGTTTCCAGTCTTACAAAAACTGAAGCAAAGACAGAGCTTATGCATCTGCATGAAATTCTGTCTTCCGCAAATAATGCCTATCATACGGAGGATGCACCTGATTTATCGGATGCTGAGTATGATGCGCTCAAGCGGCGAAATCTTGAAATTGAGCTCCGTTTTCCGAGCTTAAAACATGCAAGAAGTGTATCTGAGCAAGTGGGCGCAGCCCCTGCATCGGGTTTTCGGAAAATCAAACACAGCCAACGTATGTATTCATTAGGAAATGCGTTTAGCGCAGAAGATGTTTCCGACTTCATGGACCGCGTGAAGAAGAACTTAGGCACTCTCAGCCATCCGGTAGCCATTACGGTTGAACCAAAGATTGATGGTCTGTCGCTTTCATTGCGTTATGAAAATGGCAAGCTTCGCCACGCTGTAACGCGTGGGGACGGGCAAACTGGCGAAGATGTCACAGAGAACGCACTTTTCATCCAAGACGTGCCTCAAACTATAAAAGATGCTCCAGAAGTTTTGGAAGTGCGTGGCGAAGTTTACATGGCGCGTAGCGATTTTCAGGCGCTGAATATAATGCAAATTGAAGCGGATAAGAAGCCATTTGCAAACCCACGCAATGCGGCTGCTGGCTCTTTGCGGCAACTGGATCCAAGTGTCACAAAATCGCGGCCTTTACGGTTTTTTGCATATGGCTGGGGTATAGTCAGCACGCCGATTGCTCAAACACAATTTGATAGCCTCACGAGGCTCCAAACATTTGGCTTTGAAATCAACCCCTTGATGCGTCGGCTCGTGGCACTATCTGATATATTAGCGCATTATGAACTGATTTTAAAAATGCGACCAGATCTCGACTATGACATTGATGGTGTGGTCTACAAAGTTGATTCAATCGCGGATCAAGAGACATTGGGCTTTCGGGCATCCACGCCGCGATGGGCAACGGCGCATAAGTTTCCAGCAGAAAAAGCATGGACGCGGCTTGAAGGTATCGACATTCAAGTTGGGCGGACAGGGGCGCTTTCACCGGTTGCGCGCTTAACGCCGATTACGGTAGGTGGCGTCGTCGTTTCGAATGCCACACTCCATAACGAAGACTATATCGAAGGGCGCGATTCCAACGGTGATCCGATCCGTGGGGGGCGCGATATTCGGATCGGGGATTATGTAGAAATTTACCGTGCCGGTGATGTTATTCCGAAAATTTCGGATGTGGATTTGTCCAAGCGCGCGGCACAATCCGAGCCTTTTCACTTTCCGACCCATTGCCCTGTTTGCAACTCCGAGGCCATCAAAGACATTGGGGATTCCGTACGACGGTGCTCTGGTGGTTTTGTTTGCGATGCGCAAAAAATTGAAGGATTGCAACATTTCGTATCGCGAAAGGCATTCGATATTGATGGCCTTGGCGATAAGCAAATTGAGATGTTTTTTGACGATATTTCGCTTCCTATCAAAAGCCCCGCAGATATTTTTACCCTACAGGCACGTGATGCTGAAAATATTACCAAGCTTAAAAACCGCGATGGATGGGGCGGAAAGTCAGCGTCCAATCTTTTTGCCGCGATTGAGGCTAAGCGAAAAATCGGTTTCGGACGCTTTATGTTTGCCCTTGGTATTCGCCATGTGGGGGAGGAAGTCTCAAATGATATTGCGCGATATTGGCAAATTTTTCCGCGTTTTCACACCGCGGCCAAAGAACTTAGCACCGAATGGATTGCTACATGGCAGAGCTTTGCCCAAGAGTTGGGGCTCACAATTCGAACGAATGAAATCCATGGGTTGCCTATGGGGTTTCGCGCGCTGCGTGGTCAGGACTTGTCCTTATTTCCACGCGCGACGCATCTTGATGGCGTTGGCGGGCAGGGCGTGTTATCTGCGGCTTATAAGCTGATAAAACGGCCTGGTTCCGGGGCTGATGTCTTTGAAACTCTCTATAAATCAACGACCTCCATGCCAAATCGCCGGAATGATGCCTGTGATCTGTTTCAGTCTCCAAATGCATTTGCTGATCAGTTTCTGAGTGAAATCAATGCGCATGTTGACCGGGTCGAAGATCATTTGAAAACAATGGGTGTGGTTTTCGAAACGGGGCTTGATGCCACAACATGGCTGCGGCTTTCGCAGGCATTGGCAAAGCAAATGACGCGCGATGATGCGATGTTGAAAACGCTATTACCCTTTGAAGGTGCTGGCGCGATTGCGGCGTCTTCAATTGCGGCCTTTTATGCCGACCCACGATCCTTGGCCGTCTTGGAGGATTTGTGCCTTGAGGTGACACCAGAGGCTGCCGCAGAGGTCGACATGGCGTCAAATATTGCGGGGCAAACACTT
>JBMYYE010000161.1:0-3693 GCA_049609065.1 Halocynthiibacter sp.
TGATGATTTTAATATCGAAACCGATATTCATTCATTGACCGATATCAAATATTCAGTTTTCTGCATAAAAAAATCAGGAAAGTTTAAAAATCTGATCTAGGTCAATTCCTCTTTGTTCTCAAACGCCTAGAACACACATAAGCGGTTCGTATTCCTCCTCCCTTTCCATGCGGCCGCTGATTTTATCCTTGTCCTCCTTTGGATAAGATCGTTTCAGAAGTGATCAGGACGCCTCTTGGGCGTCCTTTTCTTTTGTGGCCTCTGTCATAAAAAATTCTGTTTTCTGTTATTTCAAAGTTACAAATCCGCACGACACCCTCCCCACTACATTCAATTGGGGAAGGAACCCACATGACTATTTTCACCCGTGCTGCGCTCGCCTCATTGGTCGCGCTTTCCACGTCCACTGCGTTCGCGGCCAATGTTGAACTTGGCCCACGTCCTGAGTTTTTGATCAATGCAATGAAAGACGGCGCGTTAAAAGACAAGTTGAAGTCCTGCGCGGGCATGGAAATGAAGCCTACGCTTTTCTCCATCGGTCACCGGGGCGCTGCGATGCAATTCCCTGAGCATACCAAAGAAAGCTACATTGCTGCGACCAAAACAGGTGCTGGCATCGTTGAATGTGACGTGACCTTCACCAAAGACAAAGAGCTTGTTTGTCGTCACGCGCAAAACGATCTTCACACAACGACCAACATTTTGGCTTCTGATCTTGCCTCTACATGTAAGACACCCTTCACAGCTGCAAATGGCGACGCCAAAGCATCCGCTGAATGCCGCACATCCGAAATCACATTGTCAGAGTTCAAATCACTCAACGGTAAAATGGATGCCGCCAACAAATCTGCAACCGATGTTGCAGGCTATATGGACGGCACTGCAGGTTGGCGCACGGATCTTTATGCAGCGGCTGGTGGTACGGTTATGACCCACGCCGAATCCATTGCTTTGATCAAAGCAAATGGCGGGAAATTCACACCAGAATTGAAATCCCCATCCGTTGAGATGCCATTTGATGGCTTCACACAAGAAGACTATGCGCAAAAAATGATCGACGAATACAAAGCGGCAGGCGTACCCGCCTCTGACGTTTGGGCGCAATCCTTTAACCTGGATGATGTTCTCTACTGGATTAAACATGAGCCAGAATTCGGGAAACAAGCCGTGTTCCTCGATGGTCGTTATGACGTTGAAGGGTTTGACGCAATGAAGCCTGAAACATTTTCGCCGTCCATGGCTGAGTTGAAAGCCCAAGGTGTGAACTATATCGCCCCGCCAATGTGGTTCCTCGTTACAGAAGAAAACGGCAAAATTGTTCCTTCTGAATATACAAAAGAAGCCCACAAAGCGGGGCTCAAATTGATCACGTGGACGCTTGAACGCTCGGGCCCGCTTCACACAGGTGGCGGTTGGTATTACCAATCCATCAAAGATGCGACAACCGATGATGGCGTGATGTATGAGCTGTTGGATGTGCTCGCGCAAGACGTCAAAGTCGAAGGCGTGTTTTCCGACTGGCCTGCAACCGTTAGCTACTACGCGAACTGCATGGGGTTGAAATAATTACCCCACCCGCAAGAGGCGCTCATTCGGGCGCCTCTTGTTTTTTGTCTCAAATTTTGCTTCTCTGAGCGTATAGGGAGTAAAAATGGCAGCAGATTTCACCATTGGCATCGAAGAAGAATACCTACTTGTGGATCAAGACAGTTTTGATCTACGCGAAGCCCCTGATGAATTGATGTCGCGCTGCGAAACCGCCCTTGGGGGACAATTTTCACCTGAATACCTCGCCTGTCAGGTTGAAATCGGCTCCAAAGTTTGCACCCATATTGACGAAGCGCGCCACGATCTTAAACATCTGCGCGCCACCGTGGCGACACTTGCAAGTGAATATAACCTCGCCCCGATTGCCGCGTCATGCCATCCTTTTGCTGATTGGAAAGACCAAAAACACACAAACAAAGACCGCTATCATAACCTCACCGGTGATCTAGCGGGCGTTGTGCGCCGGATGCTCATTTGTGGCATGCATGTACATGTGGGGCTTGAACAAAAAAACCTACGCATCGATATTCTCAATCAAATGGCGTATTTTTTGCCCCATATCTTAGCGCTCTCAACATCGAGCCCCTTTTGGCAAGGCCAAGATACAGGGCTCTCATCCTACAGGTTATCGGTTTTTGACAATTTACCACGTACGGGGCTGCCACCACAATTTGACAGCTGGGGCGAATATGAGCGTTCGGTCCACGTGATGATTGATCTTGGCGTCATCGAAGACACATCAAAAATTTGGTGGGATTTACGCCCTTCTGCACAATTTCCAACCTTGGAAACACGCATATGTGACGTGCAACCACGCCTAGAAGATACACTCAGCCTCGCCGCGCTGATCCAATGCCTCACCCGCATGTTGACCCGCTTGCGCAGCAGCAACCAACGCTGGCGCATTTACGATAATTTCTTACTGTCGGAAAACCGTTGGCGGGCACAACGCTATGGCGCCACCGAAGGATTGATTGATTTTGGCGCGGGCAAAATCGTTGATTTTAGCATCTTAGTAGAAGAGCTGATCACCCTTATCATGCCCGATGCAGAGGCGCTCAATTGCGTGGTAGAAATCGAAAACCTCCGTCAGGTTTTGCACAAAGGCACAAGCGCCAGCCGGCAACGGACCGTCTATCAAAACGCGATTATAGCAGGCGATGATACCGAGACCGCCAACCGCGCCATCGTGGCCCACCTCATCGAAGAATATCATGCCGATTTGTAGTGTTTTTACGCGAAAAACACGGGATGAATTAGGGGTTGCAAAACTCGTGTAAGAATTGGAATTTAACATTCGTTCAATTCCCCACGACCAACCACGAGAGGCCGACATGGATTTTGCATTAACTGAAGAACAAACAATGATTTTTGACATGGCGAAAGATTTCGCTGAGGCAAATATCGCCCCGAATTCCGAAAAATGGGAAGCAGAAGGCACCATTCCCAAAGAGCTTTGGAAAGGCTTGGCCGAACTTGGTCTTGGCGGCATTTATGTGTCCGAAGAATTTGGCGGTTCTGGGCTGTCACGTCTTGATGCAACGCTTGTTTTTGAAGCTCTTGCAATGTCTGATCCGGCTGTTGGCTCCTTCTTGTCGATCCACAATATGTGTGGCGGTATGATTGATAAATTCGGCAAACAAGAAGACAAAGAAAAATGGCTCCCTGATCTTTGCAGCATGGACAAAGTATTTAGCTATTGCCTGACAGAACCTGGCTCTGGCTCTGATGCGGCGGCTCTTAAAACCCGCGCGGAAAAAGTGGATGGCGGTTATTCCCTCACAGGCAACAAAGCCTTCATTTCAGGCGGTGGGTATTCCGACGTTTACGTCACCATGTGCCGCACAGGCGAAGATGGGCCAAAAGGCATTTCAACCGTGGTGGTCGAAGACGGCACTAAAGGTCTTTCATTTGGTGCGAATGAACGCAAAATGGGCTGGAAAGCACAGCCCACAAGCCAAGTGCAATTTGATGATTGCGTGATCCCAGAGGAAAACCTTCTGGGCGAAGAAGGCCAAGGGTTTAAATACGCAATGGCGGGTCTTGATGGCGGACGTTTGAATATTTCCGCGGGCGCCTTGGGTGGCGCACAAAAAGCGCTCGATTTGACGTTGCAATATATGGGCGAACGCAAAGCCTTTGGCA
>JBMYYE010000162.1:0-3607 GCA_049609065.1 Halocynthiibacter sp.
TTGGCTCAAGACAGAACGCATATCACGGGCCGCAGAGTTGCTCGAAAACGGGTCCCTTCCCTTATCTGATGTTTGGGACGTCTGCGGGTTTGGTTCCGCTGAAACCTTTCGTCGCGAATTTCGGAAAACGATGGGGGTCCCACCCGTAAGATATCGAGAACGCCTCGGCGCGCCCTTGGGTAACTCACCTGCCAAAGATACCCCACCTAGTGTTATGCCCTAAAATATGTGATTTTTTTAGTTTAATCGACCGCAGACGGGCCCGTTTCAAACCTAGCCTTGCACCGCATATAGCGACAACAGGACCGTCGCCACAATCGCGCCGCGGATGAGCGCCCAAAATATGCCAATTTTCTGCTCGTCGCGAATTTTTTGATGCTCTGCATCCAAGTCAACGCTTTCTAAAAAGCGCATCACATTCCGATACGCCCCATCCACCTGCGCAATTTGCGCAGGCGTCACAGACACGGATGCATCATCAAAGGACTGAACATCAAGTATTTCTTGGATGTTTTCTTGAATTGGCGCAGGGATGTGACGTGAAAATTTCGTTGCGCCCTCTTCAAGGCTCGCAAGCTGCGTCTGGAATTTCGCCTCCATCAGCGTTGTAATATTCCAATACATCTTTGGGAATTGAACCGGTTCCATCCTTACCCCCCCGCGTAAAATATCTTCACTAATGTGCCACAGCCAGATACTAGGCTTACAATCTTATTATACTATTCACACGTATTGTGAAACTAGGAGAAAAAGCCATGCTCACCACCCAAAGTCAAGGCACAGGCCCAGGACGCCCCTTGTTAATTGCTCACGGTCTTTTTGGTTCCGCACGCAACTGGCGGGTGATCTCCAAACTTCTCTCAGACACACGAAAAGTGGTGGCCGTGGACATGCGCAACCATGGAGAAAGCCCGTGGTTTAGCAGCCATAGCTACCATGATATGGCTCGAGATTTGGCAGAGATTATCGCAGAGCATGGCGGGAAAATGGATGTGCTTGGCCATTCCATGGGCGGAAAAGCGGCAATGGTCCTTGCGTTGACGCGGCCTGAATTGGTCGACCGCCTTATCGTCGCAGACATCGCGCCTGTGGCCTATGAACACAGCCAGATGCATGTTCTAGAGGCCATGCGCGCCGTGGACATTGCCGAAGTAACAACACGCAAAAGCGCCGATAGCGCACTTGCCGCTCACTTGGAGGATGCAGGCACGCGGGCATTTGTGTTGCAGTCTTTGGACCTTAAATCCGATCCAATGATGTGGCGTTTGAACCTTGATGTTTTGGCAAAATACATGCCCGATATTTTGTCATTCCCTGATATTGCAGGGCAATTTGACGGGACAACTTTGTTTTTAAATGGCGCGAATTCCGAGTATGTCAAATCCGAATACCGCCCTAAAATCAAAGCATTCTTCCCGAATTCCCACTTTGCAAAACTACCTGAAACGGGGCACTGGCTACATGCAGAAAAGCCGCGAGAATTCGCGGCTTCTGTTGATCTCTTTTTGAAAAGATAGAGGGGCTATTTCAGATCTGCGATCATTTTTGTGACGATCCAAGTCACAGGGATCGACACCACGAAGCCAATCGCAGCTGCAACCAAAATCGGATAAAGCGTGTCTTTGCCAATCGTCAATGCGACCACAATGGCAACGCCCATTAAAGTGGTTGAAATCATTGAAAACAAGATAGATGCCAAACGTAGCATGGGGTGCTCCTTCGTAACGTTTAGCCCTTCATATTTACATCTTGGAATTTGTCTTTGATCTACGTCAGTTTCCCAAAGACACCACGCGATTTGATGCGCTCAATTAGGCCCCGTGCAATTAGGCCCCGTGCAAGAAGTTCATCACATCGCCATCTTGAACGACATAGGATTTGCCCTCAGCGCGCATTTTTCCCGCTTCTTTGGCGCCAGTTTCACCGTTATGAGCCACGTAATCATCATAGGCCACAGTTTCAGCACGGATAAATTTTTTCTCAAAATCGCCATGAATAACGCCGGCGCATTGTGGGGCAAGCCAGCCTTCTTGGAAGGTCCAAGCGCGCGCTTCTTTCGGGCCACATGTGAAATAGGTGCACAGGTGTAAAAGCGTGTGACCGGCGCGGATCAAACGATCAAGCCCCGCCTCTTCGAGACCCATTTCCTCTAGGAACATCGCCGCTTCGTCGTCTTCGAGTTGGCTGATTTCTTCTTCGATTTGGGCAGAAATCACCACATGGGCTGCACCTTGGGATTCGGCCATTTTTGCGACGGCTTCGGAAAACGCATTGCCATTTGCCGCACTGCTTTCATCGACATTACAAACATAAAGGATCGGTTTCGCGGTCAGCAATTGCAGCATCTTCCACTGTTTTTCGTCCTCTTCATCGATCTCAACGGTGCGCGCAGGGCGGCCCGCTTCGAGAGCGGCTTTCGCCATTTGCAAAAGCCGTTCTTGATCTTTGGCCTCTTTGTCGCCGCCCTTCAATTTACGAACCAAATTTTGAAGGCGCTTTTCAACGCTTTCCAGGTCCGACAGCATCAATTCCATCTCAATGGTTTCTGCGTCCTCAACTGGGTTCACACGGCCATCCACATGGGTCACGTCTTCGTCTTCGAAACACCGCAACACATGGGCAATCGCATCGGTTTCACGGATATTGGCCAAAAATTGATTGCCCAAACCTTCGCCCTTTGAGGCCCCTTTTACGAGGCCCGCAATATCCACAAAGGTCATACGCGTTGCAATTTTTTGCTTTGAGCCTGCGATTTCCGCCAATTTATCTAAGCGCGCATCAGGCACGGCCACTTCGCCTACATTCGGTTCAATCGTACAAAACGGGAAATTCGCAGCCTGCGCCGCCGCCGTTTTTGTAAGCGCATTAAAAAGCGTGGATTTCCCCACATTCGGTAGACCAACGATCCCAGTTTTAAAGCCCATGACGCACCTCAATTCGTGTAAAATTTCCTTGCTAATATCACCTTTTCATCCATTGGCAAGCAATCGATCCCTATGGGGGGCAAACTCCCATTGATTTTCCCGCAAAAAAACGCCAAACCCCTATTAAAGACAATAGAAAGGGCCCGTGATGACGCGCATTGATGATAAGTTTGCAGAGCTAAAGGCGGCTGGTAAAAAAGCGTTTGTGTCTTATGTCATGGCGGGCGATCCGGATTATGATCGCTCCTTGGAGGTGATCAAAGGTTTGCCATCTGCGGGTGTCGATATCATCGAACTTGGTCTGCCCTTTACCGATCCCATGGCTGATGGCCCGACCATTCAGCTCGCGGGTCAACGCGCACTTGAGGCGGGGATGACGCTCAAACGGACCTTGCAAATGGCGCGCGAATTTCGCGAAACGGATAACACCACGCCGATTGTGCTTATGGGCTATTATAACCCGATTTATTCCTGTGGCGTTGAGACATTCCTCAAAGAGGCCAAAGAGGCGGGTATTGATGGCTTAATTGTTGTGGATTTGCCACCCGAAGAAGATGAAGAGCTTTGTATTCCCGCACAAAATGCGGGCCTAAATTTCATCCGTCTGGCGACGCCAACCACCGATGACAAACGTTTGCCGAAGGTTTTGCAAAACACCTCTGGCTTTTTGTATTACGTGTCGA
>JBMYYE010000163.1:0-3383 GCA_049609065.1 Halocynthiibacter sp.
CAGTTTTGGCAAGCGGGAACCTCACAATCGCAGGGCTTACAAACGCCCGCGCTGCCCAGTTCACCAACCAAAACGGCGGCCTCGTCGAAACATATGCGGGCAGCATAGATATCATGGCTGACAGTGTTGCAAACCTGCGACCAGCGCCATCAATTACCACAACATCTACCAGCAATACGACGACTGTGCTTGCCGCAAATACGGGGAGTTGTTCTGGCACGAAAAAGGATTGTCGATATATCCATACGACCACAAAGGTCGCTACAGAAAACGCAGTTGAAACGGGTGTTGCAGCAAAGATCATTTCCGCTCAAAATTTGGCATTAACCGCGACTGACATTCGGAATGAATATAGCCTTATATCTGCAGTTAACGATGTCAATTTGAATGCTGCGGATGTGACCAATTTAGGTTCAGATCTAACCAAGACGACAAATAAAGTCATAGACTATCATCGGATCTATAAGAAAAATTGGCGAAAGAAGACAAAGCACTTTCACACGTATTCTTATGTCGGCCCCATCGTTGAAACGGTTGACGCCGTGTTCTCCACGATCCAGGCAGGCGGGACGCTGACGGGCACTGTGACGGGGTACATTCAAAATGGCGCGGTGGCTGCGGGTGCGGATACCTCTGGGGCGGGCGGGGCGCATGTGCCGCTTGTGTCATCACGCCCGACGGCAGAAAGCCTAGGGGTCCTTAGCTCTGATATCTCAGGCCTATCTGCAGGATCGATAGGCAACCAAGCCTTGGTTGTGCAGTCCCAAGACCCCAACTCAAACTACCTCTTGGAAACACGCTATAAATTCATCAATCTTGAGGCCTTTTTGTCCTCTGATTATTTTTTGAGCTCAATCAATTACGATCCTGATGCATCAGGTCAGCGTTTGGGCGATGCCTATGTTGAGACGCAATTTATCCGAAATCAGCTCTTTGAATTGACGGGCCGCACGCAGCTTGGTGATCACATCGATGAGAAAGCCCAAATGCGGGCGATGTATGATAATGCGGTGCAGGCCTCAAAAAACCTTGAACTTTCTGTGGGTGTTGCACTGACGCCTGAACAAATCGCGGCCCTCACCAAAGATATTATCTGGTTAGAAAGCGTCACCGTTGGCGGCAAAAATGTGCTTGTGCCTCATGTCTATCTTGCGAGCACCGATAGCCTCCTTGCGGCCAGCTCGGGTGCCTCGACGTTGACGGCGGATACGATTAGCCTTCAGGCCAATATCGTGGCCAATTCGGGCGCTATTATTGCCAATAATGGGATCAAAGTTGCGAGCGTCGATGTCGAAAATATCGGCGGCCTGTTTGATGCAGGTGGTGCGCTTAACCTTGATCTCACCGGAACGCTTACATCAACCAGTGGTGTGCTCTCGGGAAATTCCGTGGACATTAATGCCGAGCGTGTCGATGTTAAAACCGGCAAACTTAAATTTGAAGGCGCGCATGGCTTTGGTGAAGCGGCGGCAGGGCAGGCCCGCATCACGTCAAAAACCGCTCTTAATATTACCTCAAATACGGATATTGTCCTTTCGGGCGCTCAGGTGAAATCGGGGGGCGATGCCGCATTGGTTGCCAATGGGGATGTTTTGATTGGCACCGTGGATCTGAATCAAAAGAGCGAAATGATCTATTCCGACGGTTATTTTAAATCGGAAGGCACAACGCAAAAAGTGACCCGCATTGAAACAGGCGGCGATCTTTTGATCAAAGCGGGTGTTGAGGGGGAAGATTCCGCAACGGTCACTTTGATTGGGACCCAGATTAAGTCCGCTGGACATGTGGATATTGCATCGGTCACTGGGGCTGTTGATGTGCGTGCGGCGGTCAACACATTTAACAGCGACTTTAATGTGAAAAAGAAAGGCTTCTTATCTGGCTATGCGCTGCGCGACCAAGAGCTTCTGGTTGAACATAACGTTGCCAATATCTCAGGTGCGCAAGTGCGTATCAACGGGGAAGGCGATGTTCGCCTTGAAGGCACGAATTTTGATGCAGAGGCTGGCCTAAAGATAAAATCTGACGCTGGTAATGTTGTTCTTGCGACGGTTCAGGATGTGGCAGCAAGCTCCTATTATGAATCGTCAAGCATGCTTGGCGGTCTGATCAGCAGTTCAAGCGATGTGCGCGATTTAAAAACGCATTCCATCGGGAGCCACGCAACGGTTGTCGGCAATATCGACTTGGCCTCTGCACAAGACCTCACCCTCACCAGTGTCGATTTTGATGCGACAGGGCGTTTTGATACGCATGTGGGCGGCGATACGCATATTTTGGCTGCTGTTGATACGGATTACCATGCTGAAAATCACGCGGATACGGGGCTTATTTTGGCCACGACGGAAACCATCGTCGACTATACCGAAAGCGCAAAATTCTCAAAAATCGAAGCGGATGACGGTGCCCATTTTGATGCTGATAGCGCGGTTACCATTGGCGGTTTCCGCAACGAAGATACGGGCTTTGCCAATGCGGGGGATCTAACGGGCGAAGGTGGTGCTGACCTTGCGCTGACCTCTGCGTTCTTTGATGATGGCAAACCCGCAACGGGTCCGCCGGCCGCAGGGGGTGCACCAACACAGGCATGGATGGATGACCTTGGAACCAAAGTCGCATCCCTTCCAACGGCTGCGGATGGGCCTGGATATGTGTTTTACGACGACCTCATCACACGCGATACGACCACCGTTGACACGATCAGATTGGTGGATGAACATTTCTACGAAGAAACCCGCGCACTTAGCCCTGCCTTTAAGGTCCTTTTAACCATAGCCATTACCCAAGGCATGGGGAGCTTGGGGAATGGCCTCGGTGTGGTTGGTGAAATTGGCGCAGCTGCTGAGCTGGGACTTGTGACCACGGTTGGCGGCACAACAACGCTCACGGCGCTTGGAACTGCGGTAAACGCATTTGCTGTTTCGACCTCCATGGGTGTTCTTGATGGGGCGGTTTCGGGCAATTTTGACCTTGGGGATATCCTCGGTGATGCAGCGTTTTCAGCCATCGGCGCAGGCCTCACATCGGGCATCAATGCGAAACAAGTGTTTGGCGCTGACTTTGTCAGTAAGCTTGGCACAAAAGGCCTCCTCGGTGTGGGGAATAAATTTACCGTCGCTAGCCTCGTTGAGAGCGGCATCGACGCCACGATTAAATCTGGGTTGAGCTCAGCCGTCTACGGCACCAGCTTTGGCGATGGCTTCCTTCAAAACTTCACGACCTCCGCCGTGAACGCGGCTATGGCCGACCTGCAAACGGGGGTTGGCGATATCTTTGCAAATGGCGCACATGGCGGCGAAGGCTCGCTTGGGCATATTGCCCTGCACGCCGCCATCGGCTGTGTCGCAGGCGAAGCCCTAGGTGCCGATTGCGCATCAACGGCC
>JBMYYE010000164.1:0-3323 GCA_049609065.1 Halocynthiibacter sp.
TTCTTTAGTATATCCGACCTTTTGCATACCTGCGATCACAATAGATCCGATCGCTACAACCGTCGCGGGGGATGACCCGGAAAGAGCCGCAAAGAGCATACAGGCAAATACCCCCGCAATGGCAAGCCCCCCACGAAAATGTCCGACACAGGCAATTGAGAAGCGAATGATCCGATCCGCAACCCCGCCCGTGGTCATGAAACTGGACGCAAGGATGAAAAACGGAATGGCCAGAAGCGTGAAGTGCCCTTCGAAAGCTGAAAACAATGTCTGTGCCACAGAAGCCAGCGAGCTATCGGAAAACACCAATAAGAAAATCACCGATGACATCCCCAAAGAGACCGCAATCGGCACACCGATCATCAAAAACCCGATGACCATTACAAATAAGAGGACTACTTCCATTCGTCGACCTCCCCAAGCTGCTCGCGCACTTCTTCAAGTTCGTCTTCGACTTCATGGCTTGCAACGATGCGGTCTATTTTGCCTGTCCACATCGCAACAGCGGCCTGTAGAAACCGAAATAAAATCAACGCCATCGATATTGGCAAAACCATATAGGGCAACAGCCGCGGAATTTTTTCATAGGCGTCGCCATCATTAAAGACGCCTTCCATCCAGCCCAAAAACGCAGGATGCGGAATATCATTGACCTCATACCAGCCTTTGCCGCGGAACTTTTCTTCGAACCCAAGCGGGAACCAACGGCCCTCCGTCCCAGGTAGGTTGGCAAAATTGGCCCAATAATCCCATGCCCCTTTGAGCAAAAGAAACGAAAACGCAATGCAAATACCAACTGAAATAAGCCCAAGCACACGACGAAGCGATGGATTGACCATATTAATGATCACATCGACACCAAGATGGGATCCTTTTTTGACCGCATAGCTTGCGCCCAATAAAACGAGCCAGCCAAACAGAAAAACCGTCAGCTCAAGCCCCCATAAAATATTAGAGTTAAAAACGTATCGAACAACAACATTGGCAAACGTAATCAATGTCATAAGTCCAAGAAGAATGGAAATCAGGCTTTCTTCGAGCCGATCAACCCAAGTCACACTGGGATGTGGATGCATGATGCCCCCCAAAAAAGAAAAAAGGGGCGTGAGTTTCCCCACGCACCCTTGCGAAAGCTTAGTGCTTCATATTGATGTCTTGGGCCGCGGCAATGTTGTCTTCGCCAACATCCCCTTTGAACTGCTCCCAAACAGGCTTCATCGCATCGACCCATGCTTGGCGCTGATCGGCGTCCAACGTCACGATTTTGCCACCTGCATCTAGGATGGATTGACGTGCCGCTTCGTTTACGGCGAACGCTTCTGCGTTGCGCTGAACGGTCACTTCTTTCACGATCGTCATCAACTGATCACGCACATCCGCATCGAGGCTATCGAGCCAATCAACAGAGGTCACAACAAGGTAGTCGATGATGCCGTGATTGGTTTCTGTGACACCATCTTGGACTTCAAAGAACTTCTTGCCAAAGATATTTGACCATGTGTTTTCTTGACCATCCACTGTGCCCTGCTGAAGGCCGCCATAGACCTCTTTGAAGGACATTTTTTGCGGGTTACCGCCGATGGCTTCCATTTGGGCCACCAACACATCAGATGATTGAACGCGGAATTTAAGCCCGGCTGCGTCCGTTGGCTTCACCAAAGGTTTATTCGCGGACATTTGCTTTAGGCCATTGTGCCAAAACGCCATGCCCTGAAGTCCGCGTTTTTGCATGCTATCGAGCATCGCTTGGCCTTTATCGGAATTCTGGAACGCATCAACCGCATCCATATTTTTGAACATGAATGGCAAGTCAAAAAGGCGGAATTGTTTGGTGAATTTTTCGAATTTGGACAAGGATGGCGCGGCCATTTGCACGTCACCTTGAAGCATTGCTTCGAGCACTTTGTTATCATCATAAAGCGTGGAGTTTGGGAAAACTTCCATACACGCTTTGCCGTTCATTTCTTCATTCACACGTTTTTCGAGCAAAGACGCCGCAATCCCTTTGGGATGCTTATCGGTGTTCGTTACATGCGCGAATTTAATTACAACTTCGCCATCATCGCAAGCCGCAGAAACGGCTGTCGCGCTCACACTTAGGGCAAGGGCCGTTGCGGCCGCAGTCAAAAACTTCATAATCATCCTCCCAGGATTTATTTTATCTGCAATAGATTAGACGGGTTCTGAAAGGATTGGCAAGGTTTTTTACCACAGATCAGATGTGGAACAAAGACCCGCCATATGGAACTCATCTACAATGATCACAGCGTATAAATCCCGATCGGGATCTCTATAGCGGCAGCATCGTTGTGGATTTAAGGGTTTCCATCGACAAAAGCGCCGTCACATTGTGAATGCGTACTTCCGAAATGAGGGCTTGGTAAAACTCATCATAGGCGCGCGCATTGGCGACTTGCACCTTAAGGATATAATCCACGTCCCCCGCCAAACGGTGCGCTTCCATGACTTCGGGCCGTGCATTGAGGGCATCGAGGAATTTTTTCTGCCATGTTGCTTCATGGGCAGACGTGCGGACCAACACAAAAAAGCAGGCATCAAAACCCAAAGCCTCCGCGTTCAAGATAACGGTGTTTTGCCCAATAATTCCATTTTCACGCATTTTCCGAATACGATTCCAAACAGGTGTTTTAGAAGACCCGACTTTCTTTGCGATTTCATCAAGGGATTGTGATGCATCGACCTGTAACTCATGTAAAATCTTGCGATCCAGTTTATCAACCTTTTGCCCCATAGGTGCGCCCCTCCAATATAGGAAATTTTTCCAAAATGTGGATAATTTTTAGCAAAATATAGAATATTTTCCACCCCCACAAGGGGGCTACGTCTTTTATTTTGGGAACCCACCATCCGCGACATCAGGTTACTGGACCCCTGCCAAACAAGCGACTATATGAAACATGAACGCGCATCCACATTGATTTAATGAAGGAAACTCCATGACTGATGCAGTCGCTGAAAATGCGAAAGCCACGCCTGCCTTACCTGACGCCCAGACCGTCACGGCTGTAAAACACTGGACCGACCGGCTTTTTTCTTTCCGAGTAACACGCCCGCAGACCCTTCGCTTTCGCTCGGGTGAATTTGTCATGATCGGCCTCATGGGCGACAACGGCAAACCTTTGCTGCGCGCTTATTCGATCGCCTCCCCGTCATGGGATGACGAGTTGGAATTTTATTCTATTAAAGTCCCTGACGGCCCCCTCACCTCGAAGCTTCAGCATATCGAAGTGGGTGACGAAATTATCTTGCGGCCCAAACCTGTTGGCACGTTGGTGCATGATGCGCTTTTGCCAGGGAAACGC
>JBMYYE010000165.1:0-3317 GCA_049609065.1 Halocynthiibacter sp.
TCATCTGGATTGTCCGAATTGTTGGGGGATAGGCCAATGATATCGCCCTTCGTGGAACATCCAAGCCCCAAAACCGTGCGATTGGCGTAGGAAAAATAGGCGCTGACCTGATTTATCTCGAGGATTTCACCATCCTCCCAGCCAAGGCTCTGCAGGCCTTCAACCATGGCTTCGGTCACATCCCATGGCGCCCGTGTCAGGGTTTCAGCGTAATGCATCGCCCCTTTTTGAGCAGGCGTTAGAGGGGCTTCATCAATGCGCCTCCGATCAATCGCGGCCCGAATGCCCGCCGATTTGGCATCATCGGCGACCAAGCGCTTCATCCCTGCGAAGTGATGTTCAACGCAATAGCCACAGTGATTAAGCGAGGATACCCATACGCCCAAGACTTCCAAAAACCATTTGGGGATCGTGTTGTCAGAATGATGCAGCACATATTTGTAGATCGCCATATGCCCTTCCATTGTGTGGGGGCGCAGGCTGTGCATCATCATAATGTTATCAACGTTGTTATCTGGTCCCTTCACCCGATCGTAAAGCGCCTTCAATTTGCCTTTGGCATCCTCATAGGACACTGTTTTAATCCATGGCATATTTTTTCTCCCTCACTGCAGCACATAGTCGGTGAAACCGGTGCCCTACTTTGGGGGACCTATGACAAGACGCAACCTTTTTTGTAGTTTTTGTTGATATTAAGCGGCACCATCACGGATCAGCTTCCATGTAATGGCATCCAAAAGTGCCTCAAAGCTTGCGTCGACAATGTTGGGCGACACGCCAACGGTGGCCCAACGGCGCCCGTCACGGTCTTCGCTATCAATGATCACGCGTGTCACGGCCTCAGTCCCGCCGCCTGTAATTCGCACTTTAAAGTCGACCAGTTTCATATCATCGATGATCGCCTGATAGGGTCCGAGATCTTTGGAAAGTGCTTGGGACAGCGCGTTCACAGGGCCGCGGTCATGGCCTGTCGCATCCATGCTTTCAGAGACTGAGAGTTTCTTCTCATCGCCGATTTTAACCACAACAACCGCCTCAGAAAGGCTCACAATTTGGTTATATTTGTTTTTACGCCGCTCGACCGTCACCTTGTAGCGTTTGACCTCAAAAAACTTTGGCAATTGCCCCAATTCGTCACGCGCCAGAAGTTCAAATGACGCTTGTGCCGTGTCATAGCTATAGCCTTTGGCCTCTTGGGATTTGATACGATCAAGGATCCGCCCCAAGGCTGGATCGCCTTTTTCCACAACAAGCCCAGCATCAGCCAACCGTTTGATCAGGTTGGATTGTCCCGCTTGGTTGGACATCGGAATAATGCGCGCATTTCCCACAGTTTCAGGCGGAATATGTTCATAGGTTGTCGGATCTTTTAGGATCGCAGACGCGTGCAAACCCGCCTTATGCGCAAAGGCAGACGCGCCAACAAAGGCGGCTTGTTTAGCTGAAACGCGGTTCAAGATATCGTCCAGCTTTCGCGAAACTTTCGTAACATTTACAAGCGCTTCATCGGAAACGTTAATGTCAAAATCATCTTTATAAGGCGCTTTTAATTTTAAAATCGGGATGAGCGTTGTCAAATTTGCATTGCCACAGCGTTCCCCCAAACCATTTAACGTGCCTTGAATTTGACATGCGCCAGCATCCACCGCAGCCAAGCTATTGGCGACCGCATTTTCTGTGTCATTATGGGTGTGAATACCGATATGTGTGCCCGGAATTCCCGCCGCAATCACGGCTTTGGTGGCCTCAAACACCTGATGTGGCAACGCGCCCCCATTGGTGTCACATAACACAACCCACCGCGCGCCCGCGTCATAGGCCGCTTTGCAGGCCGCAATCGCATAGTCAGGATTGGCCGCGAACCCATCAAAGAAATGTTCCGCATCAAAGAGCGCCTCACGCCCAGATTTCACGATATGCGCGACGGATTGCGCGATGCTATCTGTGTTTTCGTCAAGGGTGATGCCTAAGGCTTTGGTCACGTGATAATCGTGGCTTTTGCCAACCAAACACACCGCCTTAGTACCCGCATTCATCACCGCGGCCAAGACGTCATCATTTTCGGCTGAACGCCCTGCCCGTTTGGTCATACCAAAGGCGGCAAAAATTGCGCGGGTTTTTGGGGCGGCCTCAAAAAATGCGCTATCCGTGGGGTTTGCCCCCGGCCAGCCACCTTCGATGTAATCCACACCCAACGCATCAAGCATGTTGGCGATCTGAATTTTTTCAGATGTGGAAAACTGAACGCCTTGGGTTTGTTGGCCATCACGTAATGTGGTGTCGTAAATATAAAGCCGCGTTTTTTTTGTCATGAAAGCAGCCCTTCCAATTGGCTTGGATCGAAATCTGGCGTTGGCTCCAACGTGACCCCGGTTTTCGACATCTGAACCATCAGGCCCGCTTGTGAAAGTTGGGATTTAAGCGCATCAACAGCACTGAAATCTTTGGTTTCCATCGCCGCCATGCGGGTGTCATGGAGCAATTTTTCATAAGCCGACAAGTCCACATCAGCCGTTTTGGCCCAATCGCCCATGTGATCCTCCAAAAGACCAAGGAGCTGTGCAGAGGCCTTAAGATCTGGGCCATTTCCTGCATTCGCCAGCTTATGCAGTTCTGCAATCGCGCCTGCGGTATTCACATCATCGGCGAGAGCCGCAACAACAGCATCTGAAATAGCGCCCGCATCAACCCCATCGGTCAATCCACGCCATTTTCGAAGCGTATGCGCCGCCTCATTGGCCTTTTGATCGGTCCAATCCATAGGACGCCGGTAATGGGTCCCCAGATAGACCATGCGGATCACTTCGCCTGCATACCCTTGATCCAAAAGATCGCGCACGGTGAAAAAATTGCCCAAGGATTTGGACATTTTCTTACCTTCGACCTGCAGCATTTCATTGTGCATCCAATAACGGGCAAAGGTGTTTTCCCCATGGGCACAGCAGCTTTGGGCAATCTCATTTTCATGGTGTGGGAATTGCAAATCATTGCCACCCCCATGAATATCAAACGTTTCCCCCAAAAGTTCATAGGACATGACGGAACATTCAATGTGCCAGCCTGGACGGCCAAGGCCCCACGGGCTTTCCCAGCCAGGTTGATCCGCATTTGACGGCTTCCAGAGCACAAAATCCATCGGGTTTTTCTTATAAGGTGCAACCTCCACACGGGCGCCCGCAATCATATCATCCACAGACCGACCAGAAAGCGCGCCATAGGATTTATAACTCTCTACCGAGAAAAGCACATGGCCCTCCGCAGCATAAGCATGGCCTTTGGCGATCAAATCTTCGCACATTGCGATCATCTGGCCAATA
>JBMYYE010000166.1:0-3258 GCA_049609065.1 Halocynthiibacter sp.
TAATCTCTTCCACACGGGTTTTGGAGCGGATGACAACCGATCCGCGTCCTTCGAGATAAGCTTTGCGCGCCCCATTACGCCCAAGCATAATGCCACCCGTCGGGAAATCGGGACCTGGCACATATTCGATCAACTGTTCAGAAGTCAGATCAGGATCGTCAATAAGGGCGAGGGTGGCACTAATGACTTCGCCCAGATTGTGGGGCGGAATATTCGTGGCCATACCCACCGCAATACCGCCAGCGCCGTTCACGAGCATATTTGGATAGCGGGCAGGGAGGACCGTAGGTTCACGGTCTTTGCCATCATAGTTGTCTTGGAAATCTACCGTGTCTTTTTCGATATCCGCCAAAAGGGCAGAGGCCGGTTTGTCCATGCGCACTTCGGTATAGCGCATCGCGGCTGGATTATCGCCATCCATGGAGCCAAAGTTACCTTGGCCATCCAAAAGCGGCAAAGACATGGAGAAATCTTGGGCCATACGAACCAAAGCGTCATAGATCGCACTGTCCCCATGTGGGTGATATTTACCCATGACATCACCCACAGGACGGGCAGATTTCCGGTAGGATTTATCATGCGTGTTGCCGGTTTCATGCATCGCATAAAGGATCCGTCGGTGCACAGGTTTCAAACCATCACGCAGATCGGGGATCGCACGGCTGACGATCACGCTCATGGCGTAATCGAGATATGACGTCTTCATTTCCTCCGTGATGGAGATATTCGGGCCGTCATAAACTGGGCGTTCTGGTGGGGTTTCCCCGGAGGTTTCTGGGGTTTCTGGCGTATCAGTCACGTGGAAAATCCTGTCGATATATCACAGTCAAAGTGTTTCCAAACTTATAGCGTCATAAGCCAATGTCACGCAATCAAATTCGAAGGAATTTCCCGCCAGAGGTCGATTTTAGCGCCATAGAGTGCGATCTTTGAAAATTCCTTGGGGGTGTCGAGATTTAAACCTGCGGCTCCTACGGCGCATTTCTAAAGACCTTGCCTTTGGGGCAGGGCACGGGTTAGACGGTGTATATGAGCAAAACCATCCTATTTAATAAGCCGTTTAACGTTTTATCGCAGTTCACGGATAAAGGCCTTGAGGGGTCCAAACGTGAAACGCTATCCAATTATATTGATGTGCCTGACGTCTATGCGGCAGGTCGCCTTGATAAAGACAGTGAAGGCTTGCTTATTTTGACCGATGACGGGGCGCTGCAACACAAGATTGCAAATCCTAAGCACAAAATGGCGAAAACCTATTGGGTGCAGGTTGAGGGTACGCCAGATGACGCGGATATTGCACCATTGCGGTCGGGTGTTGAGCTTAAAGATGGTCTAACGCGTCCAGCTGAAGTGCGGCTTATGGAACCGCCTGCAAACCTCTGGGATCGCCATCCGCCCGTGCGGTACCGGAAATCCGTTCCTGATAGTTGGCTTGAGATCACCATACGCGAAGGGCGCAATCGTCAAGTGCGGCGTATGACGGCGGCGATCGGGTTTCCAACCTTGCGGCTTATCCGTGTGCGTATTGGTCGGTGGGGGCTTGAGGATCTCGCCGTAGGCACATGGCGCGAGGCCTAAATTTAAGAATTATACAAATAGCCTATAATCGGTATTATGTAAAATAAATACAATAGAAAGATCACGAAATAGCCTTAAGCCTTTGATCTAAATGAAAAGCGCACCCAAACTGGATGCGCTTTTTGTGTTTATGATGGCTACTATCAGTGGCCTATGGTGCCCATATTATTTGGCATCCACAATGTGATGGCTGGGATCAGAACCAAAAGCGCAAGGCGAATGATGTCTGCAACCCAAAATGGTGTCACACCCTTAAAGATTGTGGCGGTTGAGACATCTCGAACCACACCTTTTAAGATGAACACGTTTAGCCCAACCGGCGGTGTGATGAGAGAAATCTCCGTCACGACAACCACGATGATACCGAACCAAACAGGATCAAAGCCAAGGTCACGCACCAATGGGAAGAAAATCGGAACCGTCAAAAGAAGCATCGACAGGCTCTCAAAAATACAGCCAAGCGCGATGTAAATGAGGATGATCAAACCCATGACGATCCATGGCTCAACTGAGTTTGCAGTGACCGCGTTGAGAAGTGCTTCTGGGAGCCCTGCTCTGTTCACGAAGTTTGAAAATACCCATGCACCGATCAAAACCGCAAACAAAGACGCAGACGTGATCGCCGTTTCTTTGAGAACCTCATAGGTGGTTTTGATGGTCAAATTTCCCCGTGCAAGCGCGATCAAAAACGCACCTGCTGCCCCCATGCCAGCCGCTTCGGTTGGAGAGAATGAGAGGTTCAAAGGTTCAAAATCAAAGATGCCGTAAAGTCCGCCAATCACAAGGAAGAACAAAAGCAACACGGACCAAACTGTCCCAAGCGCTTTGATACGTTCCATCCATGGTGTTTTTTCCCCAGCTGGGCCAGAATTCGGACGGCGCCACACGGTGAAACGAACCGCAAAGAGATAAAATAGAACGCCCATGAGGCCAGGCACAACACCAGCGATAAAGAGTTTCCCAATCGAGGTTTCCGTCAAAAGACCATAGATCACCAAAATCACCGATGGTGGGATCAAAATACCCAACGTGCCGCCCGCAGCAATGGAGGCTGTGGAAAGGCTATCGTGATAGTTGTATTTGCGCATTTGTGGCATGGCCACTTTGGACATGGTTGCAGCCGTCGCAAGCGAGGATCCACAGATCGCCGCAAAGCCCCCGCAGGCCAGGATTGTTGCCATGGCCAAACCGCCGCGAAAATGTCCAAGGAAAGCGTAGGACACTTTATAAAGGTCGCTGGCGATACCACCTTTGTTCACGAAAAGCCCCATAAGGATGAAAAGTGGGACAACAGAGAGCCCATAATCTTGGGCGGTATCGATAATGATCCGTGCGACCATAGAAATGCCGCCGCGATAGCTGGTTTCGAGCATGTACCCAATCATGCCAACAAACCCCATCGCAAAGGCAATCGGGATCCGCAATAGCACGAGGAAAAGAACGGCGCCGAAGCCGATAAGTGATTCAATCATGGCTTAGCTCCCAGCCGAATTTGATGGAAAATCGTCTTGGGCCAAGAGGCTTGGACGGATCAGAAGCATGATGGCACGCCCCAAGAGCACAAAGGCCGTCAAGAAGGTCATTGCAGCAATAAACCAACCGATCAAATATTGTGGAATATTTAGGTATTCGGTTACATCACCATAGGACCGTGCACGTTCCGCAAGCACCCAAACACGT
>JBMYYE010000167.1:0-3232 GCA_049609065.1 Halocynthiibacter sp.
TCGGCGTGCCAATTGGCATTTACGCCGCCCATCATCCACGGTTTTTTAAGGCTATTTTACCGATCCTCGATATGATGCAAACGATCCCAACTTTCGTCTATCTGATCCCGATGATTGTGCTCTTTGGGATCGGCATGGTGCCTGGGTTGGTCGCGACATTTATCTTTGTGATCCCTGCACCGATCCGCCTCACCCAATTGGGGGTGAGCCAAACCCCAACCGGCCTCATCGAGGCTGCCAAAGCCTTTGGCGCGCGCCCCATGCAAGTGCTTTTAAAAGTCGAACTGCCCTATGCATTCCCACAAATCATGACAGGGTTGAACCAAACAATCATGTTGTCGCTATCCATGGTTGTGATCGCCGCACTTGTCGGGGCTGACGGTTTGGGTGTGCCTGTTGTGCGTGCGCTGAACACCGTGAACGCCCCATTGGGATTTGAAAGCGGACTTGTGATTGTTGCGGTGGCCATCGCCCTTGATCGCATGCTGCGCAAGGAGGAAAAATCATGAGCATCGCAGTCGATTTTAAAAACGTATCCATCGTTTTTGGTGGCAACCCTGAGGCCGCTCTTCCCGCAATGGACGCGAACAAAAGCCGCGCAGACGTGCAAAAAGAAACAGGCCAGATCCTCGGCGTGCATGATTGCAACCTCTCTGTCGAAGAGGGTGAAATTTTGGTCCTTATGGGACTATCTGGCTCTGGAAAATCCACGCTTTTGCGGGCGGTCAACGGGCTCAACCCTGTTGTGCGGGGACAAGTTGAACTTTTGTGTGGGGAAGAAAAGCTCAACATCACGCACGCTGATGCCAAAGCACTCCGTGGGGCGCGGCAAAATTGGGTCTCCATGGTGTTTCAACAATTTGGCCTCCTGCCATGGCGGAGCGTACGTGAAAATGTCGGGCTTGGGCTTGAACTTGCGGGTCTAGGCGCCGATGAGCGCCGTGTTCGTGTAGATCAACAGCTCACCCTTGTTGGGCTTTCGGATTGGGCGGATCGCAAGGTTGGCGAATTATCAGGCGGCATGCAGCAGCGCGTTGGCCTTGCCCGTGCCTTTGTAACCGAAGCCCCTGTTCTTTTGATGGATGAGCCGTTTTCCGCGCTCGATCCTCTTATTCGCACAAACTTGCAAGATGAACTTTTAGAATTGCAGCATGATCTCAACCGCACGATCATCTTTGTCAGTCACGATTTGGACGAAGCGTTTAAAATCGGCAACCGCATCGCCATTATGGAAGGCGGCCGCATCGTCCAATGTGGAACCCCACGGGAAATTTACACCCACCCTGTGAACGACTATGTCGCCGAATTTGTGGCCCATATGAACCCTCTAGGGGTTCTCACCGCGCGTGATGCTATGTGTCCCACCGACACGGCGCACACCGCCACCGTTGACGCAGAAACCAACATCAAAACCGTTATGGACAGCTTTGGTGAAAACAGCGTTTTGGGCGTCACACAAGATGGCACAGTAATTGGGCAAGTGAGCAAAGATCAAATCATGACCAAGCTGGTGCATCCCAATTCGCAAGCCACGCTATCCTTGTAAAATTCCAGGCCAGTTTTCATTGGCGCTTTTGATATGCGTTGATTTGCGCAACGCCCAAAGGGCACGAACAGATTTTGAATAATTCAGATAGAGTTTGCCTTCAAAAATGGTCCATGCCGCAGGATCAGACGTCGCGATATAGCCTTTCGAGGCGGCATAAGCACAATACCCCCCATATTGCGGCGCGAACATTTCTGGTGTGGCATCAAACGCCGCTTTGTTTTCAGCGGATGAAAACCGCCATGTGGCCCCTTTATAAAGCGTGGTGAATTCCGCGCGGCCTTCAACGGGGTGTTCTGCGGTAAAATAAGCCACAGGATCAAACCCGTTAATGGCAAGCCCCTCATGACTATGGATCTCGGGGGACGCGGCGTGCGCGGCGAGGTTTGCGGTCAATATGGCGGCTGTGGTGGTCGTGAGGAATAGGCGACGGTTGATCATGGGGCTTCTCCTTTGGGCTAAAGCTAACACCACGCGGGCGCTTTAAAACCCCCTGCACAGGATCGTGATCAGGCGTGATTGACCCGCGCGCGCCGTTTGGCCAAGGCTTCACGCCATGTAATGAAGCTCACGGCGGCAATGATAATCGCGCCGCCAATGATCACCCATTTGTCCACGCCTTCCCCAAAGAACACATAGCCAATTGCGCTCGCCCAGATGAGCGATAAAAACGTCACGGGTTGGGTGATGGCCACTGGTGCAACCTCAAACGCGCGGGTCATCGCGTAATGACCGGCGGTGGCAAAAAACGCGACCAAAAGGTAGTATCCCATCTGGGACCATGTCGGCGTAATCCAACCGATCATGGCAAAGGGAAACAATCCAATCGTTACCGTAATCGACATCATCGCAATCACAACCGAGGCCGAAACTTCACCCGATAAGCGTTTTGCCAAGAGGTATGAGCTCGCGAAGAAAAACGAATTTCCAAGCATCGCCAGATGCCCGTCTGATATTTCGCGAAACCCAGGTCGCAAGATCACCAACGCCCCCAAAAGCGCGACGAAAACCGCCATGATCCGCATCTTCGCGATCTTTTCACCTAAAAAAATGGCTGCCCCGATGGTGATGTAAATCGGCACCATGTAATTCATCGCCGTCACATCCGCCAATGGAATACGGGCCATGGCGTAAAACCAGCAAATCACCCCGATCGTATGCACGGCACCGCGCCAAAAGAACACTTTATACTGCACCCGTGTAAGGCGCGCCGCACGCAAAGGTTTGAGCATTGGAATGACAAAAATCAGCCCCAATACATAGCGTAAAAACGCCCCCTCCGCCGCAGGGAGCGCATCGCCCATAGATTTAATCGTTGTGTTCACACCAATGAAAAGCAGCCCAGAGGCCAACATCCATAACACACCTGTCAGGGGATTTTGTACGCGGTTGTTCATCCGCGCAGTTGAACAGGTTCCCGCGCAAAGGCAAGGCCCAAATAAAAACGGCGGGACCATGCCCGCCGCAAATCATAGATTAATAGGCACGCTTAGAGTTGTGCCATCACCTCATCTGAGGCCTCAAAATTGGTTGTGACGCGTTGAATATCGTCATCATCTTCAAGCGCATCGATGAGCTTCATAAGCTTTTCCATACCTTCAAGATCCAGTTCCGTTGTCATATTTGGCTTCCAGATGAGCTTGGTGCTGTCACTTTCACCGAGCTCTTTTTCGAGCGCATTTGACA
>JBMYYE010000168.1:0-3231 GCA_049609065.1 Halocynthiibacter sp.
ACTGAAATATTCTATGACCATGGTGATCATATCTGGGGTGGCCCTCCCGGTTCACCTGAGGAAGATGGCGATCGTTTTATCGAAATTTGGAACCTTGTTTTCATGCAGTTCGAACAGTTCGAAGGCGGTGAACGTAAGAACCTTCCAAAACCGTCCATCGATACGGGCATGGGCCTCGAACGGATTGCGGCACTTTTGCAAGGTAGCCATGACAACTACGACACCGATCTGTTCAAATCCTTGATCGAAGCTTCGGCACATGTGACGGGCGTTGATCCATATGGCGATAAAAACGTGCATCACCGCGTGATTGCGGATCATTTGCGGTCCACCTCCTTTTTGATTGCTGATGGTGTGTTGCCTTCGAATGAGGGCCGCGGTTACGTTTTGCGCCGGATCATGCGCCGCGCCATGCGTCACGCACATATGTTGGGCGCTCAAGATCCTGTTATGCATAAACTTGTGCCCTCATTGGTTACCCAAATGGGACAGCATTTCACCGAACTTGGTCATGCTCAATCGATGATCGAAGAAACGCTTCTTCTCGAAGAAACACGGTTCCGCAAAACGCTCGATCGTGGTTTGCGTCTTTTGGATGACGAACTGGACAAACTTGGTGATGGCCAAGCCTTGCCAGGTGCGGCGGCGTTTAAACTGTATGACACCTACGGATTCCCGTTGGATTTGACCCAAGACGCGCTGCGTGAAAAAGGGCTCACCGTTGAAACGGGCGGGTTCGAAGCCGCAATGGAAGAACAAAAAAACAAAGCGCGCGCCGCGTGGGTTGGCTCAGGCGACACGGCCAATGCCGCCATTTGGTTTGACATTGCCAAAGACAATGGCACGACTGATTTCTTAGGCTACGATAGCGAAACCGCCGAAGGCCAGATCGTTTCCATCGTCAAGGATGGCGCAATTTTGGATAAGGCTGACACAGGTGAAAAGGTGCAAATCGCCTTAAACCAAACCCCATTTTACGCCGAAAGCGGTGGCCAAGTGGGGGATGCAGGCGTGATTAAAACCGCAACCGGCGAAGCACGTATCACGGATGTGCAAAAATCAGCTGGCGTGTTCATGCATGTGGCTGAAGTGACCAAAGGGGTGATCGAAACGGGCGTTGGTGCCGAATTGATCGTTGATCACACACGCCGCACCGCCATTCGGGCAAACCATTCCGCGACGCACCTTTTGAACGAAGCCTTGCGTAATGTTTTGGGCGATCACGTGGTTCAACGCGGGTCGCTGAATGCGGCCGATCGTTTGCGGTTTGATTTCAGCCACTCAAAAGCGGTTGAAGCGGATGAAATGAAAGCAGTTGAAGCTGAGATTAACGCCCTTATCCGCCAAAACGGGCGCGTCGAAACACGGGTTATGACCCCTGATGATGCGCGCGATATGGGCGCACAGGCGCTCTTTGGCGAAAAATACGGTGACGAAGTGCGCGTGGTTTCGATGGGCATTGCGGAAGGCTCAGGCAAAGGGCTTGATGGGACTACATATTCCTTGGAACTTTGTGGCGGGACCCATGTGAACCAGCTTGGTGAAATTGGGGCCTGTGTGTTGCTCTCTGATGCGGCGTCTGCCTCTGGTGTACGTCGGATTGAGGCGCTCACAGGGGAGGCGGCGATGGCGCATTTGTCCAACCAAGAAGCGCGGATCACTCATCTTGCAGGCCTGATGAAGGCCAAACCACACGAAGTTGTCGCCCGTGTTGAAGGTTTGATGGACGAACGAAAATCGCTTCAAAAAGAAATCGCGCAATTAAAACAAGATCTTGCCATGGCATCTGCGGGTGCGATTGACCCCAAGGATGTCAATGGAACCGCCTTTGTTGCACAGGTTCTTTCAGGGGTCGGCGGCAAAGATCTGATGGCGCTGATTGACCAATATAAAGGCCAAATTGGGTCGGGTGCAATTTTGCTCATGTCGGATAATGACGGTAAGGTTGCGATTGCAACTGGTGTAACCAAGGATTTGACCGATACGCTTTCCGCCGTCGATATGGTGAAAGCGGCGGCTGAGAAACTTGGCGGTAAAGGTGGCGGTGGCCGACCTGAAATGGCGCAAGCGGGCGGTAAAGATATCGCAGGAGCCGAGGATGCGATTGCAGCCGTTGAAGGCGTGATTGCGGGTTAAACCATTCTTTAAATTGACAAAAGAAAAGGCGCTCAAAATGAGCGCCTTTTTGGGTATTAATATGTGCCTAGAGATTTAAGCTTATTCGCTTTTGCGATATCTTTACTGCCAGTTTTAACAGTGAATTTTGGCTTTCCAACAAGGAGGCCTATGCTAAGTTTACACTGAACATAAGTGGTTGTACCCGCTTTTGCGTTTACTTTAATGCTGTCTTTTCCCATGGTTTGTGCAAAAATTTCATGCGTCCCAGGCGTAACATTTACAGTGAATGAACGTGAGCTAGAACAGGTGCCCGTTTTTCTACCATCCACCAAAACGCGTGGTTGTATCGCAAAGCCCGACAGTTGCGATCTGTAAATGACGATTTGGGTTTTCCCGCTGGCATTTGCCATCGTTTTGACCTCAGGCGCAGCGTCTTTGTTGTTTTCAACAGGTGCCATCGTCGCAGGTTTATCCGCGCTTGGCTGTGTTGATGTCGTTTGACAGGCGCTAAGCGCAAATAGAGAAATAATAGGAATAAGTAATGCGGTTTTCATGTAAGACCTAAATATGTAGCGTGGATGGCATTTTGCCATAACCTTCATATTCATTACTATATTCAGATCTTGACCAATTAAGAAAGAAAAAAGAGCCCCGAAGGGCTCTTGATACGCATTATTGACCGTCAGTTTTTGCGGCGCGTTTGCGCTCATGCGGGTCAAGGTGACGTTTGCGAAGTCGGATGTTGTTTGGCGTGACTTCAACAAGTTCGTCGGTGTCGATATATGCAATCGCTTCTTCCAGGGACAGCGTCACCGGCGTTGTTAGGCGCACCGCTTCATCCGTACCAGAGGCCCGAACGTTGGTGAGCTTCTTACCTTTAAGAGGGTTCACTTCTAGGTCGTTTTCGCGGCTATGTTCACCGATGATCATACCTTGGTAAACGTCGGCTTGGGCGCCAATGAACATTTTGCCACGATCTTCGAGGTTCCAAAGCGCAAATGCTACGGATTGGCCATTTTCCATAGAGATAAGAACACCAGCGCGGCGGCCAGGGATTTTACCTTTATGGGGTGTCCAGTCATGGAACACACGGTTCAAAACGCCTGTACCACG
>JBMYYE010000169.1:0-3215 GCA_049609065.1 Halocynthiibacter sp.
AAATATCTCTCATCGCTTGATTTTCGCCATATTACGCTTTTATGACGCTGATAAGAATTATTTATAAGCAAACGGAATTCCCATGCCTTTCAGCAACCCCAATATGGCCCCAATCCCCGAACTTTTTGTGTCTTATGACAGCGCAATTAAGCTAAAGGCTGAGGCGGCGGATTTGGTCAGCCATGATCTCACACCGCGGCAAATCTGCGATCTTGAGCTTTTGATGAATGGTGGTTTCAACCCTCTAAAGGGCTTCCTTGGCGAGGCGGATTATAACAGCGTTGTCGACACTATGCGCCTCACCGACGGGACGCTTTGGCCAATGCCGATTACATTGGATGTGTCAGAAGAATTCGCAAGCAGCATCGAAATTGGCCAAGACATCGCGCTTCGCGACCAAGAAGGCGTTATTTTAGGCACCATGACCGTAACCGATCGTTGGGAGCCAAATAAATCCCATGAGGCCGAACAGGTTTTTGGTGCGGATGATGACGCGCATCCTGCGGTCAATTACCTCCATAATACAGCAGGTAAGATCTATTTGGGCGGCCCTATAACGGGCATCCAACAGCCCGTGCATTACGATTTTCGCGCCCGCCGCGATACGCCAAATGAGCTTCGGGCGTTTTTCCGCAAACTCGGTTGGCGCCGTATTGTTGCCTTCCAAACCCGCAACCCATTGCACCGCGCCCACCAAGAATTAACATTTCGCGCTGCAAAAGAAGCCCAAGCCAATCTTTTGATCCATCCCGTTGTTGGCATGACCAAACCGGGCGATGTCGATCACTTCACACGCGTGCGCTGTTATGAAGCTGTACAAGATAAATATCCAGCTTCCACGACATCTATGAGCCTCCTCAACCTTGCCATGCGCATGGCGGGCCCACGCGAAGCCGTTTGGCATGGCCTCATCCGCAAAAACCACGGCTGCACTCATTTCATCGTTGGCCGTGATCACGCAGGCCCAGGCAAAAACAGCCAAGGCGAAGATTTCTACGGCCCTTATGACGCCCAAGATTTGTTCCGCGAACACCAAGAAGAAATGGGCATCGAAATGGTCGACTTTAAGCACATGGTCTATGTGCAAGAGCGCGCCCAATACGAACCAAATGATGAAATCGAAGACCGCGACAACGTCACGATCTTGAACATCTCTGGGACGGAGCTCCGCCGTCGTTTGTCCGAAGGTTTGGAAATCCCTGAATGGTTCTCTTTCCCAGAAGTTGTCAAAGAACTCCGCCGCACAAAACCCCCACGCTCGCAGCAAGGCTTCACCGTCTTTTTCACGGGCTTCTCTGGCTCTGGCAAATCCACCATCGCCAATGCGCTTATGGTGAAGTTGATGGAAATGGGTGGACGCCCTGTAACGCTCTTGGATGGTGATATCGTGCGTAAGAACCTGTCGTCTGAGCTAGGCTTTTCCAAAGAGCACCGCGATTTGAACATTCGCCGCATTGGCTATGTTGCCTCTGAGATCACGAAAAACGGCGGAATCGCGATTTGTGCGCCGATTGCACCTTACGCGACAACACGTCGCGCCGTGCGCGAAGATGTCGAAGGGTTCGGGGCATTTATTGAGATCCATGTCGCAACTTCAATTGAGGAATGCGAACGCCGCGACCGTAAGGGGCTCTATAAATTGGCCCGTGAAGGCAAAATCAAAGAGTTCACAGGCATTTCAGATCCCTATGATGTGCCAACCCACCCAGAATTGAGCGTCGGGACTGAAAATGTGGATGTCGACAACTGTGCCCATCAGGTGATTTTGAAGCTCGAAAGCATGGGTCTTATTGCTGCGCAATAATGCTTAAAGAAATCAATAGATCAGGCGGCCTTTGTGCCGCCTTTTTCTTTTGTAGAATCACCAAATTTGCTATGGTTGCGACAGCTAACTCCATGAGGTCCCATGCAACCGCCCAAAGAAATGAGCCACGAAGATGTCATCACGCTCAAACTGCAGGTTTTAAAGCGCGAGCACCAAGACCTAGATGACATCATCCATGCCCTCCAAGATCGCGCCTCACAAGACGCGCTGCTTTTGCAACGGCTGAAGCGCAAGAAACTTGCGCTAAAGGATCAGATGCGTGCAATCAACAATGAATTGACGCCTGATATTATTGCGTAATCCCAAAACCACAGTATAGTGCGCCCTTCTTTGAAAGGTTGAAACATCATGTCCGCATCCACCGCAGATATCAAAGTCGGCATCATCATGGGGAGCCAATCCGATTGGCCCACAATGAAAGAAGCTGCAAATATTCTTGATGAGCTGAATATCCCTTATGAAAAGAAAATTGTCTCTGCGCACCGAACGCCTGATCGGCTTTGGTCCTACGGCAAAGAGGCAGCCGATCGCGGGTTAAACGTGATTATCGCTGGCGCAGGCGGCGCAGCCCATTTGCCAGGCATGATGGCATCGAAAACACGCATCCCCGTGGTCGGTGTGCCGATCCAAACCAAGGCCCTCTCTGGCGTTGATAGCCTCTATTCTATCGTACAAATGCCCAAAGGGTTCCCCGTGGCGACCATGGCGATTGGCGCCGCGGGCGCAGCCAACGCAGGCCTTATGGCTGCTGGCATTTTGGCGGTGTCTGATGCGGATTTGGCCATGCGCCTCGATGCATGGCGCGCAGCCCTCTCCGCTTCGATTAAGGATGAACCAGAAGATGAATAATCCCCTGCCAACTGGCGCGACAATCGGAATTTTGGGTGGCGGACAACTTGGCCGTATGCTTGCACTTGCGGCGGCACGGCTTGGGTTCAAAACGCATATTTTTGAGCCCGCAGAAAACCCATCAGCTGGACAGGTTTGTGATCAACTGACAACAGCTTCCTACGAAGATGAGGTCGCGCTCAAAGCGTTTGCAAAAGCAGTTGATGTTATCACCTATGAATTTGAAAACATTCCAACCTCTGCGCTTGATATTTTGGAAAGCCAGAAGCCAATTCATCCAAACCGCACCGCACTCTCCACGAGCCAAGACCGCTTGGTCGAAAAGACCTTTCTCCAAGAGCTTGGGCTAAAAACGGCGCCCTTCGCCAATGTTGAAAGCGACGCGGACCTCACCAAAGCGGTGGTCACAATCGACACCCCTGCGATTTTGAAAACGCGGCGTTTTGGCTATGACGGCAAAGGTCAGGTTCGCATTATGAGCCCGGGCGACCAAGATGGCGCCTTCGCAGCGGTTGGTGAAAACCCATCCGTATTAGAAGGC
>JBMYYE010000170.1:0-3098 GCA_049609065.1 Halocynthiibacter sp.
CCCCCGCCTTCACGGGCGTGTGAGTTCGAGTCTCACCTTGGGCACCAATAAGCGCATGACGCTTACCATACCTTCCAATTTCCTTTCTTGTCTTTTTTGCCTTGGACAGACGTTAGAGCGTCGATCGCAGCCTTGCAATTTAGGTAAATATGCGGTTCAACACTCAATAATATGACGGATGTTTTTCGAAAAATTTGCAATCATTGCTTTGGGGCGCTGGCCGGATCGTATTTGGCGCTGGCTCCCAGTTTGGCCGCCTCATGTGAACACCCCCGCATTTTAGTGGCCACGGCCGCAAATTTCCTATCAACCAGCCGGGCTTTGGCCGCGGATTATCAGGCCCGCACAGGCTGTGACGTCGATGTGGCCAGCGGATCCACGGGCCTTCTTTATACACAGATCACGCGCGGCGCGCCGTTTGATGTCTTTTTTTCCGCGGACCAAAAACGCGCGGACCTTTTGCTCGCAGAAGGTTACGCCACCGCGGTTAAGGATTACGCCCGCGGGCAGCTTGTTTTATATCATGCACAACAGTCGGATTTAACGCCTGTTGCTGCGCTAAAGTTCAGTGAAAACAGCTATATCGCTATGGCGGACCCTGCGCTTGCCCCTTATGGCTTGGCGGCAAAGGCTTGGCTGCAAAAAGAGGGGCTTTTTGATCCGCAAAACACACGTTTTGTTGTTGGTGAAAATATTGCTCAGGCCTTTGGTTTTGCGGCTTCGGGGAATGTTGAATTTGCGTTTGTTGCCAAGTCACAAATTCAAACGCCACAGCAAATGTTACGCGGGCAAATCCAAGAATTGCCCAAAACGGATTACCCTGCGATTACCCAACGCGCGGCGTTGCTGTCTCATGGGGAAAACCACAATGGCGGGCGGCAATTTTGGGAGTATCTGGATAGCACAGCCGCGATCGAGATCATCACGGGGTTTGGTTATGATCACCCAAATCAAGATCGTATGGGGAAGGCGGACGAATGACGCTTTGGCCTGCTATTTTTCTTTCGCTCCAATTGGCATTTTTTTCCACGGTCATTTTGATCGTGGTGGCAACGCCGATGGCGCTTTGGCTGGCCTATACCTCGTCGCGGCTTAAACCGATTTTCGAAGCGATTTTCGCCCTGCCATTGGTGTTGCCACCAACGGTTTTGGGGTTCTATTTGCTATTGATTATGGCCCCTGATGCCCCATTGGGTCAGTTTTGGGTGTCTCTCACTGGGGGGCAGCTTGTATTTTCCTTTGCGGGACTTTTGATTGCGACGGTGGTGTATTCCATTCCTTTTGCCATCCAACCTTTGCAAACGGCGTTTCAGACCTTGGATCGAAGGCCTTTTGAGGCGGCAAAGCTTATGGGGGCCACAAAATGGGCGATTTTCCGATTCCTTATTCTTCCGCTGTCAAAACGTGGATTTCTGGCGGCCATGGTGTTGAGCTTTGCACATGCTTTGGGCGAATTTGGTGTGGTGTTGATGGTGGGGGGGAATATCCCTGGCCGGACACGGGTGATCGCGATTGAGATTTATAACCGCGTCGAAACGCTTGATTATCGGGCGGCACATCAGCTGTCCTTTGGATTGCTGCTCTTTAGCTTTGTGGTTCTTTTTGTGAGCTTTGCGCTTCAGCGTGGGGCATTGGGATCCTCAACACTGTCAAAGGGTCGCACACAATGACGCAGGTTCTGAACGTTGATATTAAGGATCGTGTGGGCGCGTTGGCACTGGATGTCTGCTGCGACATTCCCCTTTGGGGGGTGACGGCCATTATGGGGCCATCTGGCGCGGGGAAATCGAGCCTCCTACGGGGAATTTCTGGATTATCTCGTGGGGTTGAAGGCGTGTTGAAGTTTGGCGAAACTCACTGGCTGTCTCCACATGGCACGGTGCCAGCAGCCGCGCGGAATATTGCAATGGTGTTTCAAGGCAATGCGCTTTTTGATCATATGAGCGTGTTGGAGAACCTGAAATTTGCGGCGAAATGGACCAAGGGTGGGCGGGCAAAAGCGGGGCTTTCCCCGCAAGAGGCGCTGACTTCAATGGGGGTTTTACAGCTAAAAGACCAAAAAGCGGCAACGCTTTCTGGTGGTGAGGCCCGGCGGGTGGCCATTGCGCGTGCTCTTGCACAGCAGCCAGATTTGCTGATCTTAGATGAACCGTTTACGGGGCTTGATGATGCGATCAAATCACAGCTGATGCGTGATCTTCGCGCCATCATTGTGCGCCTTGGCTATCCATGTTTGTTGGTGAGCCATGAGAAAAAGGACATCCTTGGGCTATCGGATCATCATTTGGAGCTCAAAGATGGGAAACTGTCACAGGGCGTGACCAAAACCGCGGGCTTTTCTGGTCGGTATGATCCGCAAACGGGTGTTTTCACTTCAGGGCGTGAGGCCATCGTCTTGCCCCGTGGGTTGAGCACACAAGAGGGCTGGATGGAGCTTCGAATTGCACCAGAAAATATGATTTTCCACGCGAAAAATCATACGCTGATCGGTGAGTACCTCTCTATCCCTGTGACCGTGAAGGATCAAAAAACGGTTATATTGGGGCAGGAGCTATCACAGCCAAATATCCCCGTTTTGACCGATCTATCAGGCGATATTTGCCTTTCAACACAGCAGTTCCACCTGATCCCGTCTGCGGACGCTTAAAGTTAATCCAATCTTAACAATCGAGATCCACTATTATGGATAGATTTGTGATTTGGAATTTTGCCATGGGACTTCAACTTCTGAAACAAATGGTGGATCCATTTCCCGCCGCAAAAAAACAGCTGGTGAAACTTAAATACCGCGCCGAAGCACAGCATGTACGCGCGAGGCACAGTTCAGGGGCAGGGCGAAGTCCGATGCTGTTTACCAGCCAAAAATGCGCCAGTACCTTTCTTGAAAAAGCATTGCGTGAAATTGCCACGCGGAACATGTGGAAATACCTCAACTTAGAAGGCTATTATTGGCAGAGTTATTCAGGGGATTTGGCGCAAAACTTGAAACAAGATGCCGCTTGGCTTTGGCAAAAAGATAATGCCCTTTTTGGCCCCATCCGTGATTTTACGCCGGCCCCAAATTTGACGAAACGGCCGATCATTCTTATGCTACGGGA
>JBMYYE010000171.1:0-2991 GCA_049609065.1 Halocynthiibacter sp.
TTTCATATATAGAACCCTTAATCGCTCTCAGACATATCAATGCCCAAGGCTTTGGCCACGGTAAAGATGTCTTTGTCGCCGCGCCCACACATATTCATGATAATGATGTGATCTTTGGGCAAATCAGGAGCGATTTTCATCACATGGGCAAGTGCATGGCTCGGTTCAAGAGCTGGGATGATGCCCTCTTTTTCACAGCAATATTGGAATGCACCAAGTGCCTCTTTATCGGTGATCGACACATAGGTCGCGCGCCCAATATCATGGAGCCATGAATGCTCTGGTCCAATACCTGGGTAATCAAGTCCCGCAGAGATGGAGAAGCCTTCAAGGATCTGACCATCATCATCTTGCAACAAATATGTCCGGTTGCCATGAAGAACGCCAGGACGCCCCCCCGTCAAAGACGCACAATGTTCCATCTTAAGGTCCACACCTTTGCCACCCGCTTCGACACCAATGATGTTGACGCTGTCATCGTTCAAAAACGGATAGAAGAGCCCGATCGCATTTGACCCGCCACCAATGGCCGCGATGATCGTATCAGGAAGAACCCCTTCACCTTCATGTTCTTGAAGCTGTTCTTTGGCTTCCTTGCCGATAATCGACTGAAAATCGCGCACCATCGCAGGGTACGGATGCGGCCCCGCCGCGGTGCCGATGCAATAAAACGTATCCGCCACATTGGTCACCCAATCGCGCATCGCGTCATTCATCGCATCCTTAAGCGTGCCCCGACCAGAGGTCACAGCCACAACCTTCGCGCCCAATAGTTTCATGCGAAACACGTTTGGTGCTTGGCGTTCCACGTCGTGAGCACCCATATATACGATACATTCAAGTCCAAAGCGCGCACAGACCGTGGCCGTTGCCACACCGTGTTGACCTGCGCCTGTTTCCGCAATGATCCGTGTTTTGCCCATGCGCCGCGCAAGCAAAATTTGCCCAAGCACATTGTTGATTTTATGAGCGCCTGTGTGGTTCAGCTCATCACGTTTAAGGTAAATTTTTGCCCCGCCGAGATCCTCTGTCAGGCGCTCAGCAAAATAAAGCGGGCTTGGGCGGCCCACATAGTGGCGCCACAGATCATCCATCTCAGCCCAAAATTCAGGATCGACTTTGGCCTTCTCATATTCGGCCTCAAGATCCAAGATCAAAGGCATCAATGTTTCGGACACAAAGCGCCCGCCAAAATCCCCAAAACGGCCTTTTTCGTCTGGCGCGTTCATAAAGCTGTTAAAAAGATCCGTCATGACAAAGCTCCCTTCGCGGCATCGATAAATGCGGCGATCAATTTTGCGTCTTTCACCCCTGCTGATAGCTCGACACCAGAGGAAACATCAACCTGTTTTGCATGCGTGAGGCCAATGGCCTCAGCTACATTTTCCGGATGCAAACCGCCAGCGAGCATCCACGGCTTTTTCCATGGATAATTTGCAATCAACCGCCAATCAAAAGCCACACCGTTCCCACCTGGGAGCGTGGCATTTTTAGGCGGTTTAGCATCCACCAAAATTTGATCCGCCACAGGTTCGTAAGCGGCAATTTTTTGAATATCTTCGGCATCTGCGATCCCAAGCGCCTTCATCACAGGAAGGCCGTAGCGCGCTTTGACCTCAGCCACGCGTTCAGGGGGCTCAGACCCATGGAGCTGCAGCATATCAACTGGCACAGCATCCGTAATCGCATCGAGGGTCGCATCATCCGCATTAACGGTGAGCGCGACTTTCATCACCCCTAAAGGCACCTCAAGCGCAAGGTCGCGCGCGGTTTCAACCGAAAGATGACGAGGGGATTTTTCAAAGAACACAAAGCCCACATATCGGGCCCCCGCGCCTGTTGCCGCCGCGACATCAGAAATCGTGCGTAGGCCGCAAATTTTCACACCTGTGCTAAGACGGCGTTCGCCGCCTCCACCTGAGACCAAAACCGGCATTATTTCGCGGAACCCGTATCCTCTAAAAGCGCGAGCACATCTGCGCTTTCATTGCCGGTATCGCCTTTGAGTTTATGGAGTTCTTTTTCAAGCTGGCTGGCTTTGCGGGTGGCTTTGGTCGCGGTGGCGCGATGTTTCGCTTCGCGCAGCCATTCCCATGCAAAACCAATCACAAGACCCGCAAGGATGCCGCCAAAGACAACAACAAACAAAGGCAGGGTAATTTCATAATTTTCGACACCCATGTTCACAATCACAGGTGGCAATAATTTCAACATCACCACATCGCGGTTTGCCAGCGAAACAGAAATAAGAAGGATGGCGATAACAGCCAAAAACAGGTAACGAAGATAACGCATAGCGAGCCTCTAACGGATGAAATTATTTCCCGTTTAAACGGTCCCGTAGAAGTTTTCCAGCCTTGAAAAATGGCACATGCTTCGCATCAACAGAAACCGCTTCGCCTGTGCGTGGGTTGCGCCCGATACGTGCGTCACGTTTCTTTACAGAAAACGCCCCAAAACCACGAAGTTCAACGCGGTCCCCGTTTTCCATTGCCGTAATGATTTGATCAAAAACTGTGTTCACAATTTTTTCAACGTCACGTTGGTATAGGTGTGGATTGCTCTCGGCAATCTTTTCAATGAGTTCAGAACGGATCATCCCTGAAGGTCCTCCCAGTAGATCTTTGTGATTATATCCTAAATGCAGTCCCCGCAAAGCTATAGGCCCTGCATTAAAATCGCAAAACTTTACTGCAATTATTCCACTTTTTGCTGTTTCAAATGGCTGAAGACCCGATTTTTAAAGAAAAACCCCCCTTCCCCCAAGGTCAAGCCGTCAGCCCACGTGCTGATTTTTTCCGCAAAAATTCGAATCACTCATACAAAAGCGGCCCCCACAACATGTGAGGGCCGCCTTTGAATTTTATTCAAGTGCCTTTAGAGGCTCTTGGACTTACTCGTCAGTTTTAAGAGCTGCGCCGAGGATATCGCCCAAGGACGCGCCGGAGTCAGAAGAGCCATATTGTTCAACTGCTTCTTTTTCTTCTGCGA
>JBMYYE010000172.1:0-2835 GCA_049609065.1 Halocynthiibacter sp.
TGGCACGCCCCAAGAGCACAAAGGCCGTCAAGAAGGTCATTGCGGCAATAAACCAACCGATCAAATATTGTGGAATATTAAGGTATTCGGTTACATCACCATAGGACCGCGCACGTTCTGCAAGCACCCAAACACGTTGGGCCGGAAAGAAAAGCATAACCCCACACGCAAGTGCAACAGCAGCTTCACGCAGACGGATGAGCGTTTGTGATTTATAGAGTGGATCCAAGAGGTCAACGGCGATATGAGCGCCCTGCCCTGACATTAGGGGTAGCACTGAAAACACGATGATCGCCATGAAAAGGCGGGTCAGTTCAGTGGCAGATTCAATCGGATTATTTAAGATTGAGCGCATCAAAACATCAGAAAATGTCATAAACATTAAGACAAAAAGTATGATTGATGCAAATATTAGCGGCACTTCATTAATGCGCCGCATCCATATCCCAAAAGGCATAGGCGTTCCCCTTTGATAAATAAAGGCGCGCCCCAATGGCGCGCCTTTAAATTAACGCTTATTGAGCTGCGTTCATTTCGTCTTGGAACATTTTCATTGCAGCTTCTGCATCCACACCTTTTTCGGTGAGCTCTGCTTTCACTTTGGCAATGACGTCCATTTTGATTGGCTCAAATGCCGCCAAATCAGCATCCGTTGCTGGAACAACTTTGTTGCCTTCGGTTGCAAGTGTTGCCTCTAGGCCGATCGCATCAACCTTATCCCAAACAGCACCCGCCATACGTGACGCAGGTTCACCAAACACGGTGTCATCAAGTGCTTTTTGTGCGTCTGCTGGCAGCGCGTCGAAGGCTTCTTGGCTCATGATAAGCGCAAAAGACCCACGGTAGAGACCGCCTGGCATGTTGAACACGTTTGTTGCAACTTCTGTCAACTTGAAGCCTTTACGGCTTTCCATTGGCATCGCAACCGCATCAGCCGCACCAGAGGCAAGTGTTTCATACACTTTTGGCGCTGGAACACGAATACCTGTGAGGCCGAGAGCCGCACCAACATCACCAGAAACACCGCCACCAAGACGTGTTTTTAGGCCTGCAAGATCCGCAATAGACGTGATGTCTTTTGATGTGTGAAGCTGACCTGGGCCATGTGTGTGAAGCGCGATCAATTTTACGCCTTTGTGTTCGTCAAGCGCCTTGAGGTGCTTTTCATATACACGCCAATACGCAACAGATGCTTGTTCTGCATTGCCTTCATAGCCTGGAAGCTCTGACAATTTTGAACCCACAAAACGACCCGGCTGATAGCCGTGGAAAATGATCGACAAATCGGCTGCGCCATCTGTCACGAGATCCATTTGCGCAGGCGGTGGCGCAAGACCGAGCTTGAGCTCAGTTGTCACAGATCCACCTGTGGCTTCTTCGATCATCGCAGTCAGACCAGGCCAGATACCTGAGTTGATGCCATGTGTGGGTGGTGCCCAGCTAGAGATTGTGAGTGTGTTATCTGCAGCGTAGGATGTTGTCCCAGCTGTGATTGCGATTGCAGCAGTAGCTGCAAATTTAACCAATTTGTTCATGCGTTTCCTCCCGTGAAACATTTGGTTCGAATCTTCTTATGATCCGAAAGGTTACTTAGTCTTCGTTGCATTTGCAATGAATTCTGTGCTTTGTGGAGTGGAAGCTAAGGTTTTCAACCCCCCCAGCAAAATATTTGTAGCGATATCGGCATATTCGGGACGCGTGACCCCTGCCCCACGACGATACCACATAAAGAACCAATTTAGCATGCCAAAGAGTGACATCGTCACTGGCACAATCATTTCAGGCGTCTGCGTGAAAAAATTGGGGGCCGTTGTGCGAATGCTGTCAGACAACATTGTCACAATTTGCTTTTGGATATTGGCCAATTCCTTTTGTTGGTCTTGTGGCAAAGATAACATCGCCTCCAATTGGAGCTTATGTTCATTATCCGCACCGCGGTAGTTTTCTAGAATGATATGAACCATGGCGCGAAGATCTTCATCTGAATCTCCTGTTGGGATGTGGGCTTTCATATCTTGTAAAAGCCCATCCAAATGACGAAACAAGATATCGTATAAAAGCGCCTCTTTCCCACTATAATAGTGATAAATGAGCGCCTTTGAGACGCCGCACTCCACTGCCAATTTGTTCATTGAGGACCGCTCAAACCCGTTCTCTGCAAAAAAGCCAGCCGCCGTGGCCAAAATGGCCCCGCGTTTTTCGTCGTAATCTTTTGCAATTGACCGCGCCAAAAACGATCCTCCTTTTTATTTAGTCTTCTTTTGGACGATTATCGACAACGCGTACGGCTTTGCCTTCTGATCGTGCCACTTGACCTGGTTCTGCAGCTTGCACCAATGCGGACACACCTACAACCGATTTGATCCGCTTCGAAAGCTGATTGGCCGCGGCGTCGCGTGCGGCTTGGTCTGCATTCGGATCTGCGGCTTCAACATGGACAACCATCGCATCCATGCGTCCTTTGCGGATAAGTTCGATTTGGAAATGCGGGGTGAGTGCTGGCACATCCATCAACTGTTCTTCGATTTGGGTTGGGAACACGTTGACGCCGCGCAAAATGATCATGTCATCGGAACGGCCCGTGATTTTTTCCATGCGGCGCATTGAACGCGCGGTCCCCGCCAACAAACGCGTCAAATCCCGTGTGCGGTAGCGAATGATTGGGAAGGCTTCTTTGGTCAAAGATGTGAACACCAATTCACCATGCTCACCGTCTTCAACGACTTCGCCCGTTTCTGGATTGATGACTTCTGGATAGAAATGATCTTCCCAAATATGAAGACCATCTTTGGTTTCCACACATTCATTGGCCACACCTGGCCCAATGACTTCTGA
>JBMYYE010000173.1:0-2696 GCA_049609065.1 Halocynthiibacter sp.
CAATTATACGGTGGATATGGCTCTTGCGGTTTTGTTGCTGGTGGGCGGTGTTATTGGCGCGCAAATTGGCACACGCATTGGTATGAAGCTCAAGGCAGAGCAGCTTCGGATTTTGCTGGCGCTCATGGTGCTTATGGTCTGTGGTAAACTGGCCTTTGATCTTCTTATTCAGCCAAGTGAGTTGTTCTCACTTGGTGCAGGAGGCCACTGATGTTGTTTCGCCTCCTTGTCTTATTGTGTTTATGTGCGGCGCCTCTTCAGGCGGAAACCGTTGTGGCGGGGCTGAGCCAAAACCGCGTATCAATCACCGCAAATTTTGATGGGTCAGAGATCCTCATCTTTGGGGCAATCAAACGCGAAGCGCCGATTGCCAAAGAGCCGATCGAAGTCATCATCGCAATCGAAGGTCCCTCTGCCCCCATTGAGGTCCGCAAGAAAGACAAACGTCTAGGCATCTGGGTCAACACAGAAAAGCTCACCATCCAAAAAGCCCCGAGCTTTTATGCGGTGACCTCGACAGGCCCCATTTCAGAGGCCATCGCAGACACAGAAAATTTGCGCCATCACGTCACCATTCCACAATCCATTCGTATGATTGATCAGGTGAAAGCCGTAACAGACACCCAAGATTTTCTTGACGCGCTCATCCGCATCAAGAGCAAAAACGGGCTTTATCAGGCTATCGATGATGGGGTGCGCCTCACGGAAAGTACACTTTTTGAAACATCCGTGAAACTTCCTGCGAACCTCACCGAAGGGGCATATAAAACGCGGATTTTCCTCACACGGGATACAAAAGTGGTCGATGTTTATGAAACAACCATTGATGTGCGTAAAGTTGGACTTGAGCGTTGGATCTACAATCTTGCCCATGATAAGCCCCTCGCCTATGGGCTTTTATCGCTGTTTATCGCGATTGCGGCGGGCTGGCTCGCCTCTGCGTTTTTTCGCTATATCCGCTTTTCTTAACCGCGCCCCATATAGGGCATTTGGTTCGCCATCACCGTCATAAATGGCACATTGGTCGAATGCGGAAGCTGCGCCATATACCAAACCGCATCCACTACATGGTCCACATCCATAACGGGATTGAGCGGCTGAGCGTTGGCTTTCGCGGCGGCGTTTAGGTCCGACAGGATCTGGGTCTCAGCGTTGCCAATATCGATCTGCCCTACGGGGATGTTGATGTCACGGCCTTCCAAATTCATCGCCTTGGTCAGCCCCGTAATGGCATGCTTCGTCGTGCTATACCCAACGGAATTTTCCCGTGGCACATGGGCGGACACCGAGCCATTATTAATAATGCGCCCGCCGCCTTGGGCCCGCATCACGCGAAACACATTTTGCGCCACATGAAACATCCCATGCAGGTTCACATCCACCACCTGATACCAATCTGCAGGATCAATTTCATCAATCGGCACATTGGGACCCAAACAGCCCGCATTGTTGAAAAGCACATCAATTTGACCAGCTTTCTTTTGAAACGCCTGCACTGCCTTTGCAACAGAGGGCGCATCGGTGACGTCACAAGGGATCACGATCCCCTGCCCCAATTTTGCCAGTTCCATGAGCGGTTCTTGGCGGCGTGCAAGAAGCCCAACGCACCAGCCTTCGGTTAAAAACCGTGTGGCAACCGCATGGCCAATCCCTGCGCTTGCCCCTGTGATAAGAATTGAGTTAACCATCATCATCCGTTTCATATGTCAGTTCAAAGGCCGCAGGTTTTGCGATTAAATCAGCCGTCGATAAATCCCCTTGCGGTTTTCCTAACCGGTTGCGCACCACCCAAAATAGCCGCTTTTCTGCCCGCGTAATCGCCACATAGGCCAAGCGTTTCCAAAGCGGCTGTCCTGCTTCCATTCGACCCATCCGCGACGCGGCATAAAGATCAGGTGCGAAAACTTGAACATTTTCCCATTGGGACCCTTGTGCCTTATGAATGGTCACCGCCGCACCGTGCAAAAACGCCGCCCCCATACGCGCCGCATAGGGGATAAATGGCTCTTCCTCATCCGGAAGCTCAATTTTTACAATGGAGGCTGCAGACACCTGAGGATCGGGCGCACCTAACACGTGCAGGCGCGAAAACCCTGCGCGTTTTCCAGGGCCCAGATACACCACCTGCGCCCCTTTAATAAGGCCGCGCGCCTCAAGGTCGATACGTTTTTTACGGTGCTTCATCGGAAGCTCAATCCCGTCACAAATAAGCGGCTCACCCGGCAAAAGCGCATCCCCTGGCGCAGCATGGGCCGCGCGAAATGCTTGGATCAGGCGGATGCGTGTTTGATTGCGCCAGACCAACGCAGGGCTGCGCGCCATGAGATCCGCCTCAACCCGCTGCGCATACACCACGCGGTCATCTTTTGCGGCGGCCTCTTCGATCATATGTTCGAACTGCTCAAAGCTTAGCGCAGGATCCGCCAATGCATGGGCCAAATCCAAAATTGGATTGTCCGCGTCTTGGCGGTAAACACGGTTGAGATGCTGGATCTGATTGGCCTTCAGGCGGTCGAACACCATTTCGCCGGATTGCCCAACTGGGGCCAGCTGCGCGGGATCCCCAAACAAGACAAGCATCGGAAAAATTTCACGTAAGTCGTTGAATTGCTTCTCATCCAGCATGGAGCTTTCGTCCACGAACCCGATATCGAGAGGATCCTCACGGCGTTTCCAGCCTGTTATAAAATCCGAGC
>JBMYYE010000174.1:0-2450 GCA_049609065.1 Halocynthiibacter sp.
CACGAGACGGGTTTGCGTTTCTCGTTTCTGAAACGGATGAAATCGACGGGTTTGCGTATTACGGTCAATTTCGCGGCGGGGTGGGTTATGCCCATGCGCTGGAACACACGCTCTATGTGCGCCCTATGGCTGCTAAAACGGGCGTTGGGCGTGGATTGCTGCGGACACTGGAAACCCATGCGCATAGATCTGGAGGGCATATGATGCAGGCAGGCGTTTCCGCTGAAAATGCGGCTGCCCTTGGGTTTCATGCGGCGATGGGCTATGAGGCGGTCGCGCGCCTAAAAGAGGTCGGACGTAAGTTTGACCGTTGGCTTGATCTTGTGCTTATGCAAAAAGAGCTGAAAGGCTAACGGGGAACGGCATGTCCATTTGGTATCGGATTTATGAGGCGATAGAAGGTCTCCAAGTCGGGGAAACCTTATCCGCGCTCTTTGATAAGCTGCGTTCGCCGCCTGAAAAAACTGTGGGTTTTACCATTGCAACGATCGCGCTTGGGGCAAAAATGGCCAAGGCGGACGGCCAAGTGACCCGCGACGAAGTCACCGCCTTTCGCGAAGTGTTCACCATTGGCAAAGCTGACGAAGCCTCCGCCGCCAAAGTGTTCAACCTCGCACGTCAAGACGTGGCGGGGTTTGAAATCTACGCGCAAAATATCAAAGATATGTTTAAGGACGACTGTTCGGTCCTGATCGACCTCTTGGAAGGCCTTTTTCACATCGCGCTGGCCGATGGGGAATACCATCCTGGCGAAGACGATTTTCTACGCGAAGTGGCCCGAATTTTTGACGTGTCTGAAGCAGGGTTTCGGCGCATCCGCGCGCAATTTGTAAAAGATGCGAAACGCGACCCTTACGGCGTCCTTGGGGTGGACCACGATGCATCTATGGCGGAGATAAAATCACAATGGCGCGCGCTTGTGCGTGAAAGCCACCCTGACCGCATGATCGCCCGCGGCGTCCCACAAGAGGCCATCCGCTTGGCTGAAACGCGGCTCATCGCGATCAACGAAGCCTATGATTTGATCGTAAAAGAACGGACCTCATGATGCGCATCGCGACTTATAATATCGAATGGTTCAATAGCCTCTTTGATGATGATGGTACGCTTTTGAATGATGCGGGCTGGTCTGGCCGTAGAAACGTGACGCGTGCGGAACAAATCGCGGCACTGGGCCAAGTGTTTCAGGCCATGGATGCGGATGGCATTATGGTAATCGAAGCCCCCGATCAGGGGCGAAAACGTGACACTGTGGTGGCGTTGGAACATTTTGCGGATGTGTTTTCCTTGCGGGCGCGTAAGGCGGTGATGGGATTTCAAAACAACACCCAACAAGAAATCGCATTCCTCTATGACCCTGATGTGCTCTCGGCGGTGCATGATCCGATGGAGGACGATAACGCGCCTCGGTTTGATGGGGAATTGCCGGTGGATTTGGACGTGGACAACACGCCAGAGGCCATTACATTTTCCAAACCACCGCTGGAATTGTCGGTGGAAACGGTGGGCGGGGATCGCCTGCGCCTTATTGGGGTGCACGCGAAATCCAAGGCCCCCCACGGGGCCCATGGCCGCGACGAAGTCATCCGCATGTCGATCGAAAATCGCCGCAAGCAGCTCGCGCAATGTGTGTGGCTCAGGCGGCGGGTGTATCAGCACCTGATGGACGGCGCGCGGCTCATGGTGATGGGGGATTTCAACGATGGTCCGGGGCTGGATGAGTATGAAAAACTCTTTGGTCATTCGAGCGTGGAAATCGTTTTGGGCGCAGGCAAACAACACCGGCTTTATGACCCACATGCCGAAATGGCGATGGAACGCACATTCGGGTTCCAACCCACCACATCGCGGTTTTATATCACGCGGAAAAAACGCTACCTACAGGCGCTATTGGACTACATCATGGTGTCCGAAGACATCCGCGAAACCGATCCCACATGGCGCATCTGGCACCCATTGGATGACCCCGATTGCTTTGAATGCACGGAATTACGCGATGCACTGCTCACCGCGTCAGATCATTTCCCTGTGACGGTGGATGTGGATTTATAGGCTCAATCGATGTCGCTATCCATTATTTCATCGCGCCACTTGTGGAAAAAATCTATGAATTCTTTGTTGCTTAACTTTTCTTTTGGCCAATGACTTGGACGCGCTATGCCATTAGGTAAAGTGACCGATGCGTCCCCATAAGTTGACTGTATATGATCTTTTGAAACTTCAATATCAGAGATATCTATGTTCTTCCAAGCCAGCTGTATGGGAAACTCTGGGCGAAACAATGTGTCTACATCTAATTCTGCATTCATGAGGTTGGCGCCTTGCAACTTGGTGCCTTCAATGCGCACCCCTTGTAGTTTCGCACGCCAAAGGTGAGCTCCACGCAGGCTTGTGTCCCAAAGATCAGCCCCCTGTAACTTAGCAGATATGAGGTTGGCGTTTTGCAAATA
>JBMYYE010000175.1:0-2353 GCA_049609065.1 Halocynthiibacter sp.
ACGATTGAGCTACTGGCGCGCGGATTTATTTTTGTGCTGGGACTTTTGATGCTGATGGTTGTGGTTTTGTTCTTTGTGGACAGGTTTCAAACCAAAGATGCCATTCGGCGGAACTATCCTGTCTTAGGTCGGTTTCGATCTGCCTTTAGTGCTCTTGGTGAATTTTTCCGTCAGTATTTCTTTGCGATGGACCGCGAAGAAATGCCGTTTAACCGTGCACAGCGCGATTGGGTGGAACGCGCCGCTGAAGGGCATAGCAATACGGTCGCGTTTGGCTCAACGCGCAACTTGGCGGTGGCGGGCACGCCGATTTTTGTAAATGCGCCTTTTCCGCCATTGGATGATCAGTTTGCCAAAACCACACCTTTGGTGATTGGGCCGGATGCAAAACACCCTTACCATGCCCCGTCCTTTTTCAACATTTCGGGCATGAGCTTCGGCGCGCTTTCGGCGCCTGCGATAACCGCGCTTTCGAAAGGGGCCGCAAAAGCGGGGGTGTGGCTCAATACGGGTGAAGGCGGTTTGTCACCTTATCACTTAAAAGGTGGCTGCGATGTGGTGTTTCAAATTGGCACCGCAAAATACGGCGTGCGCTCCGAAGAGGGCGGCATCAATGATGCCAAGCTCAAAGACGTGGCCGCACATGCCGACGTAAAGATGTTTGAACTCAAACTCGCCCAAGGGGCAAAGCCTGGCAAAGGTGGTATCCTTCCCGGTGAAAAAGTCACCGATGAAATCGCGGCGATCCGTGGCATTCGCGCGGGCGAAAGTAGCATCTCACCAAACCGCCACGAAGAAGCCGCCACATCAGAGGAACTATTGGATCTGATCGCGCATATTAAAACCGTGACGGGCAAACCTGTGGGGATCAAAACGGTGATGGGCTGTTTTGAGACGCTTGATCGATTTTTGGAGCTGGCGGCAACGCATGCGGGTTGTCCAGATTTTATCACCGTTGATGGTGGTGAAGGCGGCACGGGTGCTGCACCAATGCCGTTGATGGATCTCGTGGGTCTTTCGATCCGTGAGGCGCTCCCACGGGTTGCAGATATTCGCAACCGTTACGGGCTTCGTGATCGGGTGCGCTTGATCGCGAGCGGCAAAATGGTCAATCCGGGTGATGTGGCATGGGCCATCGCCGCAGGTGCAGATTTTGTGGTGTCGGCCCGTGGTTTCATGTTTAGCCTTGGCTGTATCCAAGCGCTAAAGTGCAACAAAAATACCTGCCCAACGGGAATTACCACCCATGACGCGCGCTTTCAAAAGGGGCTTGTTGTGCGTGAGAAAAAACACCGTGTGGCAGATTACGCAAAAAGCGTGATTAAAGAGGTCGAAACCATCGCCCATTCTGTGGGGGCCGCAGAACCGCGGCAAATTCGCCGCAAACATGTGCGCCTAATGGGGGATGATGGGCGGTCTATTCCTATGGATGAAGTGTTCCCGCCCGTTAATCCACCTGCTGATTGATATAGGAAATCACGGCATCAAAGCTTTCTTTGGCGCGCGTGCAGACATGGCGCGCCCGAAGATGGGCATGCGGGAGTTGGGCTTCGTTGCGGTAAATCACGGGCGTTCCCGCGGCTTTTAATCGTTGGGCGTAAACCGCGCCATCATCGCGCAGCGGGTCCATATCTGCGGTGGTGATAAACGTAGGCGGAAGCCCCTTATAGTGCGCAGCCGAGAGAGGCCGTCCTTCAGGATCATTCGCAGGCGCATTGTAGAGGCCCTCATAATAATCCATATCCGCCGTGGATAATAAAGGCGCATTGGCGTTTTGCGTATAAGACGGAAGTGAGCGATCCCCGCCTAAGGTTGGATAAATGAGAATTTGCGCGTGGGGCTGGGGTTTACCCAAACGGGAAAACCGGTGGGTGAGCGCCGCGCTGAGCGTGGCGCCCGCGCTGTCGCCTGCAATCAAACGCGGCCGATCAGATCCCATGGCGTGCCACACTGCATCACAATCATTTAGCGCCGCAGGATAGGGATGTTCTGGGCACAAACGGTAGGTAAGGGCCCAGACTTCGACCTCTGTGCGATCGGCTATGTCGCCGCAAATGCCATGATGACTGTCCACATCGCCCAAGACAAAACCCCCTCCGTGAATATAGAGAAGCCGCGCTTTGGGGGTGTTTTGCCTGCGGTAGCGGCGAACGGGTATAGTGTCGATTGTGATGTCGTCATAGGTTACGCCCGTGGGAAATGGGGCCTCAAAAGACGCGCACATTTTGGCATAGAAGGCGCGGTTTTTATCAATGCTTGCGGTTTTCATCTCGGGCGGATAGGCCGCCTCAGATTGGGCGATAAAAGAAAGAACCTCTGGATCGGTGATCGTGGTCATGGTGGTCCTTTCTTT
>JBMYYE010000176.1:0-1995 GCA_049609065.1 Halocynthiibacter sp.
TTGCGTGGGCCACGATCATCGTCAAAGCGTGGTTTGCCTTTAAAGCCACCACCGCCGCCACCACGACGATCACCGCGATCCCCACGGTCATTGCGACGTGGTGGGCGTTCTGGGCGGGCTTCGAATTCTGGTTTTCCGTCTACACGTTCAACGCCGACACGGTCCTCAAGCGTCATTTTATCGCCAAGCATGGCAAAGAAGCTTTCGGAAATGTCTTCGTTCAATTCAACAAAGGTGTTGTTTTGCTGGATGCGAATGGCGCCGATAGATTTCTTGTTGATGCCGCCTGCTTCGCAAACCATTGGGAGCAACCAACGAGGTCCTGCACTTTCGTCACGGCCAACAGAAAGAGAAATCCAAACGGATTTTTCAAAATTTGGACGCTCTTCTTTGGGCTTGCCGCCATCAACGGACACTTCGTTGAGTTCCTCTGGCGCGGATTTTCCTGTGCGGTACAATGAAAGGAACGCAGCCGCAACGTGTTGTGGGCTTGCTTTTTCGATGATTTCAGCGACGAGGTCTTCTTCGCCAACTTGCGCCATAAGGCTATCATCTGCGATCATTTCCAACATACGACCTTTGTCGCGTTCACGCACCATATCGGCGGATGGCGGGTTTTGCCAATTGGCGTCAACCTTGGCCCATTTCAAAAGGCGCTTTGCTTTGCCTTGTTGTTTCAGCGTCACGATGAGAGCGGAAATCCCTTTGCGACCCGCACGACCCGTACGGCCAGAGCGGTGCAAAAGCGCCTCTGTGTTTTGCGGCAAATCGGCGTGGATCACCAATTCAAGGCCCGGCAAGTCAATACCGCGTGCCGCAACATCGGTTGCCACACAAACCCGTGCCCGACCATCGCGCATTGCTTGAAGCGCATTTGAACGTTCATCTTGGGACAAGGCACCAGAGAGAGACACAACAGAGAACCCGCGATTATGCAGCTTCGCGGAGAGGTTCGTAACCTCAGCACGTGTGCCACAGAAAATCACAGTTGCACGTGGATCATGAAAGCGCATGAGGTTGATCATCGCTTTTTCGCGATCATGGGGTGTGCAAACCAACGCTTGGTAATCAATGTCTGAGTGCTGAGTGTTTTTTGACTTCAACTCGAGACGCTTGGCGTCTTTTTGGAAGGTCTGGGCAAGTTTATTAATCGCAGGCGGAACCGTCGCAGAGAAAAGAAGTGTGCGGCGTTCTTCTGGGGTGTGCTCAAGGATAAATTCAAGGTCCTCACGGAACCCAAGGTCCAACATTTCATCCGCTTCGTCCATGACGACAACTTCGAGTTGGCTCAAATCAAGTGACCGACGTTTGATGTGATCAACAAGGCGGCCAGGGGTGCCCACAACGATATGCGCGCCACGGTCCAATGTGCGAACTTCGGACCGCGTATCCATGCCCCCCACACAAGAAGCGAGCTGTGATTTCGCGTGCTTATAAAGCCATGTGAGTTCGGATTTCACCTGCATCGCCAATTCGCGTGTTGGGGAAATGACCAAGGCCAATGGACGGCCCGCCTTAGGAAGGATGTCTTCATCCCCAAGGAGGTCGACAGACATGGCCATGCCGAATGCCACGGTTTTACCGGAGCCAGTTTGCGCAGAAACCAAAAGGTCCCCCCCCATATCAGGGGCGTTTACGGCTTCTTGAACAGGGGTTAGCGTTTCGTAACCTTGATCGGTAAGCGCGCGGGCAAGGGGCTTTGGCAAGCCTTCAAATTTAGTCATGGAGAACTCTTTTCTATGTATAGGGAGCGCGCGTGGCTGCCTCAAACCCATACGAAAGACAAAGCACGATCCTGTGTGAAGACCTAGCCAATAGGGGGGCGGGGCGCGTAGGTCAATGAAAGAATGGAACACTATTGCACATAGCAGCTATGATAAAACTGCAAGCCAGCAAGTTATCGATACAACGCTAAGGGTAAATGGTACCACCTCCCCGGTTCGAACGGGGGACCTCTTGATCCACAATCAAGCGCTCTAACCTACTGAGCTAAGG
>JBMYYE010000177.1:0-1803 GCA_049609065.1 Halocynthiibacter sp.
TGTTTCAAGAGGGGGTTGAATACAATGATCTGCGGCTTGCCATTATTGATGAGCAGCACCGTTTTGGGGTACAGCAGAGGCTCCAATTGACGCAAAAAGGCCGCGCGGTTGATGTGCTTGTGATGACGGCGACGCCTATTCCGCGCTCTCTTACGCTGGCGCAATATGGGGATATGGATGTTTCGATCTTGGATGAAAAGCCTGCTGGCCGAAAACCCGTGAAAACGGCGCTTGTGTCCATGGATCGGCTAGACGACGTGGCCGCACGGCTTAAGGCCAATATCGACGAAGGAACACAGGCATTTTGGATTTGCCCTTTGGTGGAGGAAAGCGAAGTTAGCGATCTTTCTGCAGCAACCGAACGGTATAAATATTTGTCAGGTCTGATTGGGGCGCACAATGTTGGGCTTGTGCATGGGCAAATGCCGCCTGAGGAAAAAGATGCCGCCATGCAGGAGTTTGTGGCGGGTAAAACCAAGGTACTGGTCGCTACCACCGTTGTTGAGGTTGGCGTTGATGTGCCCAATGCAACCATTATGGTGATTGAGCGCGCCGATCATTTTGGCCTGTCACAGCTGCATCAGCTGCGTGGTCGTGTCGGGCGGGGCGATCAAGAGGCCACATGTTTGTTGCTCTTTTCATCTGGCATTGGCGAAACGGGCCGTAAGCGCCTGACCATTATGCGTGATAGTGATGATGGGTTTGAAATTGCGAACGAAGATCTACGGCTGCGTGGGGCAGGGGATGTCATTGGCACGGCGCAATCGGGGCTTCCACGGTTTCAAATCGCGGATTTGGAGCATCAGGCGGCCCTCATGGCTGTGGCGCAAACGGATGCGCGAAATATGCTTGAGCAGGATCCGGATTTAACAACGCCACGCGGTGACGCCGTCCGTGTTCTCCTTTGGCTCATGAAAAAGGACGAAAACTTACGTTTACTTTCAGTCGGTTAGTCTTTTTGTTCGCAAATGTTCTTATTTAGTTCTTTACATCATGTTAAAATACGTGAACATTAAGGGAACAAAGAGCAGACAGAAGAGAACATCATGAAACATCATATCGCCAAAGTGATCTCCCGTTCCCCAGATACATTTCTGGAGGACCTTATAGGAGGGACCGCATTATTGGTTCTATTGGTGGGTGCGCTCTATCTCCCTGCTTTTTTCTGAGATACTGCCTCGTGGGCGGTTTAGGGCACCCTGAGCCCAAAAGTCGATGATGATATGCCTGTCTTGTCGACATCTACTTTGCCTCGGTAGATAAAACCGCGTTCACACCTTCACCGCCGCATTTTGCGGCGGTTTTTTTATGCAGAGCCCATTTGATCGAGCGCTTCAATAATTGCATCAAACGTCAACAGGATTGAGGCATGACGGTTGCCGAAATCACGCGCAGGTTCCAAAATCTTAAACCCCTCAAATGGGGCAGCGGGCACAGGACCATCGGCCTTAAGCATTTGCGACAGCTGCATACGGCCTTCACGCACCGTTTCCTCGGTTAATCCAACGATTACGTTGCCGATAATGGACGCGGCAGCTTGGCCCAAGGCGCAGGCTTTTACATTTTGTCCATAGCGGGTGATGATCCCATCTTCCACAATGAGATCCACCTCAACCGTTGAGCCACAAACAGGCGCGCGTTTTTTCACGGTGACAGCCCCCGCAATCCGATCCGTATGCGGGATGTCTGCTGCCAGTGATAAAATCTGCGCAGAATAGAGCTTCATAAGGTCTTGATCTGACATTTGGTCCTTTCAAAGCGCCATGCGGTGTGCTTCGGGCTTTTCACATGCGACTATTTTCC
>JBMYYE010000178.1:0-1792 GCA_049609065.1 Halocynthiibacter sp.
TACAATTACGCCGCCCAATGGGCGGCTTTTTTGTGCTCTACTGCCGACACTGTAACCGTAAGCAATGAATCCGATCAGCCAATCACAAAACGGCATGGTCGTCTGGAAAACAGCCTATCAAGAGCTGGAAAATGCAATTCGATAGACCTGTTATAGTTTGAAATGAAATTTGGCGCGCCCGTGGGTAACCTCTTCGGGGCGTTGCTATTTACAGCGGACAAACGGATTATCCAACCTAATGAAAATCCCTGCTTGGGAAAAGGCGCTTTGCTTGATCGCGGGGATGTGTGGTGCGTGTTTGATGTTTGCGCGGGCGTGACGCATCATCGACCTGAACTTGGGTTTCGCCAATAACGTCGTCCATTGGGTGGCCCAGTTTGGACAGGTGATGTGACATATCCTCGACATTTTGTGCAATCAGATGCACCACGATCCCTTCGCGTTGTAGGTACCCTGTGACTTTCAATAAGCGTCCGCTCATGATTGTTCGGCGAAACCGTTCATAGACCTTGGGCCACACGACCACGTTTGAAGCGCCTGTTTCATCCTCTAACGTCAGAAAAATTACACCCGATGCCGTGCCTGGGCGTTGGCGGGTGATGACTAATCCGCATACAGATGTTCGCGCCAGCGGAACCGTGGGCAACTCGATATGCGAGGTTAATCCACTAAAGGAACTACGCAACAGCTCCATCGGATGTGCCCGCAACGAGAGGCGCATAGCAACATAATCTTCAACGACCTCTTCACCTAAATGCATCATAGGGAGGGCGACGCTGGCTTCTTGAATTCCCTCCCCATCAATTTGGTCATCAAATAAGGGTAGCGGGCGCGGGCTTCGAATGGCCTTCACCTGCCAGAGAGCATCACGTCGATTAAGACTTATATCGCCAAAAGCATCCGCCTCGGCCAGCCGCTCTAATGCAGCGGGGGATATGCCCGCACGCATCCAAACGGCCTCAACATCGGAAAATCCATTTCCGCGGGCCGCCATGATCCACTCGGCATCCACTTCTTTGAAGCCTTTGATCTGACGAAACCCAAGGCGCAAGGCTAGTGTGCCGTCTATGCGTCGCTCTAGCGTGTTATCCCATGCGCTATGGTTCACGCTGATGGTGCGGACTTCGACTTGGTGTTCGCGCACATCGCGCACGATTTGCGCTGGGGCATAAAACCCCATGGGCTGAGAGTTTAATAGTGCACAAGCAAAGATGGCTGGGTGATGGCATTTTAGCCATGATGAAACATAAGTTAGCATCGCAAAGGCTGCGGCATGACTTTCAGGGAAGCCGTAATCCGCAAAACCTTCAATCTGTCCGAAACAACGTTCGGCTACTTCTTGGTTGTACCCATTTGCACGCATACCTTGCGTAAACTTATCACGAAACTTACCGATTGTGCCCATACGGCGGAACGAGGCGATTGAGCGGCGTAAATGATCAGCCTCAGCAGGTGTAAAGCCGGCTCCAACAATGGCAATTTGCATTGCTTGCTCTTGGAACAGGGGGACACCCAAAGTGCGTTTGGTAACAGCTTCCAGCGCTGGACCAAAGGGTACAGATTTTTCCAATCCTTGTCGCCTTTTGATATAGGGCTGAACCATACCACCTTGAATTGGGCCTGGGCGAACGATGGCAACTTCGATCACTAAATCATAAAAGGTACGAGGCTTCATTCTCGGTAAAAAATTCATCTGCGCACGGCTTTCGACTTGAAACACACCAACCGCATCTGCAACGCAAAGCATGTCATAGGTCGCACTATCTTCTTGTGGAACATCGGCGATCGAGAG